>NZ_LIQR01000110.1 GCF_001418575.1 Peterkaempfera griseoplana
CCGACCACGTCCAGGGAGTCGTCGTAGCCCAGCCGGTACTTCCAGCTCACCGCGTACGAGCAGACCACGCCCGCGGCCAGCCCGATCAGCAGCGCCCCCAGGATGTCCACCGAGCCGCAGGAGGGCGTGATGGCGACCAGGCCCGCCACCGCGCCCGAGGCGGCGCCCAGGGTGGTGGCATGGCCGTCGCGGCGCTTCTCCACCATCAGCCAGCCCAGCAGGCCGGTGCAGCCGGCCGCCTGGGTGTTCATCAGGGCGGCGGCGGCCAGTCCGTTGGCGCCCAGCGCGGAGCCGCCGTTGAAGCCGAACCAGCCGAACCACAGCAGACCCGCGCCCAGCAGCACCAGGGGCAGGTTGTGCGGCCGCATGGCCTCCTTGCGGAAGCCGAGCCGGGGCCCCAGCAGCAGGGCCAGCGCCAGGCCCGAGGCGCCGCAGTTGACCTCCACCACGGTGCCGCCGGCGAAGTCCAGGGCCCCCAGCCGGTGCAGGATCCAGCCGCCGGGCGAGAAGACCCAGTGCGCCACGGGCACGTACACCAGCAGCGTCCAGACCGCGGTGAAGGCCACCCACGCCCCGAACCGGGCCCGGTCGGCGATGGCGCCGCTGATCAGGGCGACGGTGATCACGGCGAAGGTGAGCTGGAAGGCGGCGAAGAGCAGGGTCGGCACATGGCCGGTGACGCTGGTGGGGGTGATGCCGCGCATACCGAGGTGCTGGAGGCCGCCCAGCAGGCCCCAGCCGCCCATGTCCGGTCCGAAGGCGAGGGTGTAGCCGGCCAGCAGCCACACCACGGTGACCACGGCGATGGAGGCGAAGCTCATCATGATCATGTTGAGCACGCTCTTGGTACGTACCATGCCGCCGTAGAAGAGGGCGAGGCCGGGGGTCATCAGCAGGACGAGTGCGGTGCTGGCCAGCAGCCAGGCGGTGTCACCGGTGTCTATTCCGGTCGGCATGTCGATAGGTCACCTTCCCGTTCGGCGCGGCTCGGAAGGGTGGGCCCGATGCCGGTCGTCCGGGGAAGCGTCGCCGGTGGGGGTTACCGGTCGCGCACAGCTGTGTTTCCCGCATGTTTCATGTTGCCGGGGCGTTTCGGTTCACTCACCGCGCCCGGCCGTGCCACGCCCGGCGGGGTGCGGGGAACCGCACGGCCCGCCTCCGGTGAGGCGTACGGCCGTGTGCTCGGTCCCCCGCACCCCTGGGAGGGTGCCGGGCCTGGACCCCGCTGCTGTCCCTACTGCTGGACGAATGTCCCTACTGCTGGACGAACACCGCCACGGTGCGCGCCGGGACGGTGAAGGTGCCGGCGGCGGCGTCGAAGGACGACTGCTTGACCACCGGGTCACCGCCGCCCGCCTGCACCGGGTGCAGGCTCTGCCGGCTGCCCGCCAGCGCCGCCACCGTCTGCCGCTGGGTCTGCGGGGTGGCGTTGAAGACCACCGTGATCCCCTTCTCGGCCCCGGCCAGCCCGGTGCCGTCCAGGTGCATGGTGATCACACCCGGGGTCTCCCCGGCGGTGCCGGAGAGCGGGAAGGACAGCCGCTGCTGCACCTGCGCCGTGGTGTCCAGGGAGAACAGCGGCGAGGACTGCTTGATCTGCAGGAACTGCTGGTACTGCCCGCCGGCCCCCTCGATGGCGTCGCAGCCCGGCTGCAGCGCCGGGTTCGCCAGCAGCGACTTGGCGGTCGGCCACATCGACTGGTTGTCGGCCGCCATCGGCAGACCGCGGCCGAAGCCGTTGCCGTCCCGGCAGTCCCAGTGGATGGCGTTGAACCAGTCACCGGAGTCGAAGGAGTTGGAGTCCAGCGACTTGGAGCGCAGCAGGTCGCTGCCGGCCTGGGCGAAGCCCGGCCCCTGGGCCAGCGCGGTGGTGGCCAGCGCCAGGGCCTGCATCCGGGCACGGTCCGCCGGCGAGGTGCCGACGGGCAGCTTGTAGACGAGCGCATCGTAGAGGTCGGTGTTGTCGTGGGCGTCCACGTACTCCACCGCCTCGCCGGGCTGGGCGGCGTAGCCGGTGGGCGAGCCGTTGTAGTCGACGCCGGCGCCGGTGGTCCTGGTGCCCGTGGTGTCGGTGAAGGCGTAGTCGGCCAGGTTGCCGGTGAGGCCGATCTTCACCTGGTCCATCTCGTGCAGCAGCCGGGCCTTCTGCTCGGCGGGGGTGCCGTTGTCGGCGCTGCCGTTGGGGTCGGTGTACAGACCCGAGGCGAAGCCCTGCTGCGGCGCGGAGGACAGCTGGAAGTTACCGCCGCGAGCGGCGTCGCGGATGCGGTCGTTGAAGGTCGCGATCCCGGTACCGGCCATGTTGGCCTGGGTGGCCTGGACGAAGCGGGCGTCATTGGCGACCACGCCGAAGTTCCAGCCCTCGCCGTAGAGGAACTCGTTCTTCCCGTCGACGCCGTCTCTGGCGGGGGTCAGCTCCGCCAGCGCGGACTTGACGTCCAGCATGGTCTGCTTGGGGTCGATGCCCATCAGGTCGAAGCGGAAGCCGTCCACCTTGTACTGCTTGGCCCAGGTGACGACCGAGTCCACCACCAGCTTGTTCATCATGGCGTGCTCGGGCGCGGTGTCGGCGCAGCAGCTGTCGGTGGTCACCGCGCCGCTGGCGGAGAGCCGCTGGTAGTAGCCCGGGACGACCTTGTCCAGCACCGAATGGTCGGCCTGGCCGGAGGCGGCGGTGTGGTTGTAGACCACGTCCAGCACCACCCGCAGCCCGGCCTTGTGCAGCGCCTGCACCATCTGCCGGAACTGCACCGTGCGGGCCGTGCCGTTGGTCTCGGTCGCGTACGACCCCTCCGGGACCGTGTAGTGGTACGGGTCGTAGCCCCAGTTGTAGGCGTCGTCGGCCTGGACCGCCGCCACGCACTCCTGCTGCTGGTCGCTGTCGGCGGCCAGGGCCTGCAGGTCGCAGGCGGGGAGCTTCTGCTCGGCCCGGTTCTCCCGGATGGTGGCGATGTCGAAGGTCGGCAGCAGGTGGACGGTGGTGACACCGGCCTTGGCCAGCGCCTTCAGGTGCTGCATCCCGGCCGACTGCGACCGGGTGAAGGCCAGGTAGGTGCCGCGCTCGTCGGCGGGGACAGTGGAGTCGGCCACCGAGAAGTCGCGGACGTGCAGCTCCTGGATCTGCTGCTGGGTGGGCTTGACGGCCTTGGGGGCCTTGTCGGTGTCCCAGCCGGCCGGCTTCAGGGCCTGGTCGGCGAGGTCGGCGACCAGGCTGCGCTCGGAGTCGGTGGACAGGGCCACCGAGTAGGGGTCGGTGACCTCGTTGGTGACGATCTGCTGCACCGAGGGCGCCCAGACCTTCACCTGGTAGAGGTAGTACCTGCCCTTCCAGGAGGCGGGTCCGGTCACCGACCAGACGCCGGTGGCGTCGTCGCGCTTGAGCGGCACCGTCTGCGGGGTGCCGCCGGTGGCCCGGTCGTACAGCTTGACGCTCACCGACTGCGCGGTGGGCGCCCAGAGCGAGAGCGTCACCCTGCCGTGGCCGACCACCGGGCCGAGCTGCGCCTTGGCCGCGGCCGTCGCATAGAGGTCGTCCAGGGCGCCGGGTATCTGCACCCCGGTGGCGGCGGTGAGCGCGCCGGAGGCGGAGCGCTGGGTGGCGACCAGCTGGCTGCGCAGGGCGAGGGTGATCCGGGAGGCGTCGCGGGGGTCGACGGTGAAGGCGCTGTAGCCCTTCAGCTCGGGGTGCTTGGCGAGCTGGGCGTCGGTGAGGCCGCCGGCCCTGGGGTTGAGCCGGATCCAGTAGCCGTCCTTGCTGAGCTTGCCGTCGGCGACGCTGAGGCCGCCCGCGGGGTCGTAGACCAGCTCGGTGCTGCCGCTCGCCGGGACGTCGGTCTTCCAGGCCAGCGTCGAGGCGTCGATCCACTGCGCCTTGGCCGCGGTGATGTCCAGGTCGGCGCCCTTGCCGCCGGTCTGCGGAAGGATGTAGCCGTCCTGGCCGCCGTTGATCCAGACCTCGTGGCCGGTGCCGTTCAGGTCCAGCGACTGGTCTCTGGGCAGGTCCTTGGTGTCGCCGTTGTGGACGATGTAGCTGAGCGAGGTGGCGCCGTCGGCCAGCGGGACCTCGAAGACGTCCCCGAAGGCGTCCTTGCGGACCGGCTGCAGCGGGCTGCCCCAGTCGGTGCCGGTGGCGGCCCCGGTCCAGACGTGCAGGCCCCAGCCGTCGTAGTTCCCGTCGGCCCGGTGGTAGTGGATGACGGCCTTGGTCCTGTCCTGGGGGGCCGGGGCCGGGTCGGTGGTGGCGACGTCGCCGCTGCCCTGGGTGACCCACACCTCGGGGCCCTTGGACAGGTCGATGGTGCGGTCGCCGTCCCAGTCCTTGGTGCCGTTCTTCTCCACCACGAAGCCGACGGTGGAGGCGCCGGGCTTCAGCCTGACGTAGGCGAAGGCGCCGTAGGCGTCGCGGCCGGTGAAGGCGTGGCCGTCCGGCCAGGTGGTGGACTCGCCGTCGGCGATGTCGCCCCAGGTGTAGAGGTTCCAGCCGTCGTAGTCGCCGTCCTCACGCTTGTAGTGCACGATCGCGTAGGTGTAGGAGGCCGCGGCACCGGTCCCGGTGCCCGTCTCCGGCGCGGGGGCTCCGGTGGTGAAGCTGCCGGTGGCGGAGCGCAGCCGGCCCGCGGAGTCCTGGACCACCGCCTTGTAGCGGACGGTGGTGCCGGGGGCGACCGCCGAGAGGTTCTGGGTGACCTTGTAGGTGACATCGGCGGCTGCGCCGCGGGAACCGCTGTCCGCGGTGCCCAGGGTCTGCCAGGCGCCGTTGCCGATCTGGGCGGCGAAGGTGACCCTGTCGAAGCCGCCGCCGGAGACGTCGGCGCCCACGGTGACGGTCCCGGTGGAGCCTTCGGCGGGGAGCTGCACGGTGATGTCGGGGGCGGCGGCCGGGGCGGCGACCTTGCCCTCGGCCCGGTAGACCACGGCGGCGCCCGCCGGCACGGTGACGGTGATCTTCTTGTCGGCGCCGCTGGTGACGGTGGCACCGGACGCGGAGGGGTAGAGCTCGCCGAAGCGCATCCCGGCGGAGAAGGTGTCCAGGGTGACGGTCTTGGCGGTGTCGGCATTGTTGACCGCGACCACGTACTCGACCTGCTGCGCGGCGTCGATCCGGGAGAAGGCGTAGACACCCGGGCCGTCGGCGGCGTAGCGCTGGATCTGGGCGCCGTCCTCCAGCGCCGGGTTGGCCTTGCGGAGCGCGGCCAGGTCGGCGATGGAGCGGTAGAGCGGGCCGCCGGTGCCGTAGCGGTCCTGGGAGCCGCTGCTGCCGCCGAGCACGGTGTCGTCGTTGTAGGAGGACACCTTGGAGGCGAACATGTCCTGGCGGGCGTCCTTGTCGCCGCCGTCGCCGGTGAAGCCCTGCTCGTCGCCGTAGTAGACCACCGGCTGGCCGCGGGTGAGGAACTGCAGCTCATTGGCGAGCTGTTCCTTCTTCAGCAGGTCGGCGGCGGAGGCGTCCTTGTTGTCGCTCTGCAGGAAGCTGCCGAAGCGGCCCATGTCGTGGTTGCCGAGGAAGGTCGGCAGTTCGTGGGCGTCGGTGTCGGCGGTGGTGTACCGGTAGTCCTGCCCGTACAGCTGGGCGAGGCCCTGGGCCGAGCCGCCCTGGGAGACATAGCTGCGGGCGGCGCTCTGGAAGGGGAAGTCCAGGGTGGCCTGGAGCTTGCCCTTGGTGACGTACGGCGAGGTGTTGGCCGGGTCCGAGTCGTAGACCTCGCCGAACATGAAGAACTTCTTGTTGCCCTGCCGGGTGGCGTACTGCTTCAGCGCGGTCGCCCACTGGGTCCAGAACGCCATGTTGACGTTCTTCACCGTGTCGATGCGGAAGCCGTCGACGCCGGCC
Organism: Peterkaempfera griseoplana; assembly: GCF_001418575.1. Taxonomy (GTDB): domain Bacteria; phylum Actinomycetota; class Actinomycetes; order Streptomycetales; family Streptomycetaceae; genus Peterkaempfera; species Peterkaempfera griseoplana. The sequence goes on from NZ_LIQR01000110.1 coordinate 5,831, forward strand.
TCCTTCACCCAGTGCTCGTAGATCTCCTCCATGCCCTTGACCACTCTGGGGTTCTGGGTGTCCAGGTCGTCCAGGCCGGAGAAGTCGCCCTCGGTGCCGGACTCGCCGGCGAAGGTGGAGTCGCCCCGGTTGTGGTACATGGTGACGTCGTTGAGCCAGGACGGCGTCTTCGCCCTGGCGTCGGCGGCGGAGTCATAGGTCGGCGTGTAGGCGAAGGAGTCCTTGGTGACCTGCGGCCAGTCGGAGGTGCCCTGGGCCGCGTTGGCGTCGGCGAGCGCGGTCTCGTGCACGGGGGCGCCGGCGGCGTCCAGCGTGGGGTAGGCACCGCTGGAGCGGTAGGTGTAGGTCTTCTCGCTGTAGTCGATGACGTCGGCGGTGTGGTTGGTGATGACGTCGAAGAAGACCTTGATGCCCCGGGCGTGCGCCTTGCGGATCAGCTCCTTGAGCTGGTCGTTGGTACCGAAGTGCGGATCGACCTGGGTGAAGTCGGTGATCCAGTAGCCGTGGTAGCCGGCCGAGGCGCTGTCACCGGTGCCCTGGACGGGCCGGTTCTTGAAGATCGGCGCCATCCAGATCGCGGTGGTGCCCAGCCCCTGGATGTAGTCCAGCTTGTCGATCAGGCCGCCCAGGTCGCCACCGTGGTAGAAGCCCTTGTCGGAGGGGTCGAAGCCGTTGTCCAGCCGCCCTCCGGTGATGCCGCCCTGGTCATTGGCCTTGGAGCCGTTGGCGAAGCGGTCGGGCAGGACGAAGTAGAACTGCTCCCGGGTGAGGTCGTGCCGCGCGGCGGTCTTCGCCAGCGCGGCGTCCGACGGCGGGGCCGGCGGTGCGGCGGCGGCCGGGGCGGCGGCGTACGCGGCAGGCACGGCTCCCAGGGTCGAGGCGATGAGCGAGGCCGCGAGCAGCACGGCCGCGCGGCCGGGCCTTCTCGGGGCGGTGGGTCTGGGCTGCGCGGGCGATGCGGCCACGGGTGCACTCCCTGTACGGCTCTACAGCGGGATGGTGGCAGGACCGTAGTGGCTTGTAATCCGTTTCAGCAAGATGCTGAAAGTGTTGCAACCGAAGTCTTGACTCCGCCGTTGCACGGAGGGCAAGGTCGTGCTGCGCACTCCGCTCGCACCGCCGCCGATCGCCCGGACGCCCTGACCCCGCTTTGGCCGGGCGGCCCGGCGGCAGCCGGAGGAAGCGCACTGCGGGCTCCCCGGTGAGGGTCGGGGGCCGCACACGGAGAACGGCGGCCCGTCGGAGTTCCTGGCTTCCGGCGGGCGCCACTTCGTTCGCCACCCGATGGGATGTGCGATGACGAGTGTGGCCAGTGGTGCACCCGGGTGACAATGGAGCACATGGCCTCAACCCCGGACCCCCTACCCGCGACAGCGGCCCTCCCTCAGCCCCGAGAGGGACACCGGGTGAAGAATCCCCCACCAGGGGATGATCGGGGGGCACCGGAGCGTCTGGCAGACTACTCCCCCATGGGGGAACCGACCGAGATCCACGCAGCCGGCGCAACGGGCGCCGAAGCGGTGCGTCCCGCCGGTTCCGTCGCTGGTCAGAACGGCAGTGACGGAATCCGCGAGACCACCGCCACCAGGCACGCCCTCCGGGCGCGGCTGAGCGAACTGCGGCACTTCCCCCGCAGGCCCCGGCTCTGGTTCGAACTGCTGCTGATCGGGGTCAGCTACTGGGTGTACTCCCGGATCCGCAACGCGGTTCCCGAGCAGGAGGCCTCCGCCCAGCAGAACGCACGGCAGGTGTGGAGCCTGGAGCACCACCTCGGCATCGCGGTGGAGAAGAGCATCAACCACACGGTGAACTCGGCGACCTGGCTGATCACCGGCATGAACTACTACTACGCCACGCTGCACTTCATCATCACCATCGCGGTGCTGGTGTGGGTCTTCCGCAGGCATCCCGGCCGGTACTCCGCCGTGCGCACCGCACTCTTCGTGACCACCGGGATCGCGCTCCTCGGGTACTACTTCTACCCGCTGGCCCCGCCCCGGCTGCTGGCCGGGGCGAACTTCGTGGACACCGTCAAGGTGCACCACACCTGGGGCTCCATGGCCTCAGGCGACATGGCCCATGTCTCCAACCAGTACGCGGCCATGCCCTCCATGCACATCGGCTGGTCGCTGTGGTGCGGGGTGACCATCGCCTTCCTCACCAGGCACCGGTGGCTGCGGGTCCTGGGGCTGCTCTACCCCCTGGCGACGCTGACCGTGATCGTCTCCACGGCCAACCACTTCTTCATGGACGCGATAGGGGGCATCGCCTGCCTCGCCGTGGGCTTCGCCAGTTCCCGTCTGCTCTACCACCGCTGGGCCTTCCATCTGCCCCAGCTGCCGCACCCGCACCGGCCCGCCTCGCTCCGGCCGCTGCTGCCCAGGCCGGCCGGCGGAGAGTCCAAGGTTCCCGCCGGCAGCCGCTGAACCCCCAGGCGACCGGGCCACCTGGCTCACCGCACCGGCGCGGCGCGATCCGTCCCCCGGCCACCGGCGGTCGAGGCCGCCCACGGGCGCCGCCGCCCACACTTCCCCGAGCGGCCGCCCGCGCTCCCCCAACCAGCGCTCCCCCGACCTGCGCGGCCCCACCGAGAGCCGGCTCAGCCGTAGAAGATCCGCTCCACCGCGGCCCGGGCACGACGGGTCGTACGGCGGTAGTGGTCGACCATCTCCCCGGCGTGACCCTCGCCGAAGCCCAGATAGCGGGCCACCCCGCCCAGCTCCCGGGCGTCACCGGGGAAGGAGTCGCCCGGCCGGCCGCGGACCAGCATCACCGCGTTGCGCACCCGGGTGGCCAGCACCCAGGCGGCGTCCAGCACCGCCGCGTCCTCTCCGTCGACCAGCCCCGCCTCCACAGCAGCGGACAGTGCCGCCCGGGTCCGGGTGGTACGCAGTCCGGGGACGCTGTGGGCGTACTGCAGCTGCAGCAGCTGCACCGTCCACTCCACATCGGCCAGCCCGCCGCGGCCGATCTTGGTGTGGGTGGTGGGGTCGGCCCCGCGCGGCAGCCGCTCCGCCTCCACCCTGGCCTTGATCCTGCGGATCTCCCGCAGATCTGCCTCGTCCACCCCGGAGGCGGGATAGCGCAGCGGGTCGATCAGCTCCCGGAACCGCTCCCCCAGCGCCGTGTCGCCGGCCACCGCCTCGGCGCGCAGCAGCGCCTGGCTCTCCCAGGCGTGCGACCACCGCCGGTAGTAGGCCGCGTACGAGGCCAGGGTGCGCACCAGCGGCCCCTGCCGTCCCTCCGGCCGCAGGTCCGCGTCGACCAGCAGCGGCGGTTCGGTGGAGGGTGCGGCCAGCAGGGTGCGCAGCTCGTTGCAGACGGCGCGGGCGGCGTCCGCGGCCGCCGCGTCGTCGGCGCCCGGCAGCGGGTCGTGGACGAAGAGCACGTCGGCGTCGGAGCCGTAGCCCAGCTCATGGCCGCCGAAGCGTCCCATGGCGATGACCGCGATCCGGGTGGGCAGCGGCTCGCCCGCCGCGGCCTGCCAGCCGTCGACCGCGGCCTGCAGGGCGCCGGACAGGGTGGCTGCGTTGAGGTCGCTCAGGGCGTCACCGGCCACGTCCACCGCCGTGCCGGGGTCGTCGGAGAGACGGCCCAGCAGATCGGCGGCTGCGGTACGGAAGAGTTCCCGGCGGCGCACCGAGCGCGCGGCGGCGACCCCGTCCGCAGCGGTGGCGGCGCGGCCGACGGCGGCCAGCACCTCCTGCTGGAGGGCGGCCCGGCCGCGAGGCACCAGCCCCTCCGGGTCGCCCAGCATGGCGACCGCCTCGGGGGCGCGCAGCAGCAGGTCGGGGGCGAGCCGGCCGGCGGAGAGGACCCTGGCCAGGTACTCGGCCGTGGCGCCCTCGTCACGGAGCAGCCGCAGATACCAGGGGGTGGCGCCGAGCGCGTCGGAGACCCGGCGGAAGTTGAGCAACCCGGCGTCGGGGTCTGCGGAGTCCGCGAACCAGCCGAGCAGCACCGGGAGCAGGGTCCGCTGGATGGCCGACTTGCGGCTCACCCCGGAGGCAAGGGCCGACAGATGGCGCAGCGCGGCGGCGGGGTCCGCATAGCCGAGGGCCTCCAGCCGGGCGCGGGCCGCCTGCGGGCTGAGGCCGGTCTCGCCCGGCGCGAGACGGGCGACGGCGTCCAGCAGCGGGCGGTAGAAGAGCTTCTCATGGAGCCGGCGAACCTCCATGGCGTGCCGCTTCCAGGCCCGGTCCAGCTCCGCCACCGGGTCCGTGCGGCCGTCCCAGTCGTAGATCCCGGCGAGCGAACGCCCGAGTCGCCGCAGCTCGGCGGGGTCGCGCGGCAGCAGATGGGTGCGGCGCATCCGGAACAGCTGGATGCGGTGCTCCAGGTTCCGCAGAAAGCGGTAGGCGTCGTCGAGGGCCGCGGCGTCGGTACGGCCCACATAGCCACCCGCGGAGAGCTCCCCCAGCGCCTTGAGGGTGTTGCCGCTGCGCAGGGTGGTGTCGGTGCGGCCGTGCACCAGCTGCAGCAGCTGGACGGAGAACTCCACGTCGCGCAGGCCGCCGGGGCCGAGCTTGAGTTCGCGGTCGACCTCACCGCTGGGGATGGAGTCCACCACCCGGCGGCGCATCTGCTGGACGTCGGGGACGAAGTTCTCCCGCTCGGAGGCCTTCCAGACCAGGGGGGTGAGGGCCGCCAGGTACTCCTGGCCGAGCTCGGCGTCGCCGGCCACCGGGCGGGCTTTCAGCAGCGCCTGGAACTCCCAGGTCTTGGCCCAGCGCTGGTAGTAGGCGAGATGGCTGGCCAGGGTGCGGACCAGCGGGCCGTTGCGGCCCTCGGGGCGGAGGTTGGCGTCCACCGGCCAGATGGTGCCCTCACCGGTGGTGTCGGAGCAGAGCCGCATCATGCGGGAGGCCAGCCGGGTGGCCGACTTCAGCGCCTGCTGCTCGTCCTCCTCACCGGCGGGCTCCGCAACGAAGATCACATCGACGTCGGAGACATAGTTCAGCTCCCGGCCGCCGCACTTGCCCATCCCGATCACGGCCAGCCGGCAGGCGCGGGCCGCCTCCGGGTCCTCGTCCGCGGCGATCTCCAGCGCGGTACGCAGGGTGGCACCCGCCAGGTCGGCCAGTTCCGCGGCGGTCTGCACCAGGTCGGCGGAGCCGGTGATGTCCCTGGCCGCGATGGCCAGCAGGCAGCGGCGGTAGCCGATCCGCAGGGCGTCGGCAGGGTCGGCGGTGCCCCGGTGGCGCTGGGCGTCGCGCAGCGCGGCCAGGAAGTCCTCCGGGCCGGGATGCATGTCCCGGACCTCGAAGGTGACCAGGGCGTGCCAGTCGGCGGGGTGGCGGGCCAGGTGGTCGCCGAGCGCGGTGGAGGCGCCGAGCACTCCCAGCAGCCGGTCGCGCAGCGGCTTGGAGGTGGTGAGGGTGTCCAGCAGCCGGCGGCGCTCCTCCGTGCCCAGGGCCTCGGCCAGCCGGGACAGGCCCAGCAGGGCCAGGTCCGGATCGGCGGTCGCGGCCAGGGAGTCCAGCAGCACGGTGTCGCCCGACAGACCGCCCAGCGCTGCGTCCCCCAGCAGGCGCAGTGCGGTCGCGGGGTCGGTGAACCCTCTGCGGGCGAGCCGCACCTCGGGTCGGCTGACGCGCCCCTCACGCGGTGCTGCCGGCATGTCCACAGCGATCGCCCCTCCGTTCTGCCCCGGTTACCGGTTACCCGCCCGTCCTGAGCCTAGGGCCTCTGCGGCGGTTCCCGCCCGGTGCGAACCGCCCGGACAGGGGCACCGGCCGGCGGCACTGGACCGGGCCACCCGACCGGCCCGCCGGATTGGGCCTGCTGCGCAGCTCAGCGGTACCGCATCGAGGAGGCCACCCGCAGGCGCGGCTCGGCCTCCGGGTGGTTGCGACGGCTTGAGCGGACGGCGGCCGTCGGCGGCGGGCAGGCCGTTCACGGGACGGGTCGGGTCGCCTTTCCTTGTGGCCCCTGCGTTCCCTCGCGTTCCCTTGCGTTCCGCTGCGTTCTGCTGTGCCATACGGTGCAGCCCCAGGGGCGCCCCGTCCTCAGGACGGATGGGGACCGGGCGCCCGGAGGGCGGCCGCCGGTGCCGCACCGGCACTGACGGAAGCCTCCCCCGGGCGGCGCCGAACCGCGGCGGTGTCAGTTGTCCGGCCAGACCTGGACGTGGTCCGGCTCCAGCTCCAGGCCGACCCGGTGCTCCAGGCCCAGTGCCTCGACGAACTCCCGCGGCAGCTGCACCCGCCCGGAACGGTCCAGGGTGGCGTACTCCCGCTCGACCACCGACTCCTGACCGTCCGCGTCCAGCGCTATTCGGCGCAGCACCTCGGAGCTGGTCCGGCCGTCCCGGATGGCGACGGTGCGCCGGACCTCGCCCGCGACCATGGGGTCATGGGTGACGATCACGACCGTGGTGCCGAGCTCGTCGTTGACCGTCCGGAAGGCGCCGAAGACATCGGCGGCCGTCTCGGAGTCCAGCTCCCCGGTGGGCTCGTCGGCCAGCAGCACCGCCGGCTGGTTCGCCAGGGCCACCGCTATCGCCGTCCGCTGCTGCTCGCCGCCGGACAGCTCCGCCGGTCTGCGGTCGCGGCAGTGGCCGATCCCCAGCAGCTCCAGCAGCTGCCCGGTCCGTTCCTCGCGGGCGCGCCGCCGGGCCCGCCCGCCCCTGGTGGCGACGCCGCCCGCGGTACCGCTCAGCTGCATGGGCAGGGCGACATTCTGCGCGGCGGTCAGGAACGGCAGCAGATTGCGGGCGGTCTGCTGCCAGACGAAGCCCACGGCCTCACGCCGGTAGCGCAGGCGCTCGGCGGATCTCATGGCCATCAGGTCGTGCCCGGCCACCGTGGCCGTGCCCGCCGTGGGGACGTCCAGTCCGGCCAGGATCTGCAGCAGGGTGGACTTCCCGCTTCCGGACGCGCCCACCAGCGCCATCAGCTCCCCCGGGGCGACCAGCAGGTCAAGGCCCTGGAGGGCCTGGACCTCCACCCCGTCCGCGGTGAATATGCGGACCAGCCGGTCGCAGACGATCGCCGCACCGCTGCCGTACCGGGGATGGTCCTGCTCCTCGGCCACCCGGCGGCGCAGATCGTCCAGGGTCGGCCCGGAGGCGTCCGGCGGAGTCCCGCCCTGGGACGGGACCGCTCCAGGCGAAGTCGCACCTCCGCCCTGCGCTGGGACCGCTCCGGGCTCGGATGTGCCTCCACCGCGCGGCGGATCGGCTTCCGGCGAGGATGCACTCATGACTCACCACCTGCTCTCAGCTGTGCGGCGACCCCGCGCCGCCCGGTTACCGCGGTCTCCGCCGCCAGCACCACGACCGCCACGGCCAGCAGCCCCGCCGCCGGGAGGAGCACCGCCGCGGCATGGATGCGCAGCCCCGTGGGGGCCTCCGTGCCGGCCAGCGCTGCCAGGTCCAGGGCCGGTCCCAGCACCGGCCCCGCCGCGAGGCCGAGGAGGGTGCCCGCCACGGCCCCGGGCAGCAACTGCGGCACGGTCTCCATCAGCACCAGCCGGCGCCGGTGACGCGCTGACATACCGAGGGTGCGCAGTCCGGCGAGCACTGCCGCCCGCTCGGGCGACGTCCGCGCCAGTGACAGCAGCACCGCGATCACACTGAGCAGCGCGGCCGCAGCCACCGCCGCCAGATAGAGCGCGGTGGCGCCCTGCTGCAGCGGCGCGCGGTCCAGAGCGGCTCTCACCTCGCTGCGGACGGAGACGGCGACGGGCGCCGTGCCGGGGGTCTGCCGTACGGCCCGGTCGACCGCCCGGTGCAGTGCCGCCGCGTCCACCGCTCCGGTCAGCAGGATGAGATCGGGGCCGGGGTAGGCGGCGCTGATGCTGTGCGTCCACAGGGTCCGCAGCGGCGGCAGCGGGACGATGAGGAACTCCTCCCCGTGCTGGACCGCCGGGGTATCGGCGAGAGTGCCGGCGAGGCGCAGGCCGAACGTCCCGTAGAGCGTGCCCAGTTGCGGCGGCGCTCCCCCGCCGCCGTCCGCGAGCAGGCCGGCGACGGCGGGTGAGGCGAGCGCCGGCACCAGCGCCGGGTCGGCCTTGCCGGCTGCTCCACCGGACGGCCCTGAGGCGAGCAACCGGGGTTCGAACCTGCCGACGCCGTCGGCCGCGGAGAGCCGTGCATAGGTCACCGGGTCCACCACCACCAGGACGAACTCCGGGGATTCGGTACCGGCCACGCTGAGGGTGAGGCCGCGCTGCACCCGCACCGGAACAGCCGTGGGCGCGCCGGGCAGTGCCCGGATCTCCCGGTCAAGGGCCGGAGGGAGTTCGGTGTCGGACTCGATCCTGGCGTCCGCTCCCACCTGCGCCAGCGCGGCAGTGGCACGCCCCTCCGCGACTCCGCCCAGCACCGTGCCGCCGAAGACGGCGACCGTGAGTGCCAGCAGCACCGCCAGCAGCGCCGCCGGGGAAGCGGTTCGGTCTCCCCTGGTCAGGCCGAGGAAGGCGACGGCGCCGCGGCTCCGGGCGGCCGCCCTGGCCGGCAGCTTGAGCAGCCAGGGCTGCACCCGCATCAGCAGCCGCGCACCGGCGAGCCCGAGCAACGGCGGGGCGCAGCTGATCAGCGGGTCCACACCGGAGTCCCCGAGGACGCCCCGCCGGCGCAGCGCGGCCACAGCCGCCGCAGCCGCAGCCAGCACCAGCAGATCCGCGACCGTGCGCCGACGCGCGGCCGCAGCACGGGAGGAACCCCGGCGTGCACCGCCGGGTGCGACGCCCCGGTGGCGCAGCACGGCGCGCACCGGCACTGCGAGCACCACCAGCACGATGACCGCCGCAGCCGCTGCCACAGGGATCGCGGAGCGTCCGGTGGGCAACAGCAGCAGCGCCAGTCCGCATCCGGCAGCGCCCGCCGGGACGGCGACCGCGGCCGTCTCCACGGCGAGCAGCCCGAGGAGCGTGCGCAGGGCGGCCCCTCGGGCGCGCAGCAGGGACAGTTCCGCGGACCGCCGGTCCGCGCTCAGCGCAGCCGCTGTCAGCAGCACCGCTGCCGCCACCCCCGCCAGACCGGCGGCTGCGACGGCGAGCAGCGGTGCCAGCGCGGCCTGCTCCCGTTCGAACGCCGCCAACGACGACTCCACCGGGGCGCTGACGGTGACGCCGCCGGGTATCACGGAGGACTCGGCCAGCCGGGCGGCCGTCTGCCCGGAGACCAGATCGGTCAGCCGCCGCCGGGCCTCTGCGACCTGGTGGGCGGGCAGCCCGCCCGGCGGCAGGGGATGGTGCCAGTAGAGGTCGACCGCTCCCGTACGGGGCAGCATCGCCGGGGCCAGGTCGCCCACCAGGAACTCGACATGCCAGTAGCGGACCAGCTCCGGCGGCGGGGAGGACTCGCTCTGGGGCTGGAGCAGCGTCTGCTGGAAGCTCCAGTAGGGGTCGTCAGTGCTCCGGGCCGCGTACACCCCTGTGATCCGCAGCTCCAGTGGCAGCCCTTGGACGGGCGTGACGTGGAGTACGGACCCCGGGTGCACCCTCAGCAGACGGGCGGTGGCCTGGCTCACCATCGTCTCGAACACGGCGGTCTGCGCCCCGTCGCGGCCGGTGGTGACCAGAGCCGTCCGCGGCCGGCGGCCCTCTGTCAGGCGGGTGTGCGCGGCCTGGTCCTGCTGCCAGTCCAGCGTGACCACGGGCGGCGGGCCGTCGATGACGGGAAGCCCGGGATCGGTCAGGGCCAGTCGGGTGGAGGTGGTCGCCACCCCGTAGGAGACCGCTGCCGGGTCGATGCGCAGCGGCGGCCCGACGGCTTCGCGTACCGTCCGCTCCACGGCGGCCAGCCGCGACGGGCTGACCGCCTCTGCGAACTGGAATGGGTCCAGGCCCTGGGCTGCGGGGGCGGCCGTGGCGTCGATGCTGCGGGCGATCGGGCCGCGCTCGGCCAGCTCACGGCGGAGCCCGGTGTCGGCATAGCGGTCCATCGCCCTGGGGACGGCGGCGGCCAGCAGGGACAGCGCCAGCACCAGGAGGGCCAGCGCGGCTGTGGTGACCGGTGCGCTGCGCAGGCGGATCCACAGCCAGGACGCCGGCCCGAACGGGCTGGGGCGCGGCGCCGGGGCAACCGGTCCGCCTCCGGTTGACGGGTCGGCTCCGCGAGCTACCGGATCGGCCGCGCCCACCCGGCTCGCCGGGCTCGCCGGGCTCGGCGGGCTTGCCGTGTTACCCATGCCTGCCGGGTCCGCCCGGTCGGGGACGTCGCTCACAGCTCCTCCGTCCCACGCAACCGGCGTGCTGGGTCTCCCCCGCGCCGCCCGGCCACCGCGGCGATCAGCAGAGGCGCGGCGGCCACAGCTGCGGCGAGCAGCGCGAGCCGCCCGGCGGGCAGCTCGACCAGCACGGGCGGCAGTGGCCGGGTGCCCTGTGCGGTGAGCACCAGCAGCGGCACGACCAGCCGGGTCAGCACCACACCCAGCAGCAGGCCCACCGCGATGCCCAGCAGGGCCGGCAGTGCCAGCTCCGCGGCCGCGGCCCGGGCCAGATCGCGGCGCCGGACGCCCATGGCACGCAGTACGGCGTCCTCCCCCGCCCGGCGGCGCAGCATCCCCGCCGCACTGACGGTGAACCCGACTGCGGCGAGCAGCACGGACGCCAGCGCCACCGCGGCCAGCGCCGTCTGTGGCCCCAGCCCCAGCGGGTCGCGCCGGAGTCCGTCGGCGACCTCGGTTCGCAGCTGCACGGTCTCCACGTCGGGGAGCCCACGCAGATCGGCGGCGGCCCTGGCGGCGGAGCCCGGGGCGTGGTCGGCGGTCAGCCACCACTCGGAGGGGTGCACGGCGTCCGTTCCGGCCGCGACGAGGCGGCGGTCGAGTTCGCCGAGGTCGACCAGCAGCGCTCCGCCGGACGGCCCGTCGGCGTCGGGCGCCTGTCCGGCCTGCGGGCCGGTGCCCGGAAGGGCCTTGACCTCGGCCGCGATCCGGATCCTGACGGTCCCCTGGGCCAGTGGCAGGTCGAGGGCGGACCCCATCCTGGTGGCGGTGGCGTCCAGGAAGGACCGGGTGGCGACCGCGGGCAGCGGAGCCGTGGTGGAGAGCCCGGCGGCGGACAGCCGGATCGTGGCGGCGGCGGGACTGCTCACGGAGAGACCGGGTGGTGCATCCGGACGGTAGGACCCCGCGTCATAACGGATCTCCGGCAGCGCGCCCGGCCCTGCGGAGGAGGACACCGAGCCGACGGTGAATCCGGCCGTCGGATCGGTCTGTCCGGCTCCGGCCTCGAACGCGGTCGCCCACCGCAGTCCCGCCGGGACCGGCGCGAGGGCCGAGTCCGCGTGGACCGCGCGGATGGTCAGGGTCTGCTCGGCGGTGGAGTGCACCGCATACGGGGGCTCCAGGGAGAGGCCCACGAGGGTCAGCGGATAGGCGGGCACGCCCCCCGTACCGCCTGCGAGGGCGTGCAGATCGAAGGTGAAGGTGCGGGTCCTGCCGTCGACGGGCACCGTCTGCAGCGGCAGCGCATAGCCGACACCGTGCCGGTCGGTGAGGGTGACACCGAGAGCCGCCGTCGCCCAGGAGAGCTCCGGTGCGGGCCCCGTGGAGCCGCTCGGACGGGCGGCCGCCGTCACATCCAGCGAGAGGGATCGCGGCCGGCCGGGCAGCGGAATCCCGCGCGGCGCCACCGCGGCCTCCCCGCCGGAGCCCGACGCATCCGGCGCAGCGCCGGACGAACCGGAGGAGTCGGAGGAACCAGACGAGCCGGTGAGGCGGCCGAGCAGGCGCGGTACCGGCAGATCGGTCAGATCGGAGCGCATCGGCAGGGTCTGCCGCACCGCGCGGGTGTCCAGGGCCAGCAGCTCCTGACTGCGATCCGACCCCAGCGCCACCGGCTCCCGGGCCACCGGTACGGCGGACGCCACTCCGGGCACCGATTCGAACTCCCCGCCCTGCCCGAACGCAGGGCTGCTCGCCGCCACCACCCGGAGATCACCGCCGGTGCCGAAGGCCGCCTGGTCCGACTGGGACCGGGTCCAGCTCGCCCCCTGGCCCACCGCCAGCGTGCCCGCAGCCGTCGCCAGGGCCAGCAGGAGGACGGGCCCGCCGCCCTGGAACGGACTGCGGGCGATCCGCCAGCCGGCCAGCGCTGCGGGCAGACCGCGGCTGCGCGCCGCGAGCCGCTCCGCGAGCCGGGCCACCGGAGGCAGCAGTCGCAGCGTCACCACCGTGCCCGCACAGAGCGCGAGGGTGGGCGCGGCGACCAGCACCGGGTCGATCCCCGGGCCGCCCGACGCCCCGGTGGTGAGCACACCGCTGCCGCCAGGGCCCGAGGCGTAGTGGACCAGCTGCCAGTACGCGGCGGCGGCCAGCGCCACCAGGGCCAGATCGGTGCCGCCACGGAGCAGGCCCGAGGTCAGCGGCCGCCGGCTGCGCCGCCCGGGTACGGCCTCCGACCCGCCCCCGGTGCGGCGCAACCCGGGCGCGAGGACGATCAGTGCGCATCCCGCCGCGGCGGCGGCCGACACCCACCAGACCTGGGCCGGCAACGGACCGGTGAGCCGCATGCCGGCGGCGGCCATGGTGCCGTGCCCGGAGAGCAGGCCGACCAGCGGCCGAGCCGTCGGCGGTGCCAGCAGGGCTGCGGGCAGTGCCAGCAGGACCGCCTCCCCGGCGGCCAGCGCCATGATCCGGCGCGGCGCGGCCCCGCGGGAACGCAGCAGGGCGTTCTCCGACTCCCGCTGCTCGGCGAGGAGCCGGGCCGCGAGCAGCAGCGTCGCGGCGGCGAGTGCCGCCAGCTGCAGCAGCCCCACCAGCAGGGTCGAGCGGGACACCAGCACCGACCGCCGCAGCCTGGCGAGCACATCCGGGAGCCGGCTCTGCGCACTGAAGCCGGGGCGGCGGCCGAGCTCGGCGACGGACCGCTGCACAGCCGCCGTCAGGGCGCCCGTCCGGCCGTTGGTCAGCGTCCGGAAGTCGGCGACGGCCTGCCACTTGACCGTGTCCTGGGCCAGGGCACCGCTACGGAAGGCGCCGTCCTGGACCAGGAGGGGTCCGTAGCTGGTGGAGGTGACGGTCTGGGTGCCCTTGCCGCCCAGCGGGTCCAGCAGCCAGTACGGGTCGCCGGTGTTCCGCGCCCGGTAGACCCCGCTCACCACGGCATGGACCGTCCGGTTGGTGAGGCGGTCCCTGAGCGCGATCACCGCTCCCAGGGCGACGGGAGCGCCGTGCGCCCCCAGGCGGCGCTCCGCCGCGGCCGGCACCGCCACCTGGATCGCTGCTCCCCGGGTGACCGGGCCGGGCCAGCCGCCGCGCAACAGCTTCAGCCGTGAGCGGTCCAGGGCGGCGAACGTGGTCAGGTCGGGATCCGCGCCCGCCGGGGTCCCCGGGGCCGCCGGAAGGCCGTACGACCCGGAAGCGGCGACCGAGCGGACGGCCACCGGCAGCCCCGGGTAGGCACGCCGGGCCTGGTCCCGCACGGCGTGGTCGGCGGCCGCCCGGCCGGCGTAGGGGAGCGTCCCGGAGACCATCAGCGGGGTCTCGGCCGCGTCGGTGCTCTGCAGGGCCCGGCGCAGCCCTGCGTCGCCCACCGAGGAGGCGAAGCCCGTGAGCGCCGCCAGCACACAGGTGGTCAGCAGCACGGTCAGCGCCGTGGCCGCCACCAGCAGGCGATGCGCCCGCAGCCGACGCACCAGGAACCAGCCCACCGAACCCCCCGTTCGATCATTCGTGCACGATGGCGAGGTGTGGATCCTGTCACACCTCGCCGACGACGCAACCACCCTGTGGACAACCGCCGGCCGCTAGGCTTCAGCAACCGCAGGCCCGGACGACGGCCACCGACGGGGGGACACCTGATGAGCAGCACCGCACCCGAGAACACGGCCCCGGCCGCCGGTTCCGCCGCACCTGTGGTCGCCGTGGAGGATGTCCACAGATCCTTCGGAAGCGGCCGCACCGCGGTCCATGCCCTGCGCGGGGTGTCGTTCACGGCGGGCCGGGGCGAGCTGACCGCCCTCAAGGGCCGGTCGGGCTCCGGCAAGACCACTCTGCTCAACCTGGTCGGCGGTCTGGACCGGCCCGACTCCGGCCGGATCCTGCTCGACGGCCTGGACCTCTCGAAGCTCGGCGAGGACGAGCTGCTGAGGCTGCGCCGGGACCGGATCGGCTTCGTCTTCCAGACCTTCGGCCTGATACCGGTCCTCACCGCCGCCGAGAACGTGGGCGTCCCGCTGCGGCTGCGCCGCGTCCCGGCCCGCCGTCGCGAGGAGCGGGTACGGGAACTGCTGGCGCTGGTCGGCCTGGAAGAGCACACCGCCCAGCGCCCGGGCGAACTCTCCGGCGGTCAGCAGCAACGCGTCGCCATCGCCCGGGCGCTGGCCAACGAGCCCGCCCTGATCATCGCCGACGAGCCCACCGGTCAGCTGGACTCCGCCACCGGACGGTCCGTCATGGAGCTGCTGCGCGCCGTCGTCCGCAGCGAGGGGGTGACGGCGCTGGTGGCCACCCACGACCAGCAGCTGATGGAACTCGCCGACCGCGTCGTCGAACTGGGCGACGGACGCATCCTGCCCGGCTGACCGCCCGGGCCGCCCGGCAGCCGTCCGTACGGAGTGCCCGCCCACCGCCCGGTCGTCGACTGCTCCCGAGGGGCCCGCAGCCGGCCCGGCCGGCCTCAGTCCCACCAGTTGAACAGCAGGTCGCCGAGGACCTGCGGGCGCCAGTGACGGATCTGGACACGCTCCGCCCTTGCCAGGTCGCCGAGGTCCAGCCGGGCCACCGGTGTGCCCAACTCGTCGGCTGACAGCACCCGCAGACCTTCGGCCTCGAATCCGCCCGTGTTCAGCGGGACATCCATGAAGTCCCGGACCGGCAGGCCGGGCATCGGGGGCGTCCCGGTGAAGGCCACCACGGGCAAGTGGGCGTGGCACAGGACGGTGTACGAGCCCGAGTCGTCGCTGATCGTCATCGAGTGGAAGGTGGAGACGCCGGCGGGGACCAGTTCCCCGAGCCGGGCGGGGACCCGTCGCGCGGCCTGGAAGCACGCACGCCGGAACGCACCGGGGTCCGTGTCCGGCAGCGGCTTCTCGTTCCGGCCCCGGAAGCCCGTCGCTCCACGCGGAGGTCTCAGCACTGCTTCGTCCCGGTCCACGGCGCACCCACCCCACCGCCGTCGATCACCGGCCGGCTGGTCGGCCGCGCAACGGGCCCGCGCGCAACGGGCCCGCTCATGCGTCGGCCGGCAGCGCGGCCTCGGGAGCCTCGCTCGCCTCCGCGTGCACGGCGGAGAGGCGCCGCCTGCCGAGGGCCAGGATCGCGAGGGTGACAAGGGTGCCCAGGACTCCGCAAGCGGCTGCCCGGTGCTGGTCCGTGTGCTGCAGCACCGTACCGACCGCGGCGGAGCCGAGCGACGTCCCGGAGGCAAAGAGGGTGACCAGCCAGGCGAACGCCTCGGAGGTGGTGCCCGGCGGGGCCAGCTTGCCGACGAGCAGGAACATGACCGTGAGAAGAGGTGCGAGGAACACTCCGGTGAGCAGCATCAGCGCGTGCATGTAGGGCGGCGGCGGCAGCAGGGTCAGCAGGCCGTAGCCGGTGACCAGGCCAAGGGCGAACAGGACCGCCCGGGTGGCGGGCGTACCGGACCAGCTGCGGGCGCCGTAGACCAGGACGCCGATCAGCGCGCCGCCTGCGTTGAGGGCGAGCAGCACGGGTGCTCCGCCCGGCACAGGCCGGTGTTCGGCGTAGGAGACCACCAGGACGTTGAGGGTGCCGATGGCGAAGCCGGTTCCGGCGAGGGCGGCGAGCAGAGTGACCAGGAGGGGGCTGCGCAGGGGGCCGAGCCAGTGGCTGGAGCGGGTGGCGGCCTTCCAGCGGCGCGAGGGGGCGGCGGTGGCGACCACGACGACCCCCAGCATGCCCAGCAGTGCCTGGACGAGCAGCGCCAGTACGGGTGACTGGACGGCGACGCAGGCGGTCACCACCAGAGGGCCGGCGACGAAGACAAGCTCCTGGGCGACGGAGTCCAGAGCGTAGGCGGTCTCCAACCGGCCCCGGGGGGCGATCTCGGGCCACAGGACTCGCAGGCAGGACTCCAGGGGCGGGGTCATGGCCCCGGCGAGGGCCGTCCCCAGCAGCACCAGGAACGTGTGGCCGGGAGCCAGGGCGACGGTGACGAACCCGGCCGCGGAGAGCACGGCGGTGGGAGCCAGTACGCGGGCCTGCCCCCAGCGGTCGACCGCCCGTCCCAGCAGCGGCGCACCGACGGCGGCGGCGATGGCGAAGGTGCCGGCGGCCGTGCCCACGAATCCGTAACTCGCCCCGGCCCTGCGCAGAGCCAGCGGGATGGTGAGAGCGGCCATCGCGGAGGGAAGGCGTCCGACCCAGCTGCCGAGCAGGAGACGAGCGACGTGAGGGGCCCGCAGCAACGACAGGTAAGCCATGGCGGCACCCTAGGGCGGCCGACGGTCTGCTCGCGAAGTCTTTTCGAGGCCGTGGGGCCGCTGTCCGTACGACACCTCAGCCGCCTCCGTGCTGCCTCCCCAACCCGGGGCGGCACCCCGGGGGCGGCTGCACGGGCTCGATCGCCAGGTCTCCCAAGGCGCCCGACGGACCGTGCTCGGCACGGCCCGTCGACGGCCCACGGCACCACAGCGGCCCGGGGCCGACCGGTCACACGGTCGGCCCCGGGCCGCTTCTGGTTTCGGCGATGCGCTCCCTGACCTGCGCCTACAGCACCGGCAGCGACTTGCGCAGCTCAAAGGGGGTGACCTCGGAGCGGTACTCCTCCCACTCCTGGCGCTTGTTGCGCAGGAAGAAGTCGAAGACATGCTCGCCCAGGGTCTCCGCCACCAGCTCGCTGCGCTCCATCAGGTCGATGGCCTCGCCGAGGTTCTGCGGGAGCGGCTCGATGCCCAGGGCCCGGCGCTCGGCGTCGGAGAGCGCCCAGACGTCGTCGTCGGCCCCGGCGGGGAGCTCGTAGCCCTCCTGGATGCCCTTGAGGCCGGCGGCGAGGATCACCGCATAGGCCAGGTAGGGGTTGCAGCCGGTGTCCAGGGAGCGGACCTCGACCCGGGTCGACCCCTGCTTGCCCGGCTTGTACATCGGGACCCGGATCAGCGCGGAGCGGTTGTTGTGGCCCCAGCAGATGTACGAGGGGGCCTCGCCGCCGGCCCCTGCGGTGCGCTGGGAGCCGCCCCAGATGCGCTTGTAGGAGTTGACCCACTGGTTGGTGACCGCGGAGGTCTCGGCGGCGTGCCGCAGCAGGCCGGCGATGAAGGAGCGGCCGACCTTGGAGAGCTGGAACTCGGCGCCCGACTCGTGGAAGGCGTTGCGGTCGCCCTCGAAGAGCGACACATGGCTGTGCATGCCCGAGCCGGGGACGTTGGAGAACGGCTTGGGCATGAAGGTGGCGTGGACGCCCTGCTCCAGCGCGACCTCCTTCATGACCAGCCGGAAGGTCATGATGTTGTCCGCGGTGGAGAGCGCGTCCGCGTACCGCAGGTCGATCTCCTGCTGGCCCGGGGCACCCTCGTGGTGGGAGAACTCCACCGAGATGCCCATGGACTCCAGCATGGTGATGGCCTGGCGGCGGAAGTCGTGGCCGATGCCGCGCGGGGTGTGGTCGAAGTACCCGGAGTGGTCGGCGGGGGTCGGCGGGGTGCCGTCCGTCGGCTGGTCCTTCAGCAGGAAGAACTCGATCTCCGGGTGGGTGTAGAAGGTGAAACCCAGGTTGGAGGCCTTCTCCAGGGTCCGCTTGAGGACGTAGCGCGGGTCGGCGTACGACGGGGAGCCGTCCGGCATCAGGATGTCGCAGAACATGCGAGCGGTACCCGGGGCCTCGGAGCGCCACGGCAGTATCTGGAAGGTGGTGGGGTCCGGCTTGGCGATCATGTCGGACTCGTAGACGCGGGCGAAGCCCTCGATCGCCGAGCCGTCGAAGCCGATGCCCTCCTCGAAGGCCTGCTCCAGCTC
>NZ_LIQR01000111.1 GCF_001418575.1 Peterkaempfera griseoplana
CCCTTCACCCATCCCCCACCCCACAGCACCACTCAACGCTGCGCGCCGACCCCGGCGGTCAGCGGCGAGCTGAGGCGACCTGGACGGGCGCACTCGGCGGCCCGTGTGGCCGGTCGTCCGACGGCGCCCCTGGTCCAGGACCTGAAGCGGCGGACTCAACTGATACGCCGTCAACTAACAGCTCCCGCCTGACCTGTTCATACGGCCTCCCGGCCTGCCCCGCTGCGGCGGAAGGCGACGGAGGGCTGCACGTCGACCGGGCGGGGCAGACGCGTGGGGAGAGCCCGGCCGGACCGCCCCGAGCGGCCGGCCCGGGCGCCGGACCGGCCCACCGGGAGGAGCGGCTGTGCGAGGGGAGGGCGTGGGCGGACACCGGTCGCACCCGTCCGCGGAGATCCCGGCGGTGCGGCCGCCCCTGCGGCCGCTCGCCCCGCATGCGAGCCGAGGCCGAAGTCCTCCCGGGCCCGGAGCCAGGAGGCCGGTACGATCCAGGACGCAGAAGGTCCGGACCGGGAAGGAACCCGATCCGGACCTGAGAACGTCGCTCCCCGAAGGGGGATGATGAGTGTCCGAGGGGGGACTTGAACCCCCACGCCCGATAAAGGGCACTAGCACCTCAAGCTAGCGCGTCTGCCATTCCGCCACCCGGACAGGGTGTGTGCCGAGGGTTACCGAACCGGTGCCCCGCGGCGACATGAGCAACCATAGCAAAGATCGGCTGGGCCACCCAAAAGCCCGTGCCGACCGCGCCCACCCGTCCGACCTGGGGCGATCGGCCAGGGGGGAGGCCTTGGGCGGGGAGGTACGGAGAGGCAGGATGGTCGGGAGCGTGCGCTGTACCCAGAGGCCCCGGCCGGCCGGGGCGGACCCCGGTCGTTCCGGGAGAGCAGGAGAGACCGTGAGCGAGTCGAAGCCCGCGCGGGTGACCGCCGAGTCCGAGGTCACCGACATCTGCCGGGACCTCATCCGCATCGACACCAGCAACTACGGCGACCACTCGGGACCGGGTGAGCGTGCGGCCGCGGAGTACGTGGCCGAGCAACTCGCGGAGTTCGGGGTGGAGCCGCAGATCTTCGAGTCGGCCAAGGGCCGCGCCAGCACGGTGGTCCGCATCGAGGGCGAGGACCGCTCCCGGCCCGGACTGCTGATCCACGGTCACACCGACGTGGTGCCGGCCAACGCCGCCGACTGGACCCACCACCCCTTCTCCGGCGAGATCGCCGACGGCTGCGTCTGGGGCCGCGGCGCCGTCGACATGAAGGACATGGACGCGATGACCCTCGCCGTGGTCCGCGACCGCCTGCGCACCGGCCGCAAGCCCCCGCGCGACCTGGTGCTGGCGTTCCTGGCAGACGAGGAGGCCGGCGGCACCTACGGCGCGCGCTTCCTGGTCGACAAGCACCCGGACCTCTTCGAGGGGGTCACCGAGGGCATCGGCGAGGTCGGCGGGTTCTCCTTCACCGTCAACGAGCAGCTGCGGCTCTATCTGGTGGAGACGGCCGAGAAGGGGATGCACTGGATGCGGCTGACCGTGGACGGCACGGCCGGCCACGGGTCCATGACCAACACGGACAACGCCATCATCGAGCTGTGCGAGGCCGTCACCCGTCTCGGACGGCACACCTTCCCGGTCAGGGTCACCAAGACCGTGCGGGCCTTCCTGGACGAGCTGTCGGACGCCCTGGGCGTGGAGCTCGACCCGGAGAACATGGACGAGACGCTGAAGACGCTCGGCGGCATCGCCAAGATGATCGGCACCACGCTGCGCAACACCGCGCAGCCCACCATGCTCGGCGCCGGCTACAAGGTGAACGTCATCCCGGGCCAGGCCACCGCCCACATCGACGGCCGCTTCCTGCCGGGCTTCGAGGACGAGTTCCTGAGCGACCTGGACCGGGTGCTCGGCCCCCGGGTGAAGCGGGAGACCCTGCACGCGGACCGGGCGATGGAGACCACCTTCGACGGCGCCCTGGTGGAGGCGATGCAGTCGGCGCTGCGCGCGGAGGACCCGATCGCCCGCGCCGTGCCGTACTGCCTGTCGGGCGGCACCGACGCCAAGTCGTTCCAGGACCTCGGTATCCGCTGCTTCGGCTTCGCCCCGCTGCGGCTGCCCCCGGAGCTGGACTTCGCGGGCATGTTCCACGGGGTCGACGAGCGGGTCCCGGTGGAGGGCCTGGAGTTCGGAGTGCGGGTCCTGGACCGCTTCATAGACGCCTGCTGAGGGGAGCCCGAGCCCTCTGCCGAGCCCGTTCCCCGGTGCCTGCGAGCACCGGGGAACGGGCTTTCCTGTTTTTCGGTCACGGGTGCGATTTTTCACCGCTGGGGGTGAATAGCCGTACTGCGGCGTACCCCGTTTGCCGCAGTGTCGTTCACCCATATGCAGCCACGAACCGGGCTGCGCTGACAATCAGGAGGGAAACCCATGAAGGCCAAGAAGATTGCCGCTGTCGTCGCTGCCACCGGCGGTCTGGTGCTGGCCGGTGCAGGTGCGGCGTGCGCCACTGGGGGCGGCGCCGTCGCCGAGGGGGCGGCCGTGGGTTCGCCGGGCGTGCTGTCCGGCAATGTGATCCAGGTTCCGGTGCACGTGCCGGTCAACGTCTGCGGCAACACCATCAACGTGATCGGGCTGCTGAACCCGACGTTCGGCAACACCTGCCTGAACTACTGAGAATGACCCTCGGTGCGCCCCTGGAGGACCCTTCCGGGGGCGCACTCACCCAGCCGGGTGAAAACGCTGTGAACGGCCCAACCCGATTGCCTTTCCCTCGTTGACCAGTGCGCGGGTGAAGATTTCGTACACATCAACTACACGGATTGAATGAGGTCAGGGGAACCCATGCGACAAGCAGCCAAGAGGACTCTCCTCACGGCCATGGCCACCGGAAGCGTGCTGGCGTCCACCGCCGGCTACGCCTACGCGTCCGCCGATGCACACGGCGCTGCCACCGGCTCGCCGGGTGTCGGATCCGGGAACGTGGTCCAGGTCCCGGTGGACGTCCCGGTGAACCTGTGCGGCAACACCATCAACGTGGTCGGGCTGCTCAACCCCGCCATCGGCAACACCTGCGTCAACGCCTCCGGCGGCCACGGTCACGACCGTGACGGCCACGGTGCCACCCGTAGCGGCGGCGGTGCCGACGCGGAAGGGGCCGCCCAGGGTTCACCCGGCGTCCTCAGCGGCAATGTGGTGCAGGTGCCGATCCACGTGCCGGTCAACGTCTGTGGCAACGCGATCACCGCGGTCGGGCTGGGCAACGCCGCCCTCGGCAACACCTGCGTCAACGCCGAGGCGCCCTCGCACGCCGTCGTCGTGCCGCCCGTGGTGCACCACCCGGTGGTTCCGCCCGTGCACCACCGTCCCAGCCGGCCGCCGCAGCACCACGCGTCGCGGCCCTCGCACGGTCCGGTGCACAGTGCGCCCGGCGGCGGTTCCACCGTGGCGCAGCACGCCCACGAGGCGCTGGCCTCCACGGGTGCCGGCGACACGGCGCTGGCCGGTGCCGTCGCGGCGGGCATGATCCTGGGCGGCGCGGTGCTGTACCGCCGCGGCCGGGTGCGCGGCCACTGACGGATCTCCTCCCGCCTGCGGGCGAGGGGTGAGGACAGCGGAGCGGGAGTCCCCTCGGGGGCTCCCGCTCTCGCTCGTCGGACGGGGTCAGGTCGCCGGACGGCTCACCAGGGACGGACCTGCCGGATGATCCGGCGCTTGAGCACCACACTGCGGCTGCCGTCGGGGAAGAGCCGAAGCCGGTCGAGCTCCCAGTGGCCGTACTCCGCGTGCTCGGTGAGCAGTCTGCGGGCGGCGTTGCGGGTCGTCCCCCGGGGGAGCCGCAGCGACTGGTACTCGTACTCCGGCTGCCGGACCGTCTTCGATGGGATCAAAGCTATCCTCCCGCTGGACACTCTCCGGCAAGCCTACTGACGCTCACCGACAGTCGTCGGATTCCAGGGTCTCACGGCGGACCCGGCGGCGACAGCCGCCCGCACTTCGAGGGAAGTTGTGTGGAAAAACACGCCTCCAGGCGATAAGGGCAGTGCAGGCCGGTACCTGGTACGGATAGCGTCTGACCCATGTCTGATGCAGCGCAGCCCACCGTCGCCGAGGTACGCGCCGCCGCCGAGGCGGTCAAGGCAGCCATCGACCGCCACCTGGCCGCGGTCGAGGGCCGCTCGGGGGAGAACGACCCGGCGGTCTTCGCCGCCTATGAAGCGCTGGCTGCAGCGGCCGACGCCTATGACGAGATCCTCTACGACGCCTACGACGAGGTGACACCCTTCGAGGTCCCCGGCGACGAGAGCGCCGCCGCCTATCTGGGGCCCGACGAACCCGAGGCGATCAGCGTGCTGATCCGCCGTGACTATCTGATCGCCGACCCGGAGCGGCTGCGCAGCCAGGCCACCCGGCTGGACAGCACTCTGGCGGCGCCCGTCGCCCGGGGTGCCTCCCGCCCGGCGGGCGGCACGCTCAACGCCGCGATCGGGGTGGTCTTCGGCGAGTACGAGCCGGATGAGATCGCTTCCCGGTGCGAGGAGTTCGGCCTTGAGGAGGGCGACTCGACGCTCTGGGTCGCGGCGGCGGAGCCGAGCGAGCCGGGGGAGTGGCTCCCGGAGCCGTTCGACGAGGCCGATCCGCAGCTGCTGATCTGCCGGTTCGACGTCAGCGAGGTCTATGACGACGAACTGGAGGTGCTCGACCCCGAGCACTGAGCCACCGCCTCACGGCCGGGCCGGGCGCTCCCCCCTCCGGGGAGTACCCGGCCCGGCCGCGTCCTCAGGACTGCGGGGACTGCTCGGCGAGGATGCCGCGCAGCCGGGTGGTGCGCGGCCGCGCCGGTACGGTGGCGACCGCCTGGGCCAGTGCCTGCCCGGCGGCGTGCACCACCGACAGATGCCGCTCGGCCCGGCCGAAGGCGGTGTGGACCAGCTGGCGGGTGAGCGCCCCGGCGGCGTCGTCCGGGAGCACCGCCACCACACCGGGCCAGCGCCGCCCCACCGCCTGGTGCACGGTGAGCGCCCAGCCGTGCCGGACCTGCTGCGCCTGCTCGCGGGGTACGGTCAGCGGCCGCCCGGACAGGTCGAGCCGGAGCCCGGACGCGTCCGCCGAGACCACGGTGCCCGGCAGGCAGCTGCCCGGCGTGGGGGAGTGGACCACCCGGTCTCCCGGGTCGAACCCGCCGAAACGGCCGGGGCCGGGGTTGAGCCGGGCCTTGAGTGCGGCGTTGAGCGCCCTGGTGCCCGCACTGCCGCCGTGGCCGGGGGTCAGCACCACCACGTGGTCGGCGGGGATGCCCAACGCCCTCGGAATGGAGTCCAGCACCAGTTGCACCGCCCGGTGTGCGGCCTCTCCGCCGTCCTTGGCGGGGACGATCACCACCTCCCGCCCGGGCGCCTCCACCTGCTGGAGCTCGCCGACGGAGATACCGGAGACCAGCTCGCCGATCGGCCCGGGGTCGGGTGTGCGGGACGCCACCGCGGGGCAGGTCCGGGCGGCCAGCAGATCGGCGAAGACCCGGCCTGGTCCGGCGGACCACAGCTGTCCGGGGTCGCCGCTGAGGACCAGCCGGGTGCCGTCGGCGAGCGACTCCACCAGGGTCGCGGCGGTCTCCACGTCCAGCAGGGGTGCATCGCAGACCACCAGGACGTCCAGGGCCAGCGAGCCGTCGCCCTCGAGGCCCGGGCCCTCGGCCCCGGAGAGCAGGCCGGCCAGGGTCACGGCGGCACCACCGGGACTGGACGGCTCGGGGCCGTCCTCGGGCTGTCCCGCGGGGATCAGGGAGGCCAGCTCCCGGGCGCCCTCGGCCGTCCAGGCCGCAGCCCAGGCGCGCAGCCCCAGGGAGCGGGCGGCGGCCACCAGCGCGGCGGGCTCGGCGCGGGCCGCCTCGCCGCCGGTGTGCAGCACCAGCCCGGCGCCGGCGGCCGCCCGGATCAGGGCGCTCGCGGAGGCGGACGGCGCGGCCGCCGCGGCGGCCTCCCAGGCGGTGGGGCCGGGACGGTGGCCGGCGGGCGCGGGCTCCCCGCCCTCACCGCCGGCCTGCGGGGCGTCCTCACCGCCGGCACCCGCCGCGTCGCCGTCGTCCGCGGCGGCTGCCTCCGGCCCGTCCGCAGGCGGGGCGTCCTCGCCCGGCTCCAGGGTGGACGTCAGCCGCACCAGCCCGTCGGCCAGGCTCTCCTCGGCCAGGGCGAGGCGGTCCAGGGCGAGCAGCAGTCTGACGGGCGGCTCCTCGTCCTCGTCCGCCGCTGCGGCCCCCGGGGTCGCCAGCTCCTCCTGGAATGCCATCACCCGGCCGTCGGTGACGATCGTGCCGAGCGCCTCGGCGGGATCGGGCACGCCGTGCTGCTCCAGCCCGGCCCGGACCTCGGACACCTCCAGCGCGGTGTGCCCGTGCAGCGCGGCCCGCTCCAGCAGCCAGAGCGCCAGTGCCTGCGCCCGCCGGGGGTCGCCCGGTCCGGCGTCCTGGCCCAGCAGGCCTCTGGCGAAGCCGTCGGCCTGCTCAGGGCGTACTCCCGGCAGGGCCAGGACCGCCCAGGGGTCCTCCCGCAGGGCCGCCGCGGCTCCGTCGCCCAGTGCGGCCACCGCCGCGGCCGCCAGCTCCGCCGGGGCGCCGCCCTCGGACAGCACCTCGGCGGCGGCCCGCAGCGCCTCCGCACGCTGGGCGTCGCCCCGGGGGGCGGCGTCGCCGTCAGGTGCCGCATCGCCGTCCGCCGCCCCGCCGGCCGCGGTGCCCGGTTCGCCGCCCGGGGCGGCACCGGCCCGGCCCATGGCCCGGATCGCCTCGGCCAGCCGCGCGGTGTCCGGCCGCTCGGCGACCGCGGCCGGTGCCGCGGCGGCGTCCGCCGGCCCGTCGCCCCGGGGCCCGTCGGGCCCGGGGCGTCCCTGCGGAGCGGAGGTGTCCTCGTCGCTCACAGCTCACGCTCCCGTCGTGGTGCTCGATACGCGGAGGAGTCGCCTGCCTGCGGCCTACAACTCGCTCCAGTCCTGGTCGGGATAGCGGTGGACCGGCGCCGAGATGTCGTCGAGCGCACCGCGGATCTCCTCAGGAAGACTAAGGGCCTCCACCGACAGCGCCGCCTGGAGCTGGTTCGCCGTGCGGGCGCCGACCAGTGCCGAGGCCACCCCGGGCCGGTCGCGCACCCAGGCCAGCGCCACCTTCAGCGGACTGCTGGCCAGTCCGTCGGCGGCGGTGGCGACCGCGTCCACGATCCGCCGCCCGCGCTCGTCGAGGTAGGGCTGGACGAATCCGGAGAGGTACGCGGAGGCGCCCCGGGAGTCCTGCGGCACGCCGTGCCGGTACTTGCCGGTGAGCACCCCGCGGCCCAGCGGGGAGGAGGCCAGCATCCCCACCCCGAGGTCGCGGGCGGCGGGCAGCACCTCACGCTCTATGTTGCGCTGCAGCAGCGAGTACTCCATCTGCGCGGCGGCCAGCGGGGTGCGGCCGGGTACCGCCCGCTGCCAGGTGGCGGCCTTGGCCAGCTGCCATCCGCAGAAGTTGGACACCCCCACATAGCGGGCGCGCCCGGAGGAGACGGCGAGGTCCAGGGCGTGCAGGGTCTCCTCGGTGGGGGTCGCCGGGTCGTACGCGTGGACCTGCCACAGGTCCACGTAGTCGGTGCCCAGCCGCTGCAGTGAGGCGTCCAGGGCGGCCAGCAGATGCCCGCGGGAGGCGTCGAAGCGCCGGTCGGCGTCGGGCACGCTGCCGGCCTTGGTGGCGATCACCAGCTCCGAGCGGGGCACCAGGTCCTCGATGAGCCGGGAGAGCAGGTACTCCGCGCCGCCGTCGGCGTAGACGTCGGCGGTGTCGACCAGGTTGCCGCCGGCGTCCAGAAACTCCTTGAGCTGCTCGGCGGCCTCGTGCTCATCGGTGTCACGGCCCCACGTCATGGTGCCGAGGCCGAGCCGGGAGACCCGCAACCCGGTACGACCGAGGTGTCGCTGTTCCATGTTCGCGAAGCGTAGTGGCCGACCCACCGCGCGCAGCGGAGACCCGCAGGTGAGGGTGGTCCGGGCGGGGTGGCCGCCCGGGTGCGCCGAGTGACGCAGCGCACACCTACCCGCCGGTAGCATCGCCTGTGGCGCCCGGCTACGCTCACAGGCGGCGGGGCCGCCCGGCCCGCCGGTGCGTACGCATCCCGGCGCGCACCCGCCACACCACCGGAGGCTGCACCTCATGCGACTCGGCATCAACCTCGGTTACTGGGGCCTCGGCAACGACGCCGACAACATCGCCGTCGCCCAGGAGGCGGACCGCCTCGGGTACGCGGTGTGCTGGGCCGCCGAGGCGTACGGCTCCGACGCCGCCACCGTGCTGGCCTATGTCGCCGCCAGGACCGAGCGGATCGACGTGGGTTCGGCGATCTTCCAGATCCCGGCCCGCACGCCCACCATGACCGCGATGACCGCGGCCACCCTGGACACCCTCTCCGGGGGACGTTTCCGGCTGGGCCTCGGGGTGTCCGGCCCGCAGGTCTCCGAGGGCTGGTACGGCGTCAAGTTCGACAAGCCGCTGGCCCGCACCCGGGAGTACGTGGAGATCATCCGCAAGGCGATGCTGCGGGAACGGGTCGTCCACGAGGGCGCCAACTGGACGCTGCCGCTGCCCGGCGGCCCGGGCAAGGCGCTGAAGCTCACCGTGCACCCGGTCCGCGAGCACATCCCGCTCTACATCGCGGCGATCGGGCCGAAGAACCTGGAGCAGACCGGAGAGATCGCCGACGGCTGGCTGGGCATCTTCTTCTCGCCCGAGCAGGCCGAGGTCTCCCTGGAGCCGCTGCGGGCCGGCCGCGCCAAGGCGGGCAGGACCCTGGAGGGCTTCGACCTGGCGCCCTCACTGCCGATCGCGGTCTCCGACGACGTCAAGGCGGCCGCCGACGCCTTCCGCCCGTACACCGCCCTGTACGTGGGCGGCATGGGGAGCAAGGAGCAGAACTTCTACAACAGGCTGGCCCGGCGGATGGGCTACGAGCAGGCCGCCGACGAGATCCAGGAGCGCTATCTCGCCAAGGACTACGCCGGCGCCGCCGCCGCGGTCCCGCACGAGCTGATCGACTCCACGGCGCTGCTCGGTCCCAAGGAGCGGATCGCGGACCGGATGCAGGCCTTCGCGGACGCGGGCGTCACCACGCTCAACCTCACCCCGGGCGGTTTCACCCTGGAGGAGCGGATCGCCACCCTGCGGACCGCGGTGGAGGCCATGGAGCTGGCCGGCCTCGCCTGACCGGGCAGGCCGCCGGCCGGCGCGACGGGGGACCGTGCGCCCGCCCGCGCCATACAGGTGCCGGGCCGGCTGCGCGGCTCCCCGGTCCCGCCGCTCAGCGGCGGCCCTCCGGGACCAGCCGGCCCAGCAGCCGGCCGAAGTCGATCAGCCGGGCGATCTGGCCCGGCCCCCCGTCGTCGAGGGACTTGGAGAAGCGGAAGGCCTCCGGCCGGAAGCGTGCGGTCGCCGAGCCCGCGTCGTCGCCCGGCACCGCACTGAGCTCCTGCACCGTGCCGGTGGCGACCACCAGGTAGACACCGCGGTTCATCCGGTCGCCGCGCTCGTTGCGGCCGACCATGGTGCGCATGCCCACATGGCCGATCGCCCCGAGCGGGAGCACCTGGACGGAGGAGTCCAGCACCGTGCCGCCCGGCGCCTCATGGTCCGTCACCTCCTCGCTGTGCCACAGGATCAGCCGTCTGCCGTCGCAGACCGCCGCCTCCTGCCACACCGAGGCTCCGCTCTCGGTGAGGTCCACCACCCGTTCCAGCGTGAAGCCGCGCACCCGGCGCCGCCCCAGCACCCCGGCGACCGCGTCCAGTGCGACGTCGGCGTGGATGAAGTAGGAGCGGGCCGCGTCCTGGAACCGTTCGTACGGTGACCAGTCGCTTCCCGCGGGCCCCGGCGGCGGCGGGCCCGCAGGACCCGGCCCGACCGCCCGCCCGGCACCGCCGCTTCGGAACATGCGCACCCGCCTCGTCGCCCGGTTGCGGCCGGGATCACCGTCTGGTCGGCAGCTACCTACCCAGCCATCCGGCGATCTTCACATTCGCCACGCGGTCCCCTCGCGGTTCGGGCTCAGAGCCAGCCGCTGCGTTTGAAGACGCGGTAGAGAACCAGGCACACACCGCCCATCAGCAGCAGCGCAGCCGGATAGCCCCACACCTGCCGAAGCTCGGGCATATGGGTGAAGTTCATCCCGTAGATCCCGGCGATCATGGTGGGGACGGCGGCCAGCGCGGCCCAGGCCGAGATCTTCCGCATGTCGTTGTTCTGCTGCACGCTCACCTGCGCCAGATTGGCGCTGAGGATGTCGGAGAGCAGCCGGTCCAGCGAGTCCACCTGCTCGTTCGCCCGGATGACATGGTCGCTGACATCCCGGAAGAACGGCTGGCTCCCGGCGGCGACGAAGGGGACCCCGCCGCCGGACAGCCGCGCCATCGGCTCCTGCAGCGGTGCGGTGGCCCGGCGGAACTCCATGATCTGCCGCTTGAAGCCGTAGATCCGCTCCGCCATGGACCCGTTGCCCTGGGCCGAGCGGGCGGACTGCGGCGAGAAGACGGCCGCCTCCAGCTCCTCCAGGTCGGCCTGGAGCTCGGCGGCGATGTCGATGTAGGCGTCCACCACCTCGTCGCAGAGCGCGTACAGCACCGAACTGGGCCCTTGCCGCAGCACGTCGGGCTGCTGCTCCAGCCGTTTGCGCACCCGGCCCAGCGGGACGCCCTCGCCGTGGCGCACCGTCACCACGAAGCTGTCGCCGAGGAAGAGCATCAGCTCCCCGGTGTGCACCGTGTCCAGGTCGTCGTCGTAGGTGACCGTCTTCAGCACCACGAAGAGCGAGTCGTCGTACGCCTCCAGCTTGGGCCGCTGATGGGCGCTGACGGCGTCCTCGACCGCCAGCGGGTGCAGCCCGAACTCCTCGGTGACCAGGGCGAATTCGCGCTCGGTCGGCTCGTGCAGCCCGATCCAGACAAAGGCGTTCTCCTCCTTCCTGGCCACGTCGAGCGCGTCCGAGAAGTCCTCGGGGCCCGTGGTCCGGATGCCGTTGCGGTAGATGGCGCAGTCCACGATCACGTGAGGATTCTCGCCGCCCGGCGCTACGCCAAACGACACCGGGGCGGTCCGGCCCCGCCGGAGCGCGTCTAGGCTGGCCGCATGCCGACCCTGCTGCTCGTCCGCCATGGCCGTTCCACCGCCAACTCCTCCGGTGTCCTGGCCGGCTGGAGCCCGGGTGTCGATCTCGACGACGAGGGCCGTGAGCAGGCCGCGGCGCTGGCGGCGCGGCTGGCCGCGGTGCCCCTCGTCCGGGTGGTCAGCAGTCCGCTGGACCGCTGCCGGCAGACCGTCCAGCCGCTGCTCGCCACCCGGCCCGAGCTGGGCGGCCCAGACCTGGACGAGCGCATCGGCGAGTGCCGCTACGGCGACTGGACCGGCCGGCCGCTTGCCGAGCTGGCCAAGGAGCCGCTGTGGCGCACCGTGCAGGACCACCCCTCCGCGGCGGTCTTCCCCGGCCCCGAGGGTGAGGCGCTGGCCGAGATGAGCCGCCGGGCGGTGGAGGCGGTACGCGAGTGGGACGCCCGGGTGGCCGAGGAGCACGGGCCCGAGGCGGTCTGGCTGGCGTGCGCGCACGGCGACATCATCAAGGCGGTGGTGGCCGATGCGCTCGGCCTGCACCTCGACCTCTTCCAGCGGATCTCGGCCGACCCGGCCTCCGTCACCGCCATCCGCTACACCCCGCTGCGGCCCTTCCTGCTGCGGCTGGGCGACACCGGGGACCTCTCCTCGCTGGCGCCGAGGTCCGTGCCGTCCCACGAGGACGCCCGGCAGCAGTCGGACGCGGTGGTGGGCGGCGCCACCGGCGCCTGACCCGGCGCCCGATCCGGCGTCCGATCCGGAGCCCGACCCGGCGGACGGCGATCAAGGACGGCCCTCCGCTGCGCCCGGCTCTGCGCACCTGGGTAGGGTGAGAGGCGGACCACGACGTCAGCAGAGGCGAAGTATCGGAGCAGCGCGTGCCCCGTCAGGTGTTCTTCTACGACCAACCAGAGCGGTTCGTGGCCGGTACGGTCGGCGAGCCGGGCGCTCGCGCCTTCTTCCTGCAGGCCACCGGCGGTGGCCGGACCACCAGCGTGCTGCTGGAGAAGACGCAGGTGGCAGCGCTGGCCGAGCGGGTCGACGAGCTGCTGGACGAGGTGCTGCGGCGCAGTGGCGGCTCCGCGCCGGTGCCCGCGGTGGCGCCCTCCGACCTGATCGACGTGGCGCCGCTGGACCTTCCGCTGGTGGAGGAGTTCCGGGTCGGCACCATGGCGCTGGCCTGGGACGGCAGCGAGGAGTGCGTGGTCGTCGAGGCGCAGGCGCTGGTGGAGGCGGACCCCGAGGACGACGAGGCCGACGCCGACGACGAGCTGATCGAGGACGAGGAGCACGGTCCGCCGCTGCTGCGGGTGCGGATCTCCGGGGCGATGGCCCGGGTCTTCGCCAAGCGCGCACTGGACCTGGTGGCGGCGGGCCGCCCGCCGTGCCCCTTCTGCAGCCTGCCGCTGGACCCCGAGGGGCACATCTGCCCCCGAGCGAACGGATACCGGCGCTGAACGCCCCCGACGCGACCCCCGGACCGACCGGGCCGCAGCAGTCCGCGGCCGCGCCGCCGGAGGCGGACCCCGGTGCCTCGGCGGCGCTGGCCGCCGATCCGCAGCGCGCCCTGGCGCTGCTGCGTGCCGGCGACCTCACGGTGCACGGGCAGCTCAGCGACGCCTCCAACGCGGTGCTGTACTGCACCGTGGCCCTGGACGGCCAGGAGGCCGTCTGCGTGTACAAGCCCGTGGACGGGGAGCGTCCCCTGTGGGACTTCCCCGACGGCACCCTGGCGGCCCGGGAGGTGGCCGCCTACGAGGTCGCCGCCGCGGCCGGCTGGGCGCTGGTCCCGCCGACCGTGCTGCGCGACGGCCCGGCCGGCGAGGGCATGGTCCAGCTGTGGGTGGAACCCGACCCGCAGGCTCAGCTGCTGGCCCTGCAGGACGCCGAGGAGGCCGAGCCGGGCTGGCTGCCCATCGCCCGTGCGGATGTGGGGGGCGGCCGGACCGCGCTGCTGGTGCACGCCGACGACCCCCGGCTGCGGCGGCTGGCCGTACTGGACGCCGTCCTCAACAACGCGGACCGCAAGGGCGGCCATCTGCTGCCCGCCGTCGACGGCCGGCTCTACGGCATCGACCACGGGGTGACCTTCGCCGTCCCCGGCAAGCTGCGCACGCTGCTCTGGGGGTGGGCGGGGGAGCCGCTCCCGGAGGAGGCCCTGGAGGTGCTGCGCAAGCTGGGTGCGGACCTGGCAGGCGCCCTCGGGGAGCGGCTGCGGCCGCTGCTGACCGCCGCCGAGGTCGCCGCGACCCGGCAGCGGGTGGCCGCGCTGCTGGACGAGGGCCGCCATCCGGAGCCGGGCGGTGACTGGCCGGCCGTGCCCTGGCCGCCGATCTAGGGGCGCTGCGGCGAGCCTGTGGGAGGCGGTCGGGCGCTCGGTGAGGATGGCCGGGCGCTCGGCGACGGTGGCCGGGCGGTCGGCGGTGGGGAGCGAGGGTCTGGCCGGAAGCCCGTTAGCCGCGGAAATGATGGTCCGGTTAAAGTTTTGAGCATGCATGCTTGGCCCGCCTCAGACGTCCCCGCGCTCCCCGGTCAGGGGAGCCCCCTGCGCATCCATGACACCGCCGCAGGCCGTACCCGGGAGATCACCCCCGCGGGCCCCACGGCCCGCCTCTATGTGTGCGGCATCACCCCCTATGACGCCACCCATATGGGCCACGCGGCCACCTACAACGCCTTCGACCTGGTCCAGCGGGTGTGGCGGGACGCGGGGCACGACGTGCTCTACGTCCAGAACGTCACCGACGTCGACGACCCGCTGCTGGTGCGTGCCCAGGAGACCGGCGTCGACTGGACCGACCTCGCCGAGCGGGAGACCGCGCTGTTCCGCGAGGACATGTCGGCGCTGCGGATGCTGCCGCCCGCGCACTACGTCGGGGCGGTGGAGTCCATCCCGTGGATAGTCCCGCTGGTGCAGCGCCTGCTGGAGAGCGGCGCCGCCTACGAGCTGGACGGCGACATCTACTTCTCGGTGGAGTCCGACCCGCGCTTCGGCGAGGTCTCGCACCTCTCCCAGGAGGAGATGCTGCCGGTCTTCGGCGAGCGCGGCGGCGACCCGGACCGTCCGGGCAAGAAGCACCGGCTGGACGCGCTGCTCTGGATGGCCGCCCGTCCGGGCGAGCCCTCGTGGGAGACCGAGCTGGGGCGGGGGCGTCCCGGGTGGCACATCGAGTGTGTGGCCATCGCGCTGAAGTACCTGGGGATGTCGTTCGACATCCAGGGCGGCGGCAGCGACCTGGCCTTCCCGCACCATGAGATGGGCGCCTCGCACGCCCAGGTCGCCACCGGCGACCACCCCTACGCCCAGGCCTATGTGCACGCGGGCATGGTGGCGCTGGACGGCGAGAAGATGTCCAAGTCCAGGGGCAACCTGGTCTTCGTCTCCCGGCTGCGCCGCGACGGGGTGGACCCCGCGGCGATCCGGCTGGCCCTGCACGCCCACCACTACCGCTCCGACTGGGAGTGGACCGACGCGGTGCTGGAGGAGGCCGTGGCGCGGCTGGGCCGCTGGCGTGCGGCGGTCTCCCGCCCGGACGGCCCGGACGCCGGGGAGCTGCTGGCGGAGGTGCGCGAGGCGCTCAGCGACGATCTGGACGCGCCCCGGGCGCTGGCGGCGGTGGACCGCTGGGCCGAGCGGCAGCAGGAGCGGGGCGGCGAGGACACCGGCGCCCCGGGACTGGTGTCCCGTACCGTCGACGCGCTGCTGGGCGTGGCACTGTGAGCTGGTGACGGACCGTCAGCAGGGCTGTGACGTCGTGCGCGGGTTGGTCTAGACCTTGACAGGACCATGCTTGGTCTAGTCCACTGGAGGTGATCGATGGCCGGCGGCTGCCCGACGCCGGTCATCGATCGACCGAACGGCGACGGCCGGGATCCCCGCGGATCCCGGCCGTCGTGCCATGGTGCGCGCCGCGGCGGCTACCGCCCTTCGCCGCCCCGGTCGCCCCGGTCGGCGGGGCCGGACGGACGCGGTCCTGAGGCGTCCGGTCCGTCGCCCTCCCCGGGCCCGTCCTGCGGCTCGCCGCCGGACGCCGCCGGGTCCGCGGACTCCTCCGAAGCCGGTCGTTCGGCCGCCGGTCGTTCGCCCGCCGGCCGTTCCCCCGCCGGTCGTTCCGAGGACGACGGCCGCTCCGAGGCCTTGCTCTCGTCCCGCCGGAAGGTACCCTGCCTGCCCGTCTCGGGCCCCTCGCCGGGCTCGGCCGGCCCCTGGTTGCCCCGCCGGCGCAGATAGCGCTCGAACTCGCGGGCGATGGCGTCACCGGACGCCTCCGGCAGCTCCGCGGTGTCCCGGGCCTCCTCCAGCTGCTGCACGTACTCGGCCACCTCGCTGTCCTCGGCGGCCAGCTGGTCCACCCCGATCTGCCAGGCCCGGGAGTCCTCCGGGAGGTCCCCCAGCGGGATCCGCAGATCCAGCAGGTCCTCGACCTTGTTCAGCAGCGCCAGGGTGGCCTTGGGGTTCGGCGGCTGCGCCACGTAGTGCGGCACCGCGGCCCAGAAGGTCGCCGCCGGCACCCCGGCGTGCGCACAGGCCTCCTGCAGCACGCCCACGATGCCCGTGGGGCCCTCGTAGCGGCTCTCCTCCAGGTCCAGCCTGCGGGCCAGGTCCGGGTCGGAGGTCACCCCGCTCACCGGGACCGGGCGGGTGTGCGGGGTGTCGCCGAGCAGCGCGCCCAGCACCACCACCATCTCCACGCCCAGCTCATGGGCGAAACCCAAGAGCTCGTTGCAGAACGACCGCCAGCGCATGGACGGCTCGATACCGCGCACCAGCACCAGGTCGCGCGGCCTGGGCTCGGTCACCCGGACCACCGACAGCCGGGTCGTCGGCCAGGTGATGCGCCGCACCGAGCCGTCCATCCACACCGTCGGACGGTTGACCTGGAAGTCGTAGTAGTCCTCGGCGTCCAGGGCGGCGAAGACCTTGCCGCCCCATACCTGGTCCAGGTGCGCCACCGCCGCGGAAGCGGCGTCCCCGGCATCGTTCCAGCCCTCGAACGCGGCCACCATGACCGGGTCGATGAGCTCGGGCACATCCTCGAGCTCGATCACCCAGCGCCTCCCTCCGGCCGTTCCGCGGGTCCCCGCCCGGCCCCCGGGGGGCCGGCCGGCGGTCTCCCCGGACCGGCTGCCGACTGTGGACATCCATGGAACATCGCGTTCCACGGACCGTACTTGCCCAGCCTACGGGCAAAGATGCAGCCACCAGACTCACCTTGCCCGGTGCGGGCGGACCCACCCCTCGCGGTAGTCGGCCCAGTCCTGCGGCGTCGCGGCGTAGTCCACATAGAGGGCCACCCCGAAGCGCTGCCGGTCCGGCTCCGTGCGCCCCAGCCCCAGCCGCACCCCGCGCACCGCCGCCGCGACCGTCTCGGCGCCGCCCCAGTGGGTGTGGTCGTTCTCGTAGTAGGCGGGCAGCCCCATCAGCAGATCGACCCCCTCCGGCGTCACCTCCAGCGCCAGCGCGGTCTGCTGCGCCACATAGCCGCCGTAGAGGGACGGCAGCGGGGTGCCGGTGTCGTAGGACATCACCGCGACCTGGTCGACCCGCCGGGCGACCTGCCCGAAGTACGCCTGGGACCACCACTTGGGGTGACCCGCCAGGGCCCGGCCGACCGAGTGCAGCGACGGCAGCGGATCCAGCTGCGGGGCGGACACCGACAGCAGGGCGCCCCGCGCGGAGAGCGCCGCCCGGGCGCGGTCCAGCACGTCCAGGAAGCCGGGGTCGCCGGAGCGTACGGGCTCCAGGTCGAAGTGCACCCCGGCGAAGCCCGCCGCCAGCACCTGCTGCGCCGAGGCGGCGATCGCCGCCCGCACCGCGGGCCGGTCCAGATGCAGCCCCTCCGGGTGCTCGGGTGCCACCACGTTCCCCAGCCAGGCCTGCACCCGCACCCCGGGCGCAGCGGAGCGCAGCGCGGCCACCAGCCAGGCGGCCCGCGGGTAGAGGTCGGTGTGCAGGGTGCCGTCGGCCTCCAGCGGCCCGGTGTGCACATAGAGGTCGCGGATGCCGGTGGTGCGCAGCGAGGCGGCCAGCGCCGCCACGTCGGACGGCCCCTTGCGGCCGTCCACCCAGGCGTGGCCGAGCCACAGGGCGTCCCGGCCGCAGGTCCTGGCGTCGTCCCGCGGCTGCCCGGCGTCCTCCAGCCGAAGCGCCACCGCCACCGCCGCGACCGGGGTGAGCAGCAGGCACGACACGGTCAGCACGGCCACCGCCGCCCGCCGCAGCCGGGGGAGCCGCCACCACCACCGCCAGGCCCGCCGGGGGACGCCCAGTACGGCCCCGACACCCGTTCGCACCATCCCCGCCACGTGCGTCCCCTCCCGTTCCGCCCCCTCGCGCCGCCCGGAGGGGACGGCGCGGAGCCGCCCACGATACGGAACGCCCCGGCCGGGCCGCCGCCCGGCGGATACCCTGGCCGGGTGCGGCCCGGAGCAGACGGGCCCCGCATAGCCGACAGCCGTCGCACCCAGGGAGCACCACTATGGCCACTGCCGTCCCGTCCGCAGCCCAGCAGAGCAGGGCCGACGCCCTGCGCGAGGCCCTCGCCACCCGAGTCGTGGTGGCCGACGGGGCGATGGGCACGATGCTCCAGTCGCACGACCCGACGCTGGACGACTTCCAGGGCCACGAGGGCTGCAACGAGGTCCTCAACGTCTCGCGCCCCGACATCGTGCGCTCGGTGCACGAGGCCTACCTCGAGGTCGGCGTGGACTGCGTGGAGACCAACACCTTCGGCGCCAACCTCAGCGCGCTGGGGGAGTACGACATCGCCGACCGCATCTTCGAGCTCTCCGAGGCGGGCGCCCGGATGGCCCGGGAGGCCGCGGACCGCCACTCCACTCCCGACCGGCCGCGCTGGGTGCTGGGCTCCATCGGGCCGGGCACCAAGCTGCCGACGCTGGGCCACATCGGGTTCGCGGCGCTGCGTGACGGGTTCCGGGAGAACGCCGCGGGCCTGATCGCGGGCGGCGCCGACGCGCTGCTGGTGGAGACCTCCCAGGACCTGCTCCAGGTCAAGGCGGCGGTGCTCGGCGCCAAGCAGGCGATGGCCGAGGCCGGCCTCGACCTGCCGGTCTTCGTCCAGGTGGCGGTGGAGACCACCGGCACCATGCTGCTGGGCTCCGAGATCGGCGCGGCGCTGACCGCCCTGGAGCCGCTGGGCATCGACCTCATCGGCCTCAACTGCTCCACCGGGCCGGCCGAGATGAGCGAGCACCTGCGCCATCTCGCCAAGAACGCCCGGATCGGGCTGTCCTGCATGCCCAACGCGGGTCTGCCGGTGCTGGGCAAGGACGGTGCGCACTTCCCGCTCGACCCCAAGGGCCTGGCCGACGCCCAGGAGGTCTTCACCAGGGAGTTCGGGCTCTCCCTGGTCGGCGGGTGCTGCGGCACCACGCCCGAGCACCTGAGGCAGCTGGTGGAGCGGGTGCGCGGCAGGGAGCTGGCCCCGCGCGACCCACACCCGGAGCCTGCGGCCGCCTCGCTGTACCAGTCCGTGCCGTTCCGGCAGGACACCTCCTACCTCGCGATCGGCGAGCGGACCAACGCCAACGGCTCCAAGAAGTTCCGTGAGGCCATGCTGGCGGAGGACTGGCAGGCCTGCGTGGAGATCGCCCGTGAGCAGATCCGGGACGGCTCCCACCTGCTGGACCTCTGTGTGGACTACGTCGGCCGTGACGGCGTCGCCGACATGCGGGAGATCGCCGGCCGGCTGGCCACCGCCTCCACGCTGCCGATCGTGCTGGACTCCACCGAGGTGGACGTGCTCCGGGCGGGCCTGGAGATGCTGGGCGGCCGTGCGGTGCTCAACTCGGTGAACTACGAGGACGGCGACGGCCCCGACTCCCGCTTCGCGCGGGTGGCCCGGCTCGCCAAGGAGCACGGCGCCGCCGTGGTGGCGCTGACCATCGACGAGGAGGGCCAGGCCCGTACCGCCGACCACAAGGTGGCGGTGGCCGAGCGGCTGATCGCCGAGCTGACCGCGGGCTACGGCATCGCCGAGTCGGACATCATCGTCGACTGCCTCACCTTCACCATCGCCACCGGCCAGGAGGAGTCCCGGCGGGACGCGGTGGAGACCGTCGAGGCGATCCGCGAGCTCAAGCGCCGCCATCCGGACGTGCAGACCACGCTCGGCCTCTCCAACATCTCCTTCGGCCTCAACCCCGCCGCGCGGATGGTGCTCAACTCGGTCTTCCTCAACGAGTGCGTGGAGGCCGGCCTGGACTCGGCGATCGTGCACGCCTCCAAGATCCTGCCGATGGCGCGGATCCCCGAGGAGCAGCGCGAGGTCGCCCTGGACATGGTCTACGACCGCCGCCGGGAGGGCTACGACCCCCTGCAGCGCTTCCTGGAGCTCTTCGAGGGCGTGGACACCCGCTCGGTGAAGGCCGGCAAGGCCGAGGAGCTGGCGGCGCTGCCGCTGGACGAGCGGCTCCAGGCGCGGATCGTGGACGGTGAGCGCAACGGGCTGGAGGCCGACCTGGAGGAGGCGCTGGCCCTCCGCCCGGCGCTGGAGATCATCAACGAGACGCTGCTGGAGGGCATGAAGACGGTCGGCGAGCTCTTCGGCTCCGGCCAGATGCAGCTGCCGTTCGTGCTGCAGTCCGCCGAGGTGATGAAGACCGCGGTGGCCTATCTCGAACCGCACATGGAGAAGACCGACAGCCAGGGCAAGGGCACCATCGTGCTGGCCACCGTCAAGGGCGACGTCCATGACATCGGCAAGAACCTGGTCGACATCATCCTCTCCAACAACGGCTACAACGTGGTCAACCTGGGCATCAAGCAGCCCGTCTCGGCCATCCTGGAGGCGGCCGGCGAGCACGACGCCGATGTGATCGGCATGTCGGGCCTGCTGGTGAAGTCCACCGTGGTGATGAAGGAGAACCTCCAGGAGCTCAACCAGCGCGGCCTGGCCGCCCGCTGGCCGGTCATCCTCGGCGGCGCCGCGCTGACCCGCGCCTATGTGGAGCAGGACCTGCACGAGATCTATGAGGGCGAGGTCCGCTATGCCCGCGACGCCTTCGAGGGACTGCGGCTGATGGACGCCCTGATCGGGGTGAAGCGCGGGGTGCCCGGCGCGGCCCTGCCGGAGCTGCGGCAGCGGCGGGTGCCGGTCCGCCCGCAGGCCGAGGAGGTGGAGGAGAACCTGGGCTCGGTCCGCTCCGATGTGGCGACCGACAACCCGGTGCCCACGCCGCCCTTCTGGGGCGACCGGATCGTCAAGGGGATCCCGCTCGCCGACTACGCCTCCTGGCTGGACGAGGACGCCCTCTTCAAGGGCCAGTGGGGCCTGAAGGCGTCCCGCACCGGCGACGGCCCCGGCTACGAGGAGCTGGTGGAGACCGAGGGCCGCCCCCGGCTGCGGATGTGGCTGGACCGGCTGCAGACCGAGGGCCTGCTGGAGGCGGCGGTGGTGTACGGCTACTACCCGGCCGTCTCCAAGGGGGACGACCTGGTGGTCCTGCACGAGGACGGCACCGAGCGGACCCGGTTCACCTTCCCCCGTCAGCGGCGCGGCCGCCGGCTCTGCCTGGCCGACTTCTTCCGGCCGGAGGAGTCCGGCGAGCGGGATGTGGTCGGCTTCCAGGTGGTCACCATGGGCAGCCGGATCTCCAGGGCGGCCAACGAGCTCTTCGCCTCCGACTCCTACCGCGACTACCTGGAGCTGCACGGCCTCTCCGTGCAGCTGGCCGAGGCGCTGGCGGAGTACTGGCACGCCAGGGTGCGTGCGGAGCTCGGCTTCGCGGGGGAGGACCCGGAGGACGTCCGGGACATGTTCGCGCTGAAGTACCGGGGCGCGCGCTTCTCGCTCGGCTACGGGGCCTGCCCCGAGCTGGAGGACCGGGCCAAGATCGCGGACCTGCTGCGGCCGGAGCGCATCGGGGTGGAGCTCTCCGAGGAGTTCCAGCTGCACCCCGAGCAGTCCACCGACGCCTTTGTGATCCACCACCCGGAGGCCAAGTACTTCAACGCCCGCTGACCCGGAAGCGGGGTTGTTGACCCGCTGGTCATGCTCCCGACGTGTCCCGGCCGCCCGATGCGGCCGGGACACGCGTACTCTGGGGGGCCCTTTGCCCTGAACGTCCACTCGTGGCAGACCGCCCCCCGGCGGCCGGCCCGACCCGCAGCCACCGGAAGGGGCGCCCGCCCGTGACCACCTCCGCCGCCGCCACCTCCCCCACCGCGTCCGACAGCTCCGGGCTCCAGGCGGT
The DNA here is from genome assembly GCF_001418575.1 of Peterkaempfera griseoplana. GTDB lineage: Bacteria > Actinomycetota > Actinomycetes > Streptomycetales > Streptomycetaceae > Peterkaempfera > Peterkaempfera griseoplana. The sequence continues at coordinate 21,321 of NZ_LIQR01000111.1, forward strand.
GCTGCTCGACATGGACGGCACCCTGGTGGACACCGAGGAGTTCTGGTGGCGGGCCGAGAGCTCGCTGCTGGCCGACCTCGGACACCCGCTGGACGAGTCCCACCGGCCCATGGTGGTCGGCGGGCCCATGACCCGGGTGGTGGACTACCTGATCGACGTCACCGGGGCGCCCGTCACCGCGGCCGAACTCTCGGTCGGGATCAACCAGCGTTTCACCGAGCTGCTGGGCGGCGGAGTGCCGCTGATGCCGGGAGCCCGGCGGCTGCTGCGGGAACTCTCGGCCCAGGGCGTCCCGGCGGCCCTGGTCTCGGCCTCCCACCGCCGTGACATCGACCTGGTGATGCGCAGCCTCGGCGCGGAGAACTTCGCCTTCTCGGTGGCGGGCGACGAGGTCACCCGTACCAAGCCGCACCCGGACCCCTATCTGGTGGCGGCCGCGCGGCTGGGCGCCGAGCCGGCCCGCTGCGTGGTGGTCGAGGACTCGCCGACCGGGGTGCGGTCGGCCGAGGCCGCGGGCTGCACCGTGCTCGCCGTGCCGTCGGTGGCCACCATCGAGGAGGCCCCGGGACGGACGGTGGTGGCCTCCCTGGAGCAGGTCGACCTGGCGCTGCTGCGCAGCCTGGTGCCCGCCCGGGTGTGACGCTCATTACCCACCGGGGGCCGACCCGGTGGGAAAGCCGGACATTCACCCTCAAGTCGGATCTGTCGCGGCGATCGCCACGCGCTGCCGCGGGCCCCGATGGGACCGTCCTTCTACGCGCGTGCCATCGGTGTGGCACGCTACACCCGATCGAACTCCCGCACGGTCCTCGGCAGGCCCCCACGCACGCCATCTGATGGACCGTCACTCCAACCCCGAAACCGGACCCGGACGCGCACCCGTCCCCGGCCGGCCACGGGTTGCGGACTTCCCGCCTCGGCGCACACCCAGCCGAGGCGGAAGCGGAGACGCCGGTGACAGGTCGGGCGGCGGCAGCACCAGTGCCGTTCCGTGCGTCCCCGGCGCCTCCGCCCCCGCCTCCACACCCCGGAGGCGGGTGCGGCAACGAGCGGCGCCCTCACCGCCGGTCTGGAGAAGAAAACAAAAGATGTCTGCAGTCAAACGACTGGCGGTGCTCGGCTGCGCCGGCCTGGTCGCCTCGACGATCGCCGGATGCGGATCGTCCGGGGGCAGCAGCGGAAACAGCACGAACGCCCAGGTCACCATGGGTACCACCGCGGTCACCAGCACCTACGACCCGGCGGGCTCCTATGACTCGGGAGGCTGGCTGGTGCTGTACAACACCCATCAGACCCTGCTGAGCTTCCCCGCCGGGGCCACCACCCCGCAGCCCGACGCGGCGCAGTCCTGCTCCTTCACCGGCGGCGACGCCATGACCTACGTCTGCACACTGAAGAGCGGACTGAAGTTCTCCAACGGCCACCCGCTGACCGTCGAGGACGTGGTGTTCTCCTTCACCCGGATGAAGAAGATCCACGACCCGGCCGGCCCCGCCGACGCCCTCTTCGACACCCTGAAGTCGGTGAACGCCCAGGGCGACTCCCAGGTGGTCTTCCACCTCACCGAGCCCGACGCGGTGTTCCCCTCCAAGCTGGCCAGCGCCGCCGGCGCCATCGTGGACCACCAGGTCTACCCGGCCGACAAGCTGCTGCCCAACGCCCGCATGGTCGGCTCCGGGCCGTACAAGCTCGACGGCATCGACACCATGAAGACCTCGGACGGCACCGCCCCCGGCACCGTCCGGCTGGTGGCCAACCCCGAGTACCGCGGCGCCGACAAGCTCAACAACAACAAGTTCACGCTGCGCTACTTCAACGAGCCCTCCGAGCTCAAGAGCGCACTGGAGAGCGGCCAGGTCGACTTCACCGACAACAGCCTGGACCCCAAGGACGCCACGGCCTACAAGGAGGCGGCGCTGCGCGGCAGCGGCGACTTCAAGGTCGTCACCGGCGACAGCGCCGAGACCCGCTACATGGCGTTCAACACCAAGGACCCGGTGGTCGGCCGCCCGGCCGTGCGGCAGGCCGCCGCGCAGCTGCTGGACCGCAAGGCGATCGCCCGGGACAGCTACGGGCGCACCGTCCAGGCCCTCTACTCGGTGGTCCCGCAGGGGCTGCTCGGCGCCAACACGGCCTTCTTCGACCGCTACGGCGACCCCAACGTCAGCGCCGCCCGCCGGATCCTGCAGAAGGCCGGCATCCACACGCCGGTGGAGTTCTCCCTCACCTGGTCCCGCTCCAGGGTCGACTCCAAGGAGGCCGACCAGATCAAGAAGCAGCTGGAGACCGGCGGGCTGTTCCATGTGACGGTCAAGCGCGAGCCGTCCTGGGACACCTTCAAGAAGGGCTGGCAGACCGGCGCCTACCAGGCCTACACGATCGGCTGGTCGCCGGACTACCCGGACGCGGACGACTTCATCGTGCCGCTGGTGGTCAAGGGCGGCGCCTACTACACCGGCTGGGACAGCGCCACCATCAGCGGCCGGCTGGTCCCCAGGAGCCGCACCATGACGGACCGGACCGCGGCGGTGGAACCCTTCGACTCCATGCAGGCCATCGTCGCCCAGGGTGTCCCGCTGATCCCGCTCTGGCAGAGCAAGACGTTCTACGTCTCCAAGAACAACGTCAGCGGAGTGGAGACCACGGTGGACACCACCGGAGTCTTCCGCTTCTGGGAGATCGGCCGGATCGCCGCCGGCTGAACCCCTCCGGGCGGCAGAGCCCGGTCCGCACCGCGCGCAGCGTCACAGCGCGCCGGGCCGCACCAGACCGCTCTCGTACGCGTACACCGCGGCCTGCACCCGGTCCCGCAGGCCCAGCTTGGTCAGCACATGCCCCACATGGGTCTTCACCGTGGTCTCGCTGACGAACAGCTCGGCCGCGATCTCCGCATTGGACAGGCCCCTGGCCACCAGCTTCAGCACCTCCACCTCGCGCTCGGTGAGCGCATGGAGCATGGTCGGCGCAGCCTCGTCGCCCGACGGCAGCCGGGTGGCGTACATGTCCAGCAGGCGCCGGGTCACACTCGGCGCCAGCATCGCCGCACCGTCCGCCACCACCCGGATGGCCTGCACCAGCTCCTCGGCCGGCACGTCCTTCAGCAGAAAGCCGCTCGCCCCGGCGCGCAGCGCCTCCACCACGTACTCGTCCAGGTCGAAGGTGGTGAGCACCAGCACCTTGGCCGGGCCGTCGCGCCCCGGGCCGGCGATCCGCCGGGTCGCCTCCACGCCGTCCATCCGCGGCATCCGGATGTCCATCAGCACCACGTCCGGCTGGAGTGCCCGCACCTGGTCCAGCGCCTGCTGGCCGTCCCCGGCCTCGCCCACCACGGCCAGGTCCGCCTCGGCCTCCAGGATCATCCGGAAACCGGTACGAAGCAGCGGCTGGTCGTCGACCAGCAGCACTCGGATCGTCACCACTACTCCTCGGTCGTTCTCGGCGCGGGCAGCACGGCAAGAGGATAGGGCGGGGGCGTCCCGCCGAACTCGGGGCAGAGCGCCCGGTGGTCGCACCAGTCGCACAGCCGGCTGGGCCTGGGCCGCCACTCGCCGGTGGCCACCGCCCGCTGGATCGCCTCCCACAGGGCCAGCAGCTTGCGCTCCACCGCCC
>NZ_LIQR01000112.1:0-477 GCF_001418575.1 Peterkaempfera griseoplana
CTGCTGCCACTGGCCGCCGGAGAGGTCGACACCGCCCCGCTGCGAGCGGGTGAGGACCGTCTGCTCACCCTCCGGGAGCCGCTCCAGGACGGAGTCGAAGCCGGACTCGGCGAGCGCCGCGGCCAGCGCGGCCTCGTCCACCTCGCCCTGCGCCCGGCCCGGCAGTATGTTCTGACGTGCCGTCAGCGGATATCGTACGAAGTCCTGGAAGACCACCGCGATGCGGCTGCGCCAGGCCGCCGCCGACACCCCGCCGACGACGGCGCCGCCGATCCGCAGCTCCCCCTCCGTGGGCTGGTACAACCCGGCCAGGATCTTGATCAGCGTGGTCTTCCCGGCGCCGTTGGAGCCGACCACCGCCAGCCGCTCGCCCGGCTCGATCCGCAGGTCCAGCCCGTGCAGCACCTCCCGCCGGACCCCGGGGTAGCGGAAGCCGATGCCGCGCAGCTCGATCGCCGGCCGGGGGCCGATCGGCGT
>NZ_LIQR01000112.1:485-1194 GCF_001418575.1 Peterkaempfera griseoplana
CCGCCGTCTCGGCCGCCACCGGCAGGGTCCCGTGCGCGGCGCGCACGGCCTCGACGGCGAAGACCGTGCCGAGCGGTGCGGCCCACAGCAGGAAGTACAACAGTTCGTGGCGCTGGACCCGCAGCTGTGTACGCCACCCCGGTGCGTACTGGGCGAGCACCAGCTCCCGGACGCGGCCCACCAGCCATGGCTGCAGACCGAAGACCTGCACCTCCTTGCCGGTGCCGGGGGAGCCGCCCACGTCGCGCCAGTAGTCGGCCATCCGCCCGTACTGCGCCCGGCTCGCCCAGTCGCGGTTCTGCCACATGTAGTCCCGCCGCCGCAGCCCCCGCACCAGCAGCGCCGTCACCAGCAGCAGGGGCACCGCCCAGAGGGCGTAGCGTGCGACGACCAGGCAGGCCGCGATGCTTCCCACCCAGCGGACCATCAGGTCCAGCTGCTGCAGGGCTCCCTCGCCGGGGGTGCTCTCGGTCCAGTTGCGCGGCTCGGAGATGGTGAGCCGGAGCTGGTCCTGGACCTCCGGGTTCTCCACGGCGTCGATGGTGGCGGTCCCGGCCGCCAGCGCGGCCATGCGCCGCCAGTGCGCCCCGTTGATCCGGGCCTGGCCGAGGCGGGTCAGCGGTGCCTTGAAGGAGTCCGCGAGGTGGCCGGCCACCGGGACGGCGACGAAGAGTGCGAGCGCCGCCATGACCCCGCCGCGGCCGAGCCG
>NZ_LIQR01000113.1 GCF_001418575.1 Peterkaempfera griseoplana
GTGTAGACGTGCGCCTGCCCGTGCGACCTGTGCAGTCCGGGCAGGCGCACGTCTACACGCCACGGGAGCACAGGCGGTCCCCGGACCGTCCGCGGCCTCCGGCGCCCGCGCTCCGGCACATGCCCGCACAACCGGCAAGCGGCCGGAAAAGCGCGCAATCTCGCCATCCGGAATGGAGGCTCTTAACCGTGGGGAGGCACCGAACTACTCTGGGTGTGCCAAGGCTGTCGGAGCGTCAGTGCCGAGGGGGTGGCAGGGTTGACCGTCAGCAGCCCGCGGGGTCCGAACGAGAAGCTCGGCACACTGCTGTCCCTGGCCGGGATCAGCAACGCCGGACTGGCGCGGCGGGTCAACGACCTCGGCGCCCAGCGTGGCCTGACCCTGCGCTACGACAAGACGTCGGTTGCCCGCTGGGTGACCAAGGGCATGGTCCCGCAGGGGCCGGTGCCGCATCTGATCGCCAGCGCCATCGGCGGCAAGCTCGGCCGTCCGGTGCCGCTGGAGGAGATCGGGCTGGGCGACACCGATCCGGCCCCGGAGGTGGGGCTGGCGTTCCCCCGCGAGGTGCCGGAGGCGGTGCGGACCGCCACGGACCTGTGGAAGGTCGATCTGGAGAACCGCCGCGGGCCCGGCGGCGGCCGCTGGAGCGACAGCCTCACGGGGACGTTCTCGGTCGCCGCTTATGCGACGCCGGTCTCCCGCTGGCTGATAACCCCCGCCGACGGATCGGTGGCACGCGACGCCACCGTGGTGGGCCACGGCGGCTCCCTGCTGACGGCGGCGGCCTCGCCGGCCGAGCTGTCGTCCTACCGGGTGGGCCACGCGGACGCGGCGAAGCTGCGGGAGGCGGCTCAGGAGGCCCGCCGGTGGGACTCCAAGTACGGCGGCGGGGACTGGCGTTCGTCGATGGTGCCGGACTGCCTGCGGGTGGAGGCCGCACCGCTGCTGCTGGCCTCCTACAGCGACGAGGTGGGCCGGGCGCTGTTCGGCGCCACGGCCGAACTGACCCGGCTGGCCGGGTGGATGGCGTTCGACACGGGGCAGCACGAGGCGGCGCAGCGGTACTACATCCAGGCACTGCGCCTGGCCCGGGCGGCGGCGGATGTGCCGCTGGGCGGATATGTGCTCGCCTCCATGTCGCTGCAGGCGACCTACCGGGGCTTCGCCGAGGAGGGAGTGGACCTGGCGCAGGCGGCGCTGGAGCGCAACCGGGGCCTGGCCACCGCGCGGACGATGAGCTTCTTCCACCTGGTGGAGGCGCGGGCGCACGCCAGGGCCGGGAACGCCGGACCCTGCGCCGCGGCGCTGGCGGCGGCGGAGTCCTGGCTGGAACGCTCGCGCGCCGGGGACGCCGATCCCGCCTGGATCGACTTCTACTCCTACGACCGGCTGGCGGCGGACGCCGCGGAGTGCTTCCGGGACCTGGGGGTGCCGGCCAAGGTGCGGCAGTTCACCCGGGAGGCGCTGGCCCGGCCCACGGAGGGGTTCGTACGGTCGCACGGGCTGCGGCTGGTGGTGTCCGCGATGGCGGAGGCCGAGGCGGGGGAGCTGGACGCCGCGGTGGCGGCCGGTGCCCGTGCGGTGGACGTGGCGGGACGGATCTCCTCGCAGCGCACCCGGGAGTATGTGATCGAGATGCTGCGGCGGCTGGAGCCCTTCCGCGCGGAGCGGGCGGTACGGGAGCTGGAGGAGCGGGCCAGGCTGGTACTGGCCGCCCCGGCGTAGCGGCCTCGACCGGTCCCCGGGGCCGTGGCACGATCTCGGGGGACGGAAGGGGGCCGGGTGGCGTACGACTACGACGTGCTGGTCGTCGGCGGCGGGATCGTCGGGCTGGCGACGGCGTATGCGCTGGTGCGGGAGCGTCCGGGACTGGCGGTGGGGGTGCTGGAGAAGGAGGACTTCCTGGCCTCCCACCAGACCGGCCGCAACAGCGGGGTCATCCACAGCGGGGTCTACTACCGGCCCGGGTCGCTGAAGGCCCGCTTCGCGGTGGACGGGGCGGCGGAGATGGTGGACTTCTGCCGCGAGCACGGCATCGCGCACGAGGTCACCGGCAAGCTGATCGTGGCCGTGGACCGCGAGGAGCTGCCCCGGCTGCACGCCCTGGCGCAGCGGGGACGGGAGAACGGCATCCCGGTGCGGGAGCTGGGCCCGGCGCAGATCACCGAGCACGAACCGCATGTCACCGGGGTGGCGGGGCTGCACGTGGGATCGACCGGGATCTGCGACTTCCCCGCGGTGGCCCGGACGCTGGCGGAGCAGGCGGAGCAGGCCGGGGCATGGCTGCGGCCGGCGGAGGAGGCCCGGGAGATCGACCACCGGCGGGACGGGGTGACGGTGCTCACCCAGCGCTGCGAACTGCGGGCCGGGGTGCTGGTCAACTGCGCGGGCCTGCACAGCGACCGGGTGGCGCGGCTGGCCGGGGACGACCCGGGGGTGCGGATCGTGCCGTTCCGCGGCGAGTACTACGAGCTGGCGGAGGAGCGGCGGAACCTGGTGCGGGGGCTGGTGTACCCGGTGCCGGATCCGGCGTTCCCCTTCCTGGGGGTGCATCTGACGCGGGGGGTGCACGGTGATGTGCATGTGGGCCCCAACGCCGTGCCGGCGCTGGCCAGGGAGGGCTACGACTGGCGGACGGTGCGGCTGCGGGACGTCGCGGGGACGGTGGCGTTCCCCGGGGCGTGGCGGATCGCCCGGCGGCACTGGCGGTACGAGGTGGGGGAGCTGCACCGGTCGCTGTCCAAGCGGGCGTTCACCTCGGCGGTGCGGCGGCTGCTGCCGGAGGTGGCGGCCGCGGATCTGGTGCCCGCGGCGGCGGGGGTGCGGGCACAGGCGGTGGCGCGGGACGGCAGCCTGCTGGACGACTTCGCCTTCGCCGGCTTCGATCCCGACGTCAAGGCCGCCTCGCCCTCGCGGCTGGTGCATGTGCTCAACGCCCCGTCCCCGGCGGCGACGGCGTCCCTGCCGATCGGCCGGGAGGTGGCCAGGCGGGCGCTGGCCGCGCTGGACGCGGCCGGCCGCTGACCCGGCGACGCCGGGGGCCCGGGCGGGGCGCTGCGGCTGCGGACGGCGCCGCCCGGGCCGCCTGGCATCGCTTGGCAGCGGTCGGCGGGCAGCGGTCGGCGGGCAGCGGTCGGCGGGCAGCGGTCGGCGGGCAGCGGGCGTCGGCCGGCGACCGCCGGTGCTTCGACGGCACGCCCGTAGGATGGGGGCACTGTGACTTCCTCCACCGACTCCCGCCCCTATCCGCACACCGCCACGCCCGAGCAGCACCGGGAGCGGCGGATCCGCTCGTTCCATCCGCGCCGCGGCCGGATGAGCGCCACCCAGGGCGACGCCCTGGAGCGGCTGTGGGCGGCGTACGGGACGCCGATCGACGGCTCGCCGCTGGATCTGGCGGCGCTGTTCGGCGACAGCGGACTGCCGGTGGTGCTGGAGATCGGATTCGGCATGGGCGAGACCACCGCGGCGATGGCGGCGGCCGACCCGTCCACCGGGGTGCTGGCCGTGGATGTGCACACCCCCGGGCACGGCAACCTGCTCACCGCCGTCGAACGGGACGGCCTGGAGAACATACGGCTGGCCGCCGGTGACGCGGTCGTGCTGCTGCGGGACATGCTGGCCCCCGGCACCCTGGCCGGCCTGCGGGTGTACTTCCCGGACCCGTGGCCGAAGAGCAGGCACCACAAGCGGCGGCTGATCCAGCCGGAGTTCACGGCGCTGGCGGTCTCCCGGCTGGCGCCCGGCGCCGTGGTGCACTGCGCGACCGACTGGGAGCCGTACGCCGAGCAGATGCTGGAGGTGCTGTCGGCCTCCCCCGAGTTGGTGAATCTCCACCCGGAGGGGGACGGGACGGTACGGGAGGACGGCAGTGTGCCCGGCTATGCGCCGCGCCCCTCGTGGCGGCCGGTGACCAAGTTCGAGCGGCAGGGGCTGGCCAAGGGGCACGTGGTGCACGACCTGCTCTTCCGGCGGCGCTGACCCGGCACCCCACGAGCCGTCACCGACCGTACGCCGCATACCACCCAGAGTGGTACCCGGCCCTGTCCGGTGGCTGCCCGGTCCCCTATGGTCATGGGGATGAGCAGCCCCCAGCCCGTCCTCCCGTGGCCCTCGGCGCAGCCCGGGCCGCAGCATGTCGCCGCCGTGCGCCGTCGGGTGCCGTCGGTGGGCCGCGGGACGCGGCTGGCTGCGGCGGCGGTCGCACTGACGCTGTGCGGGGTGGCGATCCTGGCGATGGTGGAGCGGCAGACCGGCCCTCCCGGCTTCCTGGTGGGTCTGGGCCTGGCGGTGCTGCCGGTGCCCCTGGTGCTGGGGGTGCTGGTCTGGCTGGACCGGGTGGCGCCGCTGCCGCCGCGGGCGCTGCTCTTCTGCTTCGGCTGGGGCTCCTGCGCCGCGACGCTGGTCGCCATCCTGGCCAACAGCTGGACGTCCGGTCTGCTGGCCTCGCACCAGGGCCCGCGGGGCGAGACGATCGGCTCCGCGGTGGTCGCACCGCTGGTGGAGGAGAGCTGCAAGGGCACCGCCGTGCTGCTGATGTTCCTGCTGCGGCGGCGCTACACCGACTCCCTCACCCACGGCATCGTGCTGGCCGGCTTCACCGCCTGCGGCTTCGCCTTCACCGAGAACGTCCTCTACCTGGGCCGCTCCTACACCGAGGACCGGGCCGCGGGGGACGGCATGGACGGCACCGTCTACACCTTCCTGCTGCGCGGTGTGCTGTCGCCGTTCGCCCACCCGCTCTTCACCGCACTGATCGGGATCGGTCTGGGCGCGGCCGCCCTGGCCCGTCACCCGCTGCCGCGCGCGGTGGCACCGCCGGCCGGCTGGCTGGCCGCGGTCGCCCTGCACGGCGTCTGGAACGCCGCGGCGGGTCTGGGCACGGGGGGCTTCCTGCTGGTGTACGGCGCCTGCATGATGCCGGCCTTCGCCGGGCTGATCGGCCTGTCCGTGTGGTCGCGCTGCGAGGAGCTCACCGTCATCGCCCGGCAGCTCCCGCTGTACGCCTGGTCGGGATGGCTGGGTCCGGGTGAGCCGGAGGCGCTGTCCACCATGCGGCTGCGCCGCCGGGCACGGCGGCAGGCGCGGGCGCTGTACGGCGCCGCGGGCGGGCAGGCGATGGCGGAGTACATCACGCTGGCCACCAGGCTGGCGCAGCTGCGCCACAGCGCGGAGCGGGGGGCCGTCCACAGCGGGGAGTTCACGCTGCGGGAGTCCGAACTGCTGCGGCGTCTCTCGGCCCACCGGCCGTACGCCGCACCGGTGATGGCCCGGGTCGTGTTCCCGCCGCCACCGCCGCGGCCGCCCGCGGAGCCCGATCCCGGCACCCGGCTCTGACCCGCGGCCCGGTCCGGCCGCCCGGTCCGCGCCGCCCCTGCGGCGCGGATCAGCCCGGCAGCCGTACGGCGCTGTGGAAACCGCCCCGGGACCCGCTGCCACCGGGGCGCCCGTAGGAGGCGGCCAGCGCGGCGCGGTCCTGGCGCTCGGACTGCCAGCCGTGCCGGGCGAGCCAGTCCGACGGGTCCTCGTCCAGGCCGCCCTGCCACAGGGTGGCCAGCCCGGACATGGACGGTGTCGTCCGGACCTCGCGCACCACGGTGCTGTCGGGGACGGGGTGGGTGAAGAACAGCCTGCTGCCGGGGGCGGACAGCGCGCCCACCTCGGTGAGCAGGCCGGCCGTTTCCGACGGCGACAGATAGATGAGCAGCCCTTCGGCGAGCCAGACCGTACGCGCCCCCGGATCGAAGCCCGCCGCCACCAGCCGCCCGCCCCAGTCCTCCCTGAGGTCGGCGGGCAGCACGGTACGGCGGCACAGGGGACGGGCCTGCTGCTCGGCGAGGACCCGCTCCTTGAAGTCCAGCATCCCGGGGAAGTCGATCTCGTACAGCGCGGTGCCGTCCGGCCAGGGCAGCCGGAAGGCCCGGGTGTCCAGACCGGCGGCCGTCAGCACCACCTGGAGGCAGCCGTCGGCCGCGGCGGCCAGCAACCGGTCGTCGAAGAACCGGGTGCGGATCACCAGGTGATGGAACATCGACTCGCCCAGCGCCGGATCTCCGGTCGGCGCCGCGGGCCGCTGCTCCGGGCCCGGCCACCCCGCGGCCGCCAGAAAGGCCGCCGCGAGAGGGTCCTCGAAGAGGCGGTCGGACCGCAGGCTCTCCCGCGCCCTGGCGGCCGCGACCCCCAGCGCCGTCCGGCCCACTCCGGTCGGGACTGCCCTCTGCTCGGTCATGGAGCTCAGCGTACGACCACTCCGGCGGCGGCCGACGGGCGGAGCCGGTTACCACGGACGGGCGCGCTGTGATTGCGGAGAGTGATCAGGCGTGTCATGGCTGGAGGGAGAGCAACTCCCCTCCGAAAGGTTCTGCCATGCGCAACCGACGCCTCGCCGCCGTACTCACCGGCGCTCTGCTCGCCGGCACCCTGACCGCGGGTGCCGGGGTGGCCATCGCCACCGCCGACCGCAAGCCGGCGCCGGTATCCGGACCCGCCGCCCCGGGCGGCCCCAACCACGCCAACCGCCCCAGCCCCTCGGGCCGGACCGACGCCGTCCGCACCGTCGACGTGCTGGCCTCGCTCGGCAATGTCACCCGCGGAGTGCGCGACCTGGTCAGCAACGCCAGGCGCGGCGCGGACACCGCAGAGGTGCAGCAGAACGCCACCCAACTGGGCAATGCGGCCCAGGAGCTGCTGGACAAGGCCGGTGCCAGGCCCAGCAAGCCGGCCGGGCAGGGGATGCCGACCCGGGAGGGCGGCGGCCTCCACGGCCGGGCGTCCGGCCCGAGCGTGGAGCAGGCCGTCACCGAGCTGAAGAAGCAGGTGCGGGCGCTGCTGTCGGCGGTGCGCTCCCAGGACCAGGGTTCGCTGGCGAAGGTGGTCGAGTCGGTCGCCAGCAGCCTGATCGACCTGGTGCGTGCGGTCGTCGACGCCGTCGACACCCCGGTGGCGGCCGCCGTCCCGGCCGGTCCCGCCTCCTGAGGCCGGCGGACCGGTCGCGGGGCCGCCGCCGACTTCTCGGCTGCGGCCCCCGACCGGTCCGGGCGTCAGCCGTGCAGCGCCGCGATGGACGCCGGCCGGGGGGCGGCCGTCGGGGCGGAGGGCAGCCGGTAGACGTTCCGGGGCGTCGCCAGCGCGGTGACCGCCTCGGCGAGCAGGGTGCTCGGCTGGGCTCCCCGGTGCAGCACATCGGTGTTCACCAGCACCACCAGGGTCGCCCTTGCCGACGGGAGGTACATCGCCACGCTCTCGTAGCCGGGCAGCGAGCCGTTGTGGCCGACCCACCCGTTGACGCCGAAGACACCGAGGCCGTAGCCCGTGCCGGGGTAGCCGGTGGGCAGCAGCTTCAGTCGCTGCGCCTGGGTGGCGCGCCGCAGCAGCGAGCCCTTGGCGAGGACACCCGCCCAGGTCCGCATGTCGTCCAGGTCGGAGATGGCCGCCCCGGCGGACCAACCCCAGGACGGGTTCCAGTCGGTGGCGTCGGCCGGCTGCCCGTTGGCGGACTGCGTGGTGTAGCCGTCGGCGTGCGGCTGCGGGAACTCCGCGCCGGCCGGGAAGGTGGTGTGCCGCAGCCGGGCGGGCCGGAACACCCGCGACCGCAGATACGCACCGAGCGGACCGCTGCTCAGCTTCTCCACCGCCAGGCCGAGCAGCACCGTGTTGGTGTTGGAGTACTGGAAGACCGTGCCGGGCTTGGCGATCGCCGGGTGCCTGAAGGCGTAGGCGAGCAGCTGGCGGGGGGTGAAGGCGCGCTTGGGGGCGGCCTTGAGGTCGTGGTCGAAGTCCGGGTCCTCGGTGTAGGAGAACAGGCCGCTGCGCATCTCGGCCAACTGGCGCAGCGTGATCCGGTCGCCGCCGGGGACGCCGCTGACATACCGGGAGATCGGGTCGTCCAGGTGGGCCCTGCCCCGGTCCACCAGCTCCAGCAGCGCGGTGACGGTGAAGGTCTTGGTGATGCTGCCGACCCGGAACCGGAGCCGGGTGGTCATGGGCTTACGGGTCGCCATGTCCGCGACGCCGAAGGCCCGGACGTACCGGCCCTGCGGCGTCCACAGGCCCACCACCGCTCCGGGCAGGCCGGTCTCGGCGAGCACCCTGCGGACGGCCTTGTCCAACCGGTCGGCGAGGGCGGGCGTCAGCTTGCACACCGGGACGCTGCCATGGCTCCGGCCGGCTGCGCAGCCGCTCCTGCCGGTCGTGCCGTGCCGGGCCGAGTCACCGGGGGCGACCGGGGCCGCGGCGGCCACCGGGGAGGCGCGTCCGGCCGGGGCGGATGCCGTGGTCGCGCCCTCGGCGCACGCCGACAGGCCCAGGGCCGCGGCGGTGAGCACGGCTGCGGCGGCGGTGGTGCGGTGCAGCCTCCGCGCGGGCCGGATCTCGGATATGCGCGTCATGTCGGCTTCCTCCTCGGGAACGCTGCTGGATGCGGCCCGACGGCACCGATCCGGCGGTCGAGGGCGGCACGCTCAACGTAAGTGGCCTGTCAGCGCGCGGCGACGCGAGCCGACACCGCAGAGGACCATCCGGGTTGTCACCCGCCCCGACCGGGTGTACCGCACACTGTCGGGGCAGCGGTGCCGGTTCCGTACGCCCCGGGGCCCGGCTCACCTCGGCGGCCGCACAACCGGGCGCCAGGCGGCCCCTGATCAGCCGTCGGCCGGGCCTCCCGGCAGGGCGGCGCGGGCCTGCCGTACCAGCGCGCGGGCGGCCGGTCCGACCGGGCCCGCCGCACGCCAGGCGAGGGCGAGACGGCCGCGCAGGTCGGGGCGGACGATCCGCACCGTATGCAGCCGGTCGGCGTAGGAGCGGGCCAGGGATTCCGGGACCACGGCCGCGCCCAGGCCCCGCGCGGCCAGCTGGGCCAGCACATTGGGGTCGCCGGCCTCGAAGGCGATCCGGGGCCGGAAGCCCGCGGCCGCGCAGGCGCGGTCCAGGATGCCGCGCAGCCCGGTGCCGGGCGGCAGGCTCATCAGAGTGCGGTCGGCGAGGGAACGCAGCGCGACGGTGTCGCGGGCGCCCAGCGGATCGCCGTGGCCGACGGCCACCACCAGCGCCTCGTCCGAGACGACCTGGACCCCGAGCCCGGCCGGTGGCGGCCCGTCGGCAAGGCTCACCACCGCCAGGTCGACGCCCCCCGCGGCCACCTCCTGCGCCAGCCGCTCCGAGGTGTCCTCCAGCAGGCCGATCTCCACGGCGGGGTGGTCGCGGTGGAAGCGGGCCAGCAGGGCGGGCAGGTCGACCGCCGGGCCGAGGGAGGTGACCGTACCGACCGTGACATGACCGCGCAGCAGTCCGGTGAGCTCGTCCACGGCCTGGCGGGCCCCGGCCACGGCGGCGAGCGCTGCCCTGGCGTACGGGAGGACGGCGGCGCCCGCCTCGGTGGGCCGCACGGATCGGCCCGAGCGGTCCAGCAGCTCCTGGCCGAGCTCCCGCTCCAGCTTGCGGATCTGGGCGCTGACCCCCGGCTGCGCCACATGCAGCCGGTCGGCGGCCCTGGTGAAGTTGGCCTCGTCGACGACGGTCACCAGGTACTCCAGCTGCCGCAGCTCCATAACCAGCGATGCTAGCAAGCAGAAGATCCAGCTCTTGGACGTATGGCTCCCCGGAATCCGAGGATGGAGCTGCGGCAGCCGCCGCCGATCCCCCAGCGAAAGGAGCCGCACGATGACCGCCACCCCCGCCCAGGTCGCCGCCGCCTACTTCGAGACCTGGAAGGCCCGGGACTTCACCGCCTTCCGCGCCCTGCTCGCCGACGACGTCACCTTCAGCGGCCCACTCGGCCGGGCCGCCGACGCCGAGGAGTGCGTGCAGGGCATCAGGGGCATGTCGCAGATCGTCACCGATGTCGTGGTGGAGCGGATCGTCGCCGACGGCGCCGACGTGATCACCTGGTTCCAGCTGCACACCAGCCTTGCCGACCCCGTCCCGGTGGCCAACTGGAGCCGGGTCGAGAACGGCCTCATCACCCGCATCCGGGTCGCCTTCGACGCCCGGTCCCTCACCGGCGGCGCGGCTCCGTCCTGAACGTCCTCCCCGGCCCGCCCGCTGCCGGCCCGGCCGCAATCCGTTCGACATCCCGCGGGCGCCACGGCAGAGTCCGTACATGGTTCCCGAAGGACTGGACGACGACGGACACATCGCCCGGGAGGGCTCCCTGGCCAAGGTGGCCCCGGAGTTCGCCCCGGTCGTCGACCACGCCCGGCGGCTGGTCGCCGCGCGCTTCGGTCCCGACCGGCTGCACAGCGCCTACCTCTACGGCAGCATCCCCCGCGGCACCGCCCTGCCCGCCGTCTCCGACCTCGACCTGCTGCTGGCGCTGCGTCACCGGCCCACCCCCGCCGACCGGGCGGACGCCGACGGCGTCGAGGCCACCCTCGACGCCGCCCACCCGCAGATCGACGGCGCGGGAGTGCTGCTGTTCTCCACCGACACCCTGCTGAGCGACCTGGAACGCCACGACCTGGGCTGGTTCCTGGCCTGCCTGTGCACCCCGCTGCTCGGCGACGACCTCGCCGACCGGCTCCCCCGCTACCGTCCTACCTCCCTGCTCGCCCGGGAGACCAACGGCGATCTGGCGCTGCTGCTGCCTCGCTGGCGGGAACGGGCCGCCGCCGCCCGTACCGACGCCGAGCTGCGCACCCTCAGCCGGGGCGCCGCACGCAAACTGGTCCGCACCGGACTCACCCTGGTGATGCCCCGCTGGGGCGGCTGGACCAGCGACCTCGCCGGCTCCGCCGAGATCTTCGCCCGCTACTACCCGGCGCGCGGCCCCCAGATGCGCCTGGCCGCCACCATCGCCCGCACCCCGACCACCGACCCGGCCGTCATCGCCGCCCTGCTCGACGACCTGGCCCCGTGGCTGGCCGCCGAGTACACGGCCACCCACGGCGTGAAGGCCCCGCGGCCCTGAGCCCGGGGAGGAGGCCGGGTCAGAACACCTGGCCACCGCCCCCGGGGGAGATCAGCCCCGTCTCGTACGCGAGGACGACGGCCTGGACGCGGTCGCGCAGATCCAGCTTGGACAGGATGCGGCCGATGTGGGTCTTGACCGTGGTCTGGCTGACGAAGAGACGGTCCGCGAGTTCGGCGTTGCTCAGGCCCGTCGCCAGCAGGCGGAGGACCTCCAGTTCACGTGGCGTCAGACCGGAGAGGTCGCGGTGGAGGGCGGCCGGACGGTCCTCCTCGCGGCGGGCGAAGCGTTCGATCAGACGGCGGGTGATCGCGGGGGCGAGCAGGGCGTCGCCGGACTGCACCAGGCGTACGGAGGCGACGAGGTGCTCGGGGGTGACGTCCTTGAGGAGGAAGCCGCTGGCGCCGGCGGTGAGCGCGGCGTAGACGTAGTGGTCGAGGTCGTACGTGGTCAGGATGATGACGCGGGTGCCGGCCGTGCCGCCGTCGGCGAGGATCCGCCGGGTGGCCTCGATGCCGTCCATCCGCGGCATCCGGATGTCCATCAGCACGACGTCGGGCCGGGTGCGCCGGACCGCGGCGACCGCCTCGGCACCGTCGGCCGCCTCGGCCGCCACCTCGATGCCGTCCGCGCCCAGGATCAGCCCGAAGCCGGTGCGTACCAGGGCCTGGTCGTCGGCGATGACGGCGCGCAGCGCGGGCCGGGTCACGCCGTCCGCCACGGGACCCGGGCCCTGATCCGGTAGCCTCCTGCGAGGGTCGGCCCGGCCGTGAGGTCGCCGCCGTAGACGGCCAGGCGTTCGCGGAGCCCGATCAGCCCCCGGCCGTTGCCGTCCGCCGGAGGGGCGTCGCGTGCGGCGCCGGTGTCGGTGACCTCGATCGCCAGGAAGTCCCCGTCGTGTCCGACGGTGACGGAGGCGGCGGCGCCCGGGGCGTGCTTGAGTGCGTTGGTCAGCGCCTCCTGCACGACGCGGTACGCCGCGAGGTCCAGCCCCGGCGGCAGCGGGTCCGGCGGCAGCGACACCGCGACGGTGACCGGTGTCCCGGCGGCACGTACCCGCTCGGTCAGGGCGTCGAGCTGCCCGAGGCCGGGCTGTGGTTCGAGGCCGTCCGCGGGGCCGTCCGGCCGGCCGGTGTCCTGGGCGGCCAGCAGGCCCATCACATGCCGCAGTTCGGCCAGCGCGGCGCGGCCTCCGGCCTCGACGGCCAGCAGGGCCTCCTTGGAGCGCTGCGGCGCCGTGTCCATCACCTTGCGGGCCGCGCCCGCCTGGATGACCATCACGCTCACATTGTGGGTCACCACGTCGTGCAGTTCGGCGGCGATGCGGGCCCGCTCCTCCTCGACCGCCCGGCGTGTGCCCTCCTCCTGGGCCTGCTGCAGCCTGGTGAAGCGGTCGCGGCTGTCCGCCAGCCGCCGTCTCCAGTAGCGGACGGTGCTGGCCAGCGCCCCGGTGAGCAGCAGCACCACCGCGGGGTTCGACCATCCCGGCAGCACCGGGTCCATCTCCCGGAAGGCGACGCCGGCCAGTACGGCGGCGACGACCAGCCCGGCCGTCGCCCCGGCCCGGTAGCGGCTGTACATGACCGCGCTGTAGGCCCCGATGACGCAGGACAGCACATTGATCCAGGAGGCGTCGCCGCCGATGGCCAGCGCCGCGCCCAGCACCACGCCGAACGCGGCCAGCGGATACCGGCGCCGGGCGGCCAGCGGCAGCGCGGAGAGGACGACCAGCGACCAGGGCGGGGTCCCGGCCCCGGTCATGCCCGTCGCGAGCCGTGCGCCCGGCAGCGGGCGCGCGGGCAGCGGCGGAGGCGGGGGCGCCAACGCGTACCCGGCCCTCGGACCGATGCGGACCGGCCCGTCACCGGGATAGCGCGCCGCCACGATCAGCGCGACCACGGTCACCAGGACCGCCAGCGCCACATCGGCCCACACCGCCCGCCGCGACAGCGGGGTCTCCTCTGCCTCCGGCCGCAGTGCGTCGCGCAGTTGGCGGCGCCGGCCTCGCGCGTCCTCCGTCTTCACCGGCTCATTGTCCGGCGCCCCGGCCGTCCTCCGCGTCCGCCTGCGAGGCCGGTCCGCCGTCCGTCAGGCGTACTCCGCAGGGATGACGCCCCGGGGATCTCCTCCGTCAGGAGGGCCGGATGTCGGTGCCGCGGCCGACGCGTCCGGCGGGGCCGCGCCCCTACGTTCGCTGGGCCGGCGCAAGGACATCTCCCCTCCGACTCCAAGGACGGACGACTCCCATGACCCATGTGATCGAACTGTCGGGCGCGGCGAAGCGCTACGGCAGCGCCGGCGCGCCCGCCCTCGGGCCACTCGACCTCGGCGTCGCCCAGGGCGAGGCACTGGCCGTGATCGGCCCCTCGGGCAGCGGCAAGTCCACGCTGCTGAACCTCGTGGCCGGTCTGGACCGGCCGACCGAGGGCACGGTGACCGTGGCCGGGCAGCGGATCGACCGGCTGAGCGAGCACGCGCTGGCCCGGTTCCGCCGCGAGCAGATCGGCATGGTCTTCCAGTTCTTCAATCTGCTCGACGACCTCACCGTCGCCGACAACATCCAGCTGCCCGCCCAGCTGACCGGGACCGCCCGGCGCAGGGCGGCGGCCCGCGCCGGCGAGCTGATGGAGGTCCTGGGCATCACCCGGCACGCCCGCGCCTACCCGGGCCGGCTGTCCGGCGGCGAGCGCCAGCGGGTCGCGGTCGCCCGGGCACTGGTCAACCGGCCCGCGCTGCTGCTCGCCGACGAGCCGACCGGTGCGCTGGACACCGCCTCGGGCCACGACGTGCGGCAACTGCTGGTGGATCTGCACCGCGGCGGGCAGACCCTGGTGCTGGTCACGCACGACCTGGCGCTGGCGGAGGCGTGCGCGAGCCGCACCATTCAGCTGGTCGACGGCCGTCTCGCCGTCGACACCCGGGCGGAGACCGTCCGATGAGCCTCTTCGGTACGGGGGCGCTCGGCCGGGTCGTACGCTCCGGCGTGGGCCGGCGCCGGGTGCAGTCGGCGGTGATCGCCGTGGCCACCATGATGGCCGTCGCGTCGGCCGTGGTCGCCGGGGCGCTCGTGGTCGCCTCGAACGCCCCCTTCGACCACGCCTTCGCCGAGCAGCACGGTGCGCACCTCACCGCCCAGTTCGATCCGGCCGGGGTGAGTACGGCACAACTGGAGTCCACCGGACGGCTGGACGGCGTCACCGCCAGCGCGGGGCCCTATCCGTCCACGACCGTCAGCCCGGTGGACCCCGGCGGCGGGCACCTGCCGAGGCTGAGCCTGGTCGGGCGCTCCGGTCCGCACGGCGCGGTGGACGACCTGGACGTCACATCCGGGCGGTGGGCGGCGAGGCCGGGCGAAGTGGTGCTCTCCGCGTCGTTCAGCGGCCCGGCCCTCGGCATCGGCTCCGCACTGAGGGTCTCGGACGCCGCGGACAGCCCCACGCTGACGGTCGTCGGCTTCGCGGTGTCGGCCGGCGAGTCCGCCGACGCCTGGGCGACCCCGGAGCAGGTCCGCACCCTGGCCGCCGCGGACGGGCCCGCCACCGTCCAGATGCTCTACCGCTTCGCCTCCGCGGGGACCGCGGGCCAGATCGCCGCCGACCGCAGGGCGCTCGCCGCCGCCGTGCCGTCCGGGTCCCTGCTGGGCACCACGTCCTATCTGGACACCAAGCGTGCCGCGGACCGGGGCGCGGCGCCGACCATCCCGTTCCTGACGGCCTTCGGCGTGCTGGGCATCGTGATGTCGGTGATCATCGTCAGCAGTGTGATCAGCGGTGCGGTCGGCACCAGCCTGCGCAGGATCGGCATCCTCAAGGCGATCGGCTTCACCCCGGGCGAGGTCGTGCGGGCCTATGTGGCCCAGGCGCTGATCCCGGCGGGCGCCGGCATCGCGCTCGGAGTCGTCCTGGGCAATCTGCTGGCCCTTCCGCTGCTGGAGGACACCGGGCGGGCCTACGGCGGCGCGTCGCTGACGGTGGCGTGGTGGGTGGACGTGCTGGTGCCGGCCGTCGCCCTGCTGGTGGTCGGGATCGCGGCGCTGGTCCCCGCGCTGCGGGCCGGGAGGCTGCGTACGGTCGAGGCCATCGCGGTCGGCCGGGCGCCCCGCACGGGGCGCGGCCAGTGGGCCCACCGGGCGGCCGGGCGGCTGCCGCTGCCGCGGCCGGTGACCTACGGCCTCGCCGCCCCGTTCGCCCACCCGGTCCGTGCCGCGGCGATGCTGCTCGCGGTGGCCTTCGGCACGGTCGCGGCGACCTTCGCGGTGGGACTGACCTCGTCCCTGAACGCGGTCGGCGGCGCGTCCGATCCGGAGGAGCGCGCCGCGGTCACCGCCGTCAGCGGCGGTCCCACCGTCAACGGCGTCCCCGAACCCGGCGCACCGGCCGCCGGGGGCGCCGTCGAACACCGCACACCCGGCCCCGGGGGGAGCAGCCCCCGCCCTCCGTCGGCCGACCCGGCGAAGGTCCGCGCCGCCATCGAGGCGCAGCCCGGCACCGCGTCGTACTACGGCATGTCCCATGCCGACGTCACCGTGGCCGGGATCTCCGGCCCGGTCAGGGCCACCCTCTACCAGGGCGACTCCCGTCCCGGCGGCTACGAGATGATCTCGGGTCACTGGCTCACCGGTGCGGGGCAGGTCGTGGTGCCCACACATCTGCTGGAGACGACCGGCACCAGGATCGGCGACACGATCCGGGTGACCCTCGGCAGGGACTCGGAGTCGCTGCGGATCGTCGGCGAGGCCTTCGACACCTCCAACGACGGCCTGTCGGTCCACGCCGAGCTCGCCGACTTCGCCGCGGCCGAGCCCCAGGTCTTCCAGATCGAGGTGAAGCCGGGCGTCTCCCCGGCCGGCTACGCCAGGCAGCTCGCCGCAGTGGTGCAGCCGCTGGGCGCCGACGTGATGGCCAACTCGCCCTCGCCGAAGGAGAACATGATCCTCCTGCTGGACGCGATCGCGGCGCTGCTGACGCTCATGCTGGTCTGCGTCGCCGGCCTGGGGGTGCTCAACTCCGTCGTCCTGGACACCCGGGAGCGCGTCCACGACCTGGGGGTCTGCAAGGCGCTCGGCATGTCACCGCGGCAGACGCTGGCCCTGGTGCTCTCCTCGGTGGCCGGGATCGGCGTACTGGGCGGACTGGTCGGCGTACCCGTGGGGACCGCGCTGCACGGCTTCGTCCTGCCGGTGATGGGGCGCGCGGCGGACACCCGCCTTCCGCCGTCGGTCCTCGATGTGTACGACGCTCCCCGGCTGGTGCTGCTGGGGCTGGCGGGCGTCCTGATCGCCGTACTGGGGGCGCTGCTCCCGTCCGGCTGGGCGGCCAGGGCCCGTACGGCCACGGCGCTGCGCACCGAGTAGGGCGCCACCGCTTGGCGGTTCCCCACCCGGGCCGGCCTTACGGCGGGCCCGGGTGGCCGGGGTGGCCGTCAATCAATGTCCCGGGCGATGTCACAGCGGGCGGTGTCCCGGTGTCCAACCGGACGGAGAGGCATCCGCGAGGAAGGACAGCACCATGACGGACAGCACAGTGAAGGACAGCGTGGTGAGCGACAGCACGATGAAGGACAGCACGGTGAGGGCGACCGTCGAGGTGAACGACTCCTTCATGGCCTACACCGAGGCCGGGACCGGTGGCGTCCCGGTGGTGTTCCTGCACGGGAACCCCACCTCGTCCCATCTGTGGCGCGGGGTCATCCCGCATGTCAGCGGCCAGGCCCGCTGCCTGGCGCCGGACCTGATGGGCATGGGCGCGTCCGGGAAACCGGACATCGGCTACCGCTTCGCCGACCACGCCCGCTGTCTGGACGCCTGGTTCGACGCCATGGGTCTGGACGAGGTGGTCGTGGTCGGCACCGACTGGGGCGGCGCGCTGGGCCTGGACTGGGCGGCCCGGCATCCTGGGCGGGTGCGGGGAGCCGCGCTGATCGAGACCTTTCTGCGTCCGCTGAGCTGGGCGGAGTTCCCTCCGCAGGGTCAGCAGATCTTCCGGGCCATCCGCTCGCCGAAGGGCGAGGAGATGATTCTGGAACAGAACTCCTTCATCGAGTTCAACCTCCCCCGCGGGGTGCTGAGCGGGCTGGCGCCCGAGGATCACGACGTCTACCGCGCGCCCTTCCCCGATCCGGCGTCGCGCCGTCCGCTGCTGGTGTGGCCGCGGGAGATCCCCATCGACGGCGAGCCGGCCGACGTCCATGAGCGGGTGGTGGCCTACGGCCGCTGGATGGCGGCCACCCCGGAGGTGCCCAAGCTGGTGATGACCGTGGAGTCGGGTGTGGGGATGGGTTCGGCGGAGACCGCCGCCTGGGCCGAGAGAACCTTCGCCGCCGTTGAGGTGGAGTCGGTCGGACCGGCCGGTCACCACGCTCCGGAGGACCAGCCGGACGCCATCGGTTCGGCGATCTCCCGGTGGCTCCACCGGCACCGGCTGACAATGGGGTCATGAGCACGGACGGGGGAACGGACGAGGGAACGGACGAGGAGGCGGCCCGCGAGGCGGAGCTGGTCGCACGGGCCGTCGCGGGTGACCGGGCTGCCCTGGAGGAGGTGGTCCGCCTCCTCCAGGACCCGCTCTACCGGCTGGCGCTGCGGATGGTGTGGCGGCCGGCGGACGCGGAGGACGCCACCCAGGAGATCCTGATCCGGGTCGTCACCCGGCTGGCGACCTGGCGCGCCGAGGCGAGGCTGCTCACCTGGGCCTACCGCATCGGCGTCAACCATGTGCTCAATCTGCGCCGGAAGACTCCGCAGGAAGCCAGGCAGCTCAGTCTGGAGGACTTCCGCGAGGGGCTGGCGGACGGTCTGGCGGACCAGGACTACCCCGGCCCGGACGCCGGACTGCTCGCCACCGAGGTGCGGCTCAGCTGCTCGCAGGCGGTGCTGCAGTGCCTTGAGCGCGGGGAACGGGTGGCGTTCGTGCTCGGTGAGGTCTTCGAGCTGTCCTCCGCCGAGGCCGCGTGGATCCTGGAGGTCACCCCGGCCGCGTACCGCAAGCGGCTGGAGCGCGCCCGGCAGCGGATCCGTGCCTTCATGGGGTCGACCTGCGGAATCGTCAACAGCGAGGCGTTCTGCCGCTGCTCCCGGCGGGTGGAGAAGGCCGTCGCCGTCGGCCGTGTCGACCCGCGGCGGCCGGCGCTGGCCACCCATCCCGTCTCCCCAGCCGGGCGCGGGGTGGCCGAGGCCGCCGACCAGATGCACCGGCTGCACGACGCCGCCGCGGTACTGCGCGCCCATCCCGACTACGCGCTCCCGCGGGCCCGGACCGACGCGGTGCTGGTGCTGCTGCGGTCCGGCCGCTTCCCCCTGCTGGACTGAGCGGGCCGCAGCCTCCCGGACACCGCCGCGGCCCGCTCGCCCCGGCGTCGCTGCCAGGGTGGGGCGCGCGGGCGCCGTGGCCGCCGGGGTGTCCGCAGGGGGCGGCCGGAGCCGGTGGGCGGGAGGCCGTGGTGTCTCCGTCACGTCGCGCATGACCGGCCCACAGGTCCGGCCCGTACGCCCCGGGGGTGCCCTACAGTGAGCCCGCCCACTCCGACCCCGACCAAGGACGGCCCGTCATGCCCCGTGCAAGTCGCTCGATACTTCTCACCGCCGCGCTGGCCTCCAGCGCGGCCCTGGGCCTCACCGGCTGCAGCAGCGACGGGGGCGGCAGCGACACGGCGACCCCGTCCGCCGCTGTCTCCACGCCCGCCTCCGCGCCCGCCTCCGCCTCGGCGCCGGTGTCGGCCTCCGCCTCGGCGCCCGCTTCCGCGTCCGCGTCCACCCCGGCGGCCGGGTCGGCCGGCGGATCGGCGAAGCCGCTGACCAAGGCGCAACTGAACGGTGCGGCACTGACCGCTGCCGACCTCCCGCCCGACTTCCGGGTGAGCACCCCCTCCGCGGACAACGCCCTGTTCGCAAGCGACACGGACACCGCGGAGCCCGCCTCCTGCCAGCCCGTCCCGGACATCGCGGCCTCCGACGGCGCCATCAGGCCGACCGCCACCGCGGACCGCGACTACCAGTCGTCCGCCATGCCCGGCCAGGGGTTCTACGGACGCATCGCCGCCTACCGCGCGGGCGACGCCGAGAAGGCCATGGCCAGACTTCATGCGGCCCTGAAGACCTGCACCTTCTACCGCAGCAGGTCCGGCGACGCCGTGACCGAGGTCCGGATCCGCACCCTGCAGGCCCCCGCCGTCGGTGACGACTCGGTGATGTTCCAGCTGAGCGGCACCACCGCCGGCAGGACGCTGGACATCAGGATGACCGAGGTCCGCGTCGGTTCCTCGGTGGCCGTCTTCGCGGGAGTGAGCCAGAGCGGCACCGGATCGGTGCCCATCCCCACGCAGCTGATGACCCTGCAGGCCGACAAGTTGCGTGCTGCGTCCGGCAGCTGATCCACACACGGCAGGCGACCTCCGGCCGCTGTCGGTACCGGCTCCTACGGTGGTGTCCACCGAGGGAACCGGAACCGCCAAAGGAGGCAGATACCCCCCTCCGCGGGCGGTGGCTTCCACCGCGCCCGCGGCGACATCAGGCGCCTGCTCTGAGCCGCTCCGGTGCCGGGGCCCGGCTCGGGATCCCGCAGGCCGCCCCGTCCGGTGAGGTGCGGGCGGTGGACACCGGCCGTGGGCCGGACGGATGGGGGGAGCGGGCGTCCGGGTGGCGGGGGCTGCGGTTGCGCGGCTGTACGGGTGGTGCGGCCCTAGCGTGCTGTCTGCCGATGTTCCGAGCGGCCCGCCCCGGCAGAGGAGCAGATCGTGTTCAAGGGCTTCAAGAACTTCCTGATGCGCGGCGACGTCATCGTCGTCGCCGTGGGCCTGATCACGGCGCTGGCCTTCAGCACCCTGATCAAGGCCTTCACCGACTTCGTCATCAACCCGATCATCGCCAGGATCCAGGGCAGCAGGTCGGTGGGGCTCGGCTGGCAGCTCGGCGCGCCGGGGAACAAGGCGACCTATCTGGACATCGGCTCGTTCATCTCGGCGCTGATCTACTTCGTCATCTTCATGGCCGTGGTGTACTTCCTGATCGTCGCCCCCTACAAGCACTCGATGCGCCGCCGCGGGCAGTTCCTCGAAGAGGCAGGCGGGGCAGGTCTTGAACGGCCCCGGGTCGCCGAAGACCGTCACCCCGCGGCGGCGCATCGAGTG
>NZ_LIQR01000114.1 GCF_001418575.1 Peterkaempfera griseoplana
TCTGCTGACCGCGGTGGTGCCGGGAGCCAAGGGCGTCGCGAAGGGCGTAGAGATCGCCGATGGTGGCCTCCTCGGCGAAGCGGGCCAGGAGCCGGCGAACGGTGCGGTCGTCACCGCCCCGGACAGCCTCGGCGATGGCTTCGACCAGGGCCGACTGCCCACTCGGCGTCACGGACGCACCTCCCAGCTCTTCCCCAGCAGCCTCCTGCGCGGTGCCCCACGCCTTCCGCTGGGCGCGGCGACGGCCGGGGGCGCCGCCACGGCACCAGGAAGATTACCTGCTGGCCCGACACGCCAAAATCTATACCCGCCGAAGTAGACATAGCTTCCGTGCGGGGTTAGTGTTTCTCTCGTAGACAGCAGTCGGCGAGACCGGCCAGACACGAACTGGCCGGGTAGTTGGACAGAAGTTCGCAGTACGGTCCGGCAGTGGAGCACCGAAGCCAGGAGTTACAGGTCGGCGACGGGGCTGACTGCCGGACCAGGCGGCCCGCAGGTATCAGGGGCCGCCGATCAGCAACACCCTCGGCAGTGCACCGTTCCGTGGTGCACTGCCGGCAGCCGCAGAAGAGGCAGGATCTCGGCAAAGGCGTCCAGGCTGCGGCGCGCGTGCCGAGAACTCGTGGCAGTGCGGTTCCGAGCCAGTGAAAGCCCACAGGCGACGGGGTCGGCTGCCGGACCGGTGAACCCTCACGGACACCGGGCAAAGGATGCGGTTCAGCAAGCGCCGCACCTGCAGTACCCGTTGAAAGATCAGTCCAGAGGATGAATGGAGGGCGGAAACGCCATCAGGATCGCCCGGCCCGTGAAGTCCTGCCCGGGCGGACACCGCAGACCCCAACGCAAGGACGGTGGTTTCCGGTCACGCATACGCGATCCCCGCACGCCCCCTCGCCTGGGGCGGTGCGACAGTAGAGGACCGGCTCAGACCGGTGGATGGTGTAATTCCCCTTCGGGGCCCCGGAGCCGACCAGGCACCGGGGCCCCTCGACGCGTTCTCCACGAGAACCCAGAGAGGTGCAGTGACCAGTCCGACCAGCCCCCGCACACCCGACAAACTCGACGACGACGACTACCCCGCCTACACCATGGGCCGCGCCGCCGAGATGACCGGCACCACCCCCGCCTTCCTACGAGCCCTGGGCGAACACCGCCTCATCACCCCGCTGCGCTCCGAAGGCGGCCACCGCCGCTACTCCCGCTACCAACTGCGCCTCGCCCAGCGCGCCCGGGACCTCGTCGGCCAAGGCACCCCCATCGAGGCCGCCTGCCGCATCATCATCCTCGAGGACCAACTCGAAGAAGCACTGCGCATCAACACAGAACTGCGCCGGCACGCCGGGGAGCCGAAGCCGGAAGCGGACACCTGACCTCTGCCCCGCCCCCGAGACCGGGCCTCCACCCGACGGGCCACTCCCGGACCGCAAAGAGCGAACGCATCAGCGGAAACACCGGGCCGCCCTTCACCGCGCACATCCCACGACAGCCCCACCAGACAGGTCGTCTCGTCGAGGCCGCCAGCGGTGCAACCAGTGGATCAACGGCGGCGCCATCAACTCGTGATGCCTACGGTTGAGACAGGAGGGGGTGCCCGGTCCGAGGGAGACCGCCATGGAGCATGATCGGCTCGACATGGGTGAAACCCTCGCCGCAGCCGAGGACGCGGCGCCCGTGGAGTCCATCGATGTGGTCGCCCGCAATCTGCGGGAGCGGTTCGCTGCCAGGGAGGTGTCGTTCCTGTTCCTCGACGTCACGGGCCAGCAGGTGGTGCGGTTCGTCGGGGAAGCCACACCGTCCAGGGACCGCGCCCAGCAGATTCCTCTGGCCGACAGCCTTTACGAGCAGGTACTACGCACGCAGCAGCTGACACGGGCACCCGCCAGCGGACAGAGAGAGCGGGTGATCGCCCCGGTCACGAACCGGGGCGACACCGTCGGCGTGCTGGAGCTGACGCTGCCCGAGGCCACCGACGAGGTACTGGAGCAGGTCGGCGAGGCCGCCCACGCGCTGGCGTACATCATCGTCACCGACCGCCGGTTCACCGACCTCTACCACTGGGGGCGGCGCACCACGCCGATGAGTCTGGCCGCCGAGATCCAGCACCAGCTCCTGCCGTCGGCCAGTTGCTGCGAAGCCGCCCAGTTCACCGTCGCCGCAGGCCTGGTGTCGTCCGACAGCATCGGCGGCGATACCTACGACTACTCTCTCGATCGCGACACGCTCCACCTGTCCATCACCGACGCCATGGGCCACGACCTCGACTCCGCCCTGCTGGCGACCCTCCTGGTCAGCGCCTCCCGCAGCGCCCGCCGGGCCGGGTGCGACCTGGCCGAACAGGCACGGAAGACCAACAAGGCCATCCTGGACCACGCCAGCGAAGCCCTGGCCACCGGCCAGATGCTGCGCATTCGCCTGGACGGCACCCGCACCGAGCTCGTCAACGCGGGCCATCCTTGGCCTCTACGCCTGCGCGACGGCCAGGTGAAGGAAGAGTCCATGAACATCGACTTGGCCTTCGGAGTCTCCTCGGCCACCACCTACCGCGTGCAGCACCTCGACCTGCGCCCCGGTGATCGCATCGTGTTCTACACCGACGGCATGAGGGAACGGCAAGCCGAGACCCTCGACCTGCCCGCCCTCATTCGCAATACCGCGTCCGACCATCCCCGCGACGTCGTGCGGGCACTGTCCGGCGCAGTTATCGACGCATGCGGCGGCCACCTGAGGATGACGCCACCGTCCTGTGCCTGGACTGGCACGGAGCGAATTTGGGTGGCCGCCACCCACGCGCAGGAGCTGACACGTCCCCGCTCTTCGGCATCTCCAAGTCCGCTGCCGACCGAATCGTTGACCACACCGGCATGTTGCTCGCCCTCAGGCAGCGGTAGCGGTGCCACAAGAGCACCATCCTGATTGTGGAGCAGCACCCTGGTGCCCACACACAACCACAGCATCGCCGAGCAGGTGTACGCAGTTCCACCTGACCCCGGGGGCTTGCTCCCGGTGACGGTCGTGGCGCCCGAATGTGAGACGGCCGTCGACTGATCCTTCGGATTGTCGAGATCACGAAGGGGAGATCAGCACAATGACCCCACCCGACAGTCTGCCGTTCGCCGTCCGCCCTGGAGCGCGGAGCACTTCGGGAGTACCGGTCGTCGTGGAGATCGGGGCAGGTACCCGGGGCGAGCGACCACTTGGCGATGGCGAGTCTCGGCCGGTCGTTGAGTTTTGCCGCTTCCTGGGCTTGTCCCCGTACCTACCGCCATAATCGCGTGAGGCCGACTGCGCGGAGGCTCGGCTCTTCGGGGAGGTCCGCTGGTGAAGGCTTTGGAGCCGGATGATCCGGTGAACGTGGGGCCATACCGGATCACGGCGCGGCTTGGTGTTGGAGGGATGGGGCGTGTCTACCTCGGCGAGTCAAGGGCTGGGCGGGCGGTCGCCGTCAAGGTGGTGCGGTCCGAGTTAGCGGCGGATCAGGAGTTCCGTCGCCGGTTCGCCCGCGAGGTTGCCGCAGCCCGGCGTGTCAGCGGGGCCTTCACCGCCCCTGTGCTCGCGGCCGACCCGGACGGTGAGCCGCCGTGGCTGGCTACCCAGTACATACCCGGCCCGTGCCTGGCCGATGTGGTCAGCACACACGGTCCTCTGCCCGAGAGCGCGGTCCGGGCACTCGGGGCTGGCCTCCTGGAGGCCGTCGATGCGATCCACTCCGCCGGTGTCGTGCACCGCGACCTGAAGCCGTCGAACGTTCTGATCGCGGAGGACGGGCCGCGGGTCATCGACTTCGGCATATCGTCGGCCGCCGAGTTGAGCGCGATCACCCGCGCTGGATCCGTCGTCGGTACGCCCGGGTTCATGTCACCCGAGCAGTTGCTCGGTGAGTCGATCGGTACGGCGAGCGATGTCTTCTCTCTGGGCGCCTTGCTGGTGTACGCGGCCACCGGTGAGGGCGCGTTCGGGCAAGGACCTGCCCATGCGCTGATGTACCGCATCGTCCACGAGGAGCCGGATCTTCACGCCGTACCCGAGCTCTTGAGGGCACCACTGGCCGGCTGCCTGGCCAAGGACCCGAGCGCGCGGCCCGACGTATCGTCTCTGCTCGCCCTCCTGGCACCGTCCGAGCCCCTGGGTCCGCACAACCCGTCCTGGCCGCCACCGACCGTCGTCGCGACTCTGTCTACCCATGCTGCTCCCACCATGACCGCCCCCGGCAAGAACAGTGCAGAGCGAGGTGCGAGGGCTCTGTTCGCCGGCCGTATCCGCCTCGGCCGGATCCTGGGCTTCGGGCGCCATCCCTCGGCTCCAGTCGGCCCCGCGGAGATGGCGGGGCAGCCAGCGGTTCGGCAGTCGGCGCAGGCTGCAGCGTCCCGCTCGGCGCGGCCCGCGCCGACGCCCACCCGGCCGGCCTCCGCGCCGCGTGCTCCAGTACCCGAGGCGTTCACGCTCGAGGCCTCCGCCTCGCTCCTCGACTGCATCGTGCATGGCGACCGCACCCTGGCCGTGACCGTCGCAAACGAGGCGACCGACCCAATCGTCTGGGACCTTGCGGAACGCAAGTTGCTCAGAGTGCTGAAGGGCAATCAAGGCCCCGTTCGAGGGTTGTCCTGCGCACGTGTGGACGGCAGGAGCGTCGCCGTCACGGCCAGCATGGACAACACCATTCGCGTATGGGACCTGCAGTCCGGGGCCGTGCTGCGCACCATCGAGCATCCCTCGCATCCGATCTTCGCCGACGAGGTGCGCTGCGGCGAACTCGACGGACGGCCCGTGGTGCTCGCCGTGTTCCGCGGCGACGGCGCGGTGCACACCTTCGAGCTTGAGAGCGGCACCGAGATCGAATCACTGGGGCATCGCATCGATGCGAACCGAGTGGATTCCCTGCGGTGCATCACGATGGCGGACGGCCGCTCCGTGGTGCTGACGTTCGGGTCCGGAAAACACGTGGGCGTCTGGGATCTCCGCACGAGGGAGCGCATCGCCGACCTGGATGCGCCGCTGCAAGAGGCGTGGGCCGCAGTATTCGCCGAGGTCCACGGGCGTCCGGTAGTCCTGGCCGGTGGACGAGGCCCAGGTCGGGAAGTACTGCACGTCTGGGACTTGGCCGCGTCTGGTGGTCCGACGCTCTGCTCCCTGCAGACTGGTGGCGACATCTGGGATGCCGCCACGGCGTCGGTGGATGGGCGGCCCGTCGCCGTCACGGTCGGTCATGCAGGGGTGCAGGTATGGGACCTGGACACTCTCAGTCTGGTGGCAGATCTCACGCTTCCCGACAACGCCCAGTTCGTCGGGAAGCTCCTGTGCACGCACCTGCACGGCCATCCGTGCGCCGTGCTGGCCACAGACGCGGGCACCCTGCGCGTCCTGCCGTTGGCAGGCGAACTCCGGGCGCCGAACTGGCCGGCGACCACTCGAGCACCAGCCACCAGTGCGGGCGCGACCCCACAGCCGCTGCGCCCGGCCTTCGTGCAGTCATCGAGCGGCGGTGCGCGCGTATCCGCCCGCATCACCGCACGGCACACGCTGACCGAGCCTGGCCCGCAGTTCTCGGCACTGACCTGCACGGTTGTGGGCGGCCGCCCCCTTGCTGTGATCGCGACCCGGGAGGGACTGCGGATCTGGGATGTGGCGACCGGCTCCCATCTCGGCCTGTTGATCGAGGGCTACCGGTTTCAGACGGTGGCACTGGCCTGCGGAACCCTGCGGGGCCGTCCGATCGCTGTAGCCGGCGACGACGACGGAATGGTGCGCGTCTGGGACCTCGAACGCCACCAGGAGCGGATGGCCCTGCAGTGCCAGAAACGCGGTGTCCTCTCCATCGCCTGCACCACCCTTGAAGGCCGGACACTGGCCGTCGTCGGCGGCAGGGACGACGTGGTTCGAGTCTGGGATCTGGCCGTACAGAAGCAAATCGCCTCCTTCGGCGTCCGGGACGTGGTGTCGCTCGAGGTCGCCCACATCGACGGTCAGTCCGTCGTCCTGGCCGGTGACGAAGACGGCCGACTGAGCCTGTGGGACCTGGCATCCGCAAGCCCTCGCATGGCCACGCTGCGCAGCGCGAGCGGGCCAGTCGAGTCGATCGCCTGGGCCGACACCCCCCAGGGCCCCGTAGCCGTGCTGGGCGGTCCCCTGACCCATCTGTGGGACCTGACCACCCTGCAGCGCATCGGCTCCCTCGGCGACGGCCGGGACTACCCCCACGCCGCCTGCTGCACGTTGGTCGAGGACTGGTCGCTCACGATGGTGGCGACCCGTCAAGGGCAACTGAAAATCTGGGACCTAGCGTCCCGGCACCTGATCGGGCAGGAATCCTTCCTCGTCGAGGAGGCGGCCTCCAACCAGGACCTGCGTGCGGTGGCAGCAATTCCCCGGCGGCTCGGCGCGATCCTGGTCGCTGCCCGGGCCGACGGAATCGTCGGCACCTTTGACCTCACCCTGGAACCCAACCACTAGGGCCTGTTTCAAAAGCTTGCTTCGAGTGAGCGGTCAGTCGGCGGTGAGGATGTCGGAAAGGCTCACGGCGGGGCGCCCAAGCATTGCTGTCAGCACGCGCTGCTGGCGCTCGGTCAAAGAGGCAACGAAGATCACTGCGTCAGCATTGGCCTGGTCACAGGCCTGGGCCACCTCGCGGACCTTTCCGTAGCTCAGCAAAGTCCGCGACGAGTAGGGCAGACCCATCTTCTGGACCCCGCCGTCCGAGACGCCTCGTCGCTGCACAATCTGCACGACGACCCGAGCGCCCCGCGCTGTCAGTTCTACGGCTGCCGACGCCATGAGCGTTTCGAAGTCCTTCTGCTTTGCCGAGAAGTAGCCGACCAGGACCACATCAGCCCCCGCAGCCGTGAGCTGCGAGGACTGGCGCCGGGCCCGCTCCGGCGGCACGCGGCGAGCAATGCGGCGGTCGCGCCTTCTGGGCTGATGCATGGACCACAGGCTAGAAGCCTGGCCACCTGCAGCGATACCACGTTTCTCGTGGGCCGAGGGTCGGCCAGGAAGATCAGAGCCACTCGTTGATGACGGCGATCGTGACGGTGGCCTCGTAGCGGACGGCCAGCTTGTCGTACCTGGTGGCCACCGCTCGATGGCGCTTGAGGCGGTTGATCCCACACTCGACCGCGTGGCGCTCGCGGTAGTCGGCCTTGTCGAACTTTGGCGGGCGGCCGCCGCGAGCGCCCAGCTTCTTGCGGTTGCGGATCTGGTCGGACTTCTCCGGGATCGTGCAGCGGATCCCACGTCTGCGCAGGTAGTCGCGGTTGGCTCGCGACCCGTAAGCCTTGTCTGCCCGCACCCGACCCGGTCGCCGGCGCGGCCTGCCAACGCCGGCCCGAGGCACCCGGATGCGCTCCAGGACGGGCTGGAACTGGGGACTGTCGTGCCGCTGACCGGCGGTGACCAGGAAGGAAAGTGGTTTTTGGCCGTGCTCGACCGCCAGGTGCACCTTCGTCGTCAGTCCACCGCGTGAGCGTCCGAGCCCGTGGTCGGCGGGCTCGACTGCGACTCCGCCTGGTTTGTCCTGCTGCAGGTCCCCCTTTTACGAGCGCCCGCCGCATGCTGATGCGCCCGCGCGACCGTGGAGTCCACGCTCACGTCCCAGATGATCAGGCCCTTCGCGTCAGCCTCGGCCTGCAACTGGGAGAGGATCCGACTCCAGGTGCCGTCGCGCTGCCAGCGCCGGAAGAGCCCGTAAACGGTCTCCCACTCACCGTAGCGGGCGGGAACGTCTCGCCAGGGCGCACCGGTCCGCGTCCGCCAGCGTATGCCGTTGATCAGCTGCCGCTTCGACCAGACCGGAGGCCGCCCCGGCTTCTTGCCTACCGGCAACAGCGGCTCCAGCCTGGCCCATTGCTCGCTCGTCAGATCCCCACGTCCCACGAGTGGATCATGACAGACCTTGATCCACTTTTGAAACAGGCCCTAGTACTCCAGTGGCGGTTCTCCAGCAGCAGCGACTCCAGTTCCGCCGCCCACCAGACGGCCTCGACATCTGACTTCACAACCGACCAACACCGCATGGGCCGGGAACGCCCGTGCCGTGGGCGAGCCTACTCGTGTCGGACGAGGGTGAGATCGTAGGTGGCGGCTGCACCGTCCCCTCGGACGGCCACCAGGATCGTGCCGCGCAGTCCGGGCACCGTGGTCAATGCGCACAGGCCCTCTCCCATGTGGTCCGCCTCAACGGACTCCAGCAGGGCGGCTTCGCCGATCGGTTTCCGAGCGGCCAGGTTCCACACTTGCAGGACCCCCTTGCCGGGGGTGGCCAGCACCAGCGGCACATCCTCGACCCGTGTACCGTGGACGGTGCGGTATTCGGCGCGGGACAGGTCGCCGACAGAAGCTCTCCGCCGCAGGTCCGTCAGGTCCCACAGATGCAGGCGAGTACCGCCAAGGACCGCTATGTGGTGCCGACCGGCAGTGCTGTGGGCCAGAGAGCCAACGGGCCAGTCTTCGGAGCGCAGGGTGGCTGTGCGTGAGCCGTCCCGCAGGTCCCACAGGGTCAGTCTGCCTTCCTCGTCGCAGGCAAGGACCGTGGGATGACCGCCGATTTCGGCAATTGCAAGGGAGACCACGTCGCGGGCGCCGAACGCCATCGTCTGCTGCTGCGTCGCGAGGTCCCAGACGCGCACCTCGTCGTCCCGGCCACCCACGATGGCCAGGGGCCGGTCCGCGAGGTTTGTGCAGATCAGAGAGAGCACCTCGTGCCGTTGACTCTGCAGGGACAGGTGTTCCTGTCGCTCGGCCAAGTCCCACACCCGCATCAGGCCGCTGGCGTCACCCGCCGCGACGACCGGCCGCCCACTCAGGGTGGCGCACGACAGCGCGTGAGCCTGGAAGAGGCTCCCTGACGTGCTCAGGGAACCCAGGCGGGCCCCTGCTGCAACGTCCCACAGTCCCATGCCACCGGGCCCGCCGAGCACCGCCACGGCACGCCCGTTCACCAGCGACCAGTCCATGCACGTGATCCGGGGGCCGCGCCCAGTGAGAATGTGGCGCTGAGCGACCTCAACGGCGAGCCCCTTGGTGGCAGGCACCTGGGCCACCTGTACTCCGCGGCTTTGCCTCCCTTTCTGAATCGCGGGAGAGGCGATGGCGGGCCAGTCGAGTGTGCTCAGGGCTGCGGTCAGACTGAGCACGTGCACGCGATGTATCCACGGCTCGCCCGGTCCTGTGGGCACCGTTCCCACCGCGGCGACCACACAGGAGTGACCGCCGATCTTGATACAGGCGAGGTCGCGGACGGAGGCGGCACGTCCGGGAAGGGACAGGGTTGCCACCTCGCTGAAGGTTTCCGCATCCCAGACCCGGACATGATCATCGCCTGTGACAGCAACAGGGCGGCCGTCGACCCATGCGGGCCGTACTGCACCCGTGGCGCGGTAATTGCCATCTTGCAGGAGGATCTGCGGCCGCTTTCCCGCAGTCAATGCCCATACCGGCAGTTGGCCGCCCTCGCCACGCCCGCCGCAGATCACGAGCGTGCGGTCGCCGACCTCGATGCAGCATGCATCCCACGTATCTTCCAGCGGAGAGATCAACCTGTGCACCGGAGCGTGGGTGGTCAGGTCCCATACCCGAACCATGCGATCCGCCGCAATGGTGAGCACGACCGGCCGGCCATCGATCCGTGTGCAGCCGATGAGGTCGGCACGAGAGCCGTTGAGCATCGGGCCAGCAATGGGGATCTCGCTGAACGTCCGCAGATCATAGACGCGCATGAGGCGAGAGCCCCCCGTTCCCGCAACAACCGCAGGAATGCCGTCCAGTTCGGTGCAGAAGACTTTTTGGACTGGGAAAGAGTCACGCGGATACAGGATCGTGTTCAGCAGAGTATGGTCGGCCAGACTCCAGACGCGGATCGTCCCGTCGTCTCCTGCCGTGACAGCGGCACTCCGGCCCTCGAGAGTCACGCAGCAGACGTCTCTCACCGCATCGGTATGCCCGGCGAGTACGCCGGTTTGCGCCTGCGCGTTGAGGTCCCAGACGGTGGGCGTGGCGCTGTCCGGTGACACCACCACGGCTAGGGTCCGCTCACCGTCGACAAGGCAGTCGAGGGAGACAGCGTCGGTGTCGAGGACGAAGCCTTCGAACGAGGCAGCCGCTGGCTTGACCCGGGTCGCGACTGGGCCGGGGGGTGTCTGCGTCAATACGGGCGGCACAATGATGTTCTGGCGGGGATCGGGAGCGGCGCCTGGGGCGCCTGCCGGTGGCGCAGGCGGGGCCGCGACGTCCTCAGGAGCTTCCATAGCGCCGGCGGGAGACTCTGCAGGTGGCACGGGCAGCGACGGGACTGTGGGAAGGCGTCGACGAATGCCCAGGACCCGGCCCAGCCACGTGCCCTGCTTCTCCTCACCACGCTCCGGCGCGCCGCCTTCGATACTGATGACCGTAGCGGCATCGGGCCGCGACAACGTCGCAGCAATCGCCGACGGCAGCCACCGCCGCTCACCAAGGCCACCGAGTTCGCTCTGCGACACCCCGTGCGGCAGCAACTCTGCCAATAGCTGAGCCACGCCTGGACGGTCATCAGGGTCCTTGGCCAAGGCGCGGCCCAGCGGAGTGCGCAAGGCCTCGGGCACCGCATCGAGACGAGCCTGGTCATGAACGATTCGGTACATCAACGCTGGCGCCGCGGCTTGACCGAACGCTGATGCACCAGTCGCTGCGAAGACCAGCAAAGCACCCAGAGAAAAGATGTCGCTCGCCGGCCCCACCGGCTTGCCTACCAACTGCTCCGGCGACATGAACCCTGGAGTTCCCACAATCGAGCCCGTCCGGGTGAGCGCACTGAATTCGGGCGCAACCGAGATCCCGAAGTCGATGACCCGCGGCCCGTCCGCCGCCAGCAGCACGTTGGACGGCTTCAGATCGCGGTGCACCAGCCCAGAAGAGTGGATCGACTCCAAAGCCTCCAAAAGGCCGGCACCAAGCAGCCGCACGGAACCTTCCGGCAGGGCACCATGCGCGCTCAGCACATCGGACAGACAGGGCCCTGGGACGTAGAGCGTGGCAAGCCACGGCGGATCGCTGTCCGGGTCCGCACCCAACACCGGAGCAGTGAACGCCCCGCTCACCCTCTGCGCGGCGGCGACCTCACGTGCGAACCGGCGGCGGAACTCCGCGTCTTCGGCCAATTCCGAGTGGACCACTTTGACCGCGGCCCTCCGACCAGCTCTCGAATGACCGACGTAGACACGTCCCATGCCTCCAGCGCCCAGACGTGCAGTGATCCGATACGGTCCCACCTGCTCGGGATCTCCCGGCTCCAGTGCCTGCATCCCACTCACCCCCACGTCTGGACGTCGTACGCGCCAGCATCCATTGTCTTGAGACGCGCAAGATCGTGGCGACAGTTGCAGGCAGAGGCCCGCACCCGCGTTGGCGGCAAGAGCAGTCGGCGACGGCGGGATGGGCGCAATGCAGCAGCTATGCGGACTGATCGCGGGTCACACCCGCTGGAGTGCTGTGTGAGTCGGCCACTCGGTGATCCGTGTTGGGGTTATGCGGTCAGTTCAACGGGTGCCGCACTGTCGTCGTCGGTTCCGTCGATCGGGTGCAGGCGGGCTTTGGCGAGGAGGTCGAGGCCCATATAGCGGCCGCCCTCGGTCCCCTCGTCGTTCTGCTCGGCCAGCACCGCCCCGACCAGGCGAATGGTCGCAGAGCGATCAGGGAAGATCCCGACGACGTCCGTGCGGCGCCTGATTTCCTTGCCAGCCGCTCCTGCGGATTGTTCGACCAGATCGACTTCCAGACGGTGCGCGGGAGCGCGGTGAAGGCCAGGAGGTCTTCTCGGGCGCCCTCCAGGTGCCCGGCCAGCGCCGGGAACTTCTCGTCCAGGGCGGCCGCTCACGGTGGCCATCTGTGCGCGGACAGCGGCGGCGTCCGATTGCTCGAAGATCGTCTCAGCAGTATGGCCACTCAGGGCTGTGCGGACTCCGGCGCCTGGTTGATCAAGTTCCGGGCGCAGTGGGTGTGACAGCGCCGGGATCAGGGCGGTGGCCTGGGCCGCCGCAGCGGTGAGCATGGCGGTGCCCCCAGGAAGCTGCAGACGGCGTTCCAGGCCAGGGGACGGCCACCGTCGTCCTCCGGCTTCGGCCTGGAGGCAGGCGTGGAGCGGCAGTTGGAGGACTCCGGGGACACCCGCACCCGACTCACCTGGGGCCCTTTGCCCGGGTCTACAAGGAGAACGACACCTCGGCGTTCAAACGGTGGCGACCTTGAGCCGGCGGATCTCGGACCGTCCGTGCCCGGTGCCGCGCGTGCGGCCCTGGGGTGGGATGCCTTGCATCAAAGGCGGGGCCAGGTCGGATCCGTCATGACCATGGTGCGGGCACTGGGCGGTTGATCCGTCTCGCGGCGCCCACTGAGGGTGGGCCCGACCGGGGTGGCGGTGCGTGTCCCGGTCGGGTCCTCCCTCAGTGGGCGCCGGGCCTGAGCTTGGCCAGGCTGCCCGGGTACAGATACTTCTGGGGCGGAATGACCGTGCTGTGTGCCCAGGCGCGGAAGAAGCCGTTGAGGTCCTTGCCCGAGACCTGCGCCGCCAGCTTCTCGAAGGCCGGCCAGGACGCGTTGCCGTAGGCGTGATCGGCGGTCCACCGCTTGAGGGTGGCGAAGAAGGTGTCGTCACCCACGTACCGGCGCAGCGCGTGCATCATCAGGGAGCCCTTGTCGTACAGGGCGGGGTCGAGTTCCGTGCCGGGGCCCGCGTCGTAGAGGGGGACGTCCCAGAAGGTCGGGTTGTCCCGGTTCCCTTCGAGTACCCACTGGTAGAAGCCGGTGTCCAGATCAGCGCCCAGGTGCTCGTCCCAGAGCTGGTTGGCGTACTGCGCGAAGCACTCGGCGATGCAGCCGTCCCGCCAGTCCGTGAAGGAGACGCTGTCCCCGAACCACTGGTGGGTGATCTCGTGGACCATCGACACGTCGAAGAGGGCGCCGGAGTAGGTGGGACGGCCCTGGGTCTCCAGGGCGAGGGGCGTGCCCTCGTCGGTGATGCCGTTGATCGCGATGCCGCCCGCCGAGTCGAAGGGGTAGGGCCCGAACTTCGAGGAGAGGAAGGAGATGATCTCCGCCTGGAGCGCGGGGGTGGCCGGATCGGTGAGCGCGCCGGGGCTGTACGCGTCGATCACCGGCGTGCCGTCCGGCAGCGCGTACTTCTGCACGGTGAACCTGTCGATGGCGACGGTGGCCAGGTAGGTGGCCATCGGGCGGTCCTCGGACCAGCGGTACGTGGTGCGGCCGCCGCCGGAGGTGGTCCTGCCCGGGACGCCGTTGCCGATCGCGGTCCAGCCGTCCGGCACGGTCACGGTCAGGCCGAAGGTGGCCTTGTCGGACGGATGGTCGTTGGACGGGAACCAGGAGGTGGCCCCGTGGGGCTCGCCGATGGCGTCGGCGCCGCCGTCCTGGAGTGTGTGCCAGCCCTCGTGGTCGGGTGTGCCGGCGTAGGTGACGCGGACGGTGAACGGGCGACCGGCGGGCAGGCGCCCGGCGGGTGTGACGACCAGTTCATGGGCGCCGCTGCGGGTCACCTCACGGGCCGG
Source organism: Peterkaempfera griseoplana (assembly GCF_001418575.1). GTDB lineage: Bacteria > Actinomycetota > Actinomycetes > Streptomycetales > Streptomycetaceae > Peterkaempfera > Peterkaempfera griseoplana. The sequence continues at coordinate 13,527 of NZ_LIQR01000114.1, forward strand.
CCGGCCGTTGACGGTGACCGTGCCGATCCGGAATCCCTTCAGGTCCAGGTCGAAGCGGTCCAGGTCCTCGGTGGCCCGTGCGGTGACCGTGGTGTCGCCGTCGAGGTGATCGGGGTGCGCGGGGTCGTAGCCCAGGTGCACGTCGTAGTGGGTGACGTCGTAGCCGGAGTTGCCGTCGTCGGGGAAGTAAGGGTCGCCGACGCCTGCTCCGCCGGTGATCGCCGCGGCCGGGAGCGCGGTCAGCAGCAGCGAGCCGGCGGCAGCCAGCGGGGCGACCACCGTGAGGCGGCGGCGGAAGCGGCGGGCGTCAGGCATGGTGGGCGTCCTTGCGGGGGTCGGTGGTGGCCAGTTGCCAGGTCACGCCGAGAACGGCGTTGGCGCTGGCGGTCTCGGTGGGCGGGTCGACGTTGGTGATGTCGTCGCAGGGCTCGTGGATGCAGTCGGAGATGCCGGTGCTGAACCCGCCCACGGGGATGCCGGCGTCGTCGAAGGACTCGTGGTCCGAGCCCCCGGCCCCGACGTCGAAGGTGGGCAGGCCGTGCGCGGCGAAGTAGGCCTGGTAGGCGTCGTACGTCTCCGGGTCGCCCTTGGTGACCAGCCAGAACTGCACGTTCTTGGAGCCGGCCTGGTCGAAGTTGGAGTACACGCAGGACCAGCAGGCGGCGGCGACGGCCCAAAACACCGCGCGGGCAGCGGGAGCGCCCACCTGCCTTCTCACGGCCGGGAGCTGGCGGGTCCGGTCGCCGGCGGATCCGCTGTGGGAGTGGTACGTGGGGCACACCGCCTGTCCTGGCGGTGTGCCCCACGGTTCGCTTCACGTTCGAAGCGTTCGAGCCCCCTGGGCGCGCCCTGGCCCACGCCCCACCGCGTCACCGTCGTCCAGCGACGCGGTCACAGGGGTCACTTACTTTCCGTCGAGCGAGAAGGCATAGAGCTTGTCGTTGTCGCCCTTGTAGCCGAGACCGAGCCCGGCGGTGCGGTAGCCGCTGCCCCAGTAGACGGTTCCGTTGACGACCGACGCGCCGGCCCACACGGAGCCCCCGCTGGGGAAGGCCCACTTGATCTGACCGGTGTCGGCGTCGAAGGCATACATGTTGTTGCCGGTGGGTGCGCTGGAGTCGGCGTACATCACACCGTTGGCAGCGGAGACGAACCCGTCGTCGATGTAGGAGCCCTGCGGGTCGGCGACCTGCCAGAGGATCTTACCGGTGGCCGCGTCGAGGGCCGCCCACAGGCCACCTGTCGTCGTCGTCTTCTTTCCGTCGTACGACGTCAGCGTGTAACTCCTGTGCGAGCCGTTCGCGATCGCGACGAAGATGTGCTTCCCGTCAGTGGCCGACCCCCACTCGATGCCGCCGAGCGCTCCGCCCGGTCCGGCCTGGCTCTTCCAGACCACCTTGCCGGTGGCCGGGTCGAGCGCCCAGTAGATGCCGCTCTTCTGGCCGATACCGAGCAGGTCGGTGCGCTTGCCGTTCACCGTGGTGGTGTACAGGTTGGGCGCGCTGCCGAAATCGTAGTCGGGTGCGTCGTTCGGGACGGGTACGGTCCAGGTGTCCGCGGTCAGCGTCGGGCGGGCCCAGTCGATCTTGCCGCTCTTGAGGTTGAGCGCCAGGATGCTGTCGATGTGGTCCTCGGCGACCGGCGGGGTGCAGTCAGCCTCTCCGGGGTCGGTGCAAACACCGGGCGGAGTGGTGTAGTTGTTGCCGGTGGCCACATAGAGTTCGCCGGTCTTGTGGTCGACGACCGCCTGGCTGCCCCACATGGCGCCGCCCGTGTAGCCCTTGGGAATGGTGTAGGTCTTCCACAGAATCCTGCCGGTGGTGGCGCTGGCCGCGATCACCGATCCGCGGAAGGTCTGCGGCCCGCTCAGGGTCTCGCCCTTCGAGGATGTGCCGAAGTAGACCACTCCGTTGTCCACGGTCGGCGAGCTGGTGACGATGGTGGCCGGGTCCTCGTCGACCTTGGTGCGCCACAGCATCTTGCCGGTGCGGGCGTTGATGCCCACGATGTAGGCGCTCTTCATCGCTGAGACGCCCTGCGCTCCGGTGCCGATCACGAGCTCGCCGTGCCAGTACGCCGGGCTCGTGCGCGAGACGTCACCGGTGATGCCGTCGTAGGAGCTGATGTCGCGGGACCAGATGGCCTTGCCCGTAGTGGCGTTGATCGCCCAGAGCTTCCCGCCCCAGTCCGGTACGTAGACCACTCCCTTGACCACGGTCGCGGTGGCCGAGATGTCACCGGCGGTGGTGAAGGTCCACTTGGGCTTCAGCTTGCCCACGTTCGCCGAGTTGATGGTGTGTTCGGTCGCCGCATACCGGGTGTTGTGGTTGTTCTGCCCGGCGCTGGCCCAGTCCGGCTGCACGGAGACACTTGCCTTGGCCTGACCGCCCGGAGCCGTGCGGTCCCCGAGCACGGCCGCTCCCGCAGGCCAGCCGGCAAGGGCTCCCATTGCGAGCGCGCCCGTGGCCCCTATGGCCCACAGCTTTGAACGCCGGCTGCGTTGACTGGTTCTGGTCGACATACGGATCGCTCCTTCAACGGGCCCACTCCTGCTCCTGCGAGCACCGCTGTAAGCACTCGGGTGGGCAAGGCTCCGCAGCAGATGCGAATGTCTGCTGCTGTACTGACGGCGAGCCTAGGTTTTGCACAGCCGATGGAATGACTGCGAGTGCACAGGGATTAGCCCAGGAGCGATGGCGTTTCGTCGTTCCGTGAACCTTGGCCACAGCGACGGCCAACACCGTTTGGACAATGTTGTTCGAGATCGCTCGGTTCGCGGCACGAGCTGGACGGTTGCTGGGCCTGCGTCGCGGACACCCCGGGTGGAGGGTGGCATTCGCGGTGGCTGCTGCGCTTGGTCCGCTCCGAATGGCCTGCAGGAAACCCGATGCAACCTGACGTATGCCCAAATCCTGTGGGGCGGTGCCGGGACGGCATGCGGAGGGCGCAGCTCTGAGGGCTGCCTGGTCTACCCGCACCCGGAGGACCCGAAATGACGCCACCCCCCTCGCCGGCACCGGATTGCTCCCTAGCCCCCGCAGCCGGGCCGGTTTGGGCGTCCGCCCGTGCACGACCTGCGCCGCCTCATGGACGCAGTTCTGTACGTCGACCGAGCGGGCATCCCCTGGCGTTACCTGCCGCACGACTTCGCGCCTTGGGAAACCGTCTACGGGTACTTCGCCGCCTGGCGGAAGGACGGCGTGTTCGACCAGCCAAGCGGCCTGCTTCGCCGCCGGGTACGCGAAGCCGAAGGCCGCCGAGCCGAACCAAGCGCCTGCGTACTCGACTCCGAGAGCATCAAGACCTCCGCCAATGTGCACCGCACCGGCCAGGGCCTCGACGCGGGCGGTGTCGTCAGGGCTGTGATGCATCCGCGATGGGAAGTCGGTCAGTTTCGCGGCCGAAGGGGAGGAAGACGGTGCGGCTGGCGAGCAACCAGACGCCGTCCACCCTGCGGAAGACATCCTCGTAGTGGCCGACGTTCACCGGGAGCCTGGGCTCGATCATCCCACCTGAGTAGCCGTCGATCCGGTATGTCGTCAGATACGAGACGGACCGCGCTGTCGCTTCGGACTCCACCGTGACCAGGATGTTCGTCATCAGACGGCGCGAGAGCCTGTCCGCCGGGCGTGAGGCGAAGTAGGCGCGCAGGGCCTCGCGCCCCTCGATGCGCCGGTCCCCGAAAGGCCAGTGCCACACACCGTCGGGCGTGAACAGCTCGGCCACCGAACTCGGGTTGCCGAGGTCAAGGCGGTGGATGAAGTCCACGATGATGCGCTCACAGGCGCGTTCGGCGAGCATCCGCGCGACCGGGGAAATGATTTCGTCGTCCATGCCCCTGTCTATCAGCCCTAACAGGTGCCGGCGCAACGGCTTATCCACGGCCTTGTCGATACTGCTGTCCTCGCCCGTGATCACCGCGGTCTTCCCGGCCGGCCTGCCCGACCCCCCATCCACAACACTGCGCTTCAGCCTCTGCCGGCTTCAGCAACCGACGGGACAGCCCCGTGGCACCTGCCCGACCCCCGCCCTGAAGGCTGTCGCCCCCGCAGAGCCGTCCCCGTCCGGCCTGAGGCCTTGCACCGCCTCGATGGGCTTGGAACGTGCGATACCCAGACTTTCATCATATTTTCCGATCATGTAAGCATGTCCCTCCGGGACGCCGTCGTTTCGCCGGTTAACGTGCCCGTCGACGATCAACACCAGCAGGACAATCACAGGAGAAGCACGTCATGCGCCGCAGCCGGATACGGGCTTCCGCAGCCGCAGTAGTGGCCCTCACGTTCCTGTCCACCGCGTGCACCTCCTCCGGTGGCAGCAACACCGGCAGGTCCCCCTTCCCGGAGCCCAGCGGCACTGCCCAGGCCGTCGTCCGGCCCCCTGCCGGCACCAAGAGCGCCGCTGCCGTCTGGCGGGCCTGGGGCCTCAAACCTCTGCCGCATGCCCCGCAGCCGCCCGCCGGGCCCGTGGTGAGGCTCGCAGGCTCGGGCGCCGTACCCGTGATCAGCCGGGTCCCGACCAAGGACAAGGTCGTCTTCATCACCATCGACGACGGCGCCGAGAAGGACCCCAAGTTCGTCCGCATGATGCGAGAGCTCAAGGTGCCCTTCACCATGTTCCTGACCGACGCGGCCATCAAGGACGACTACAGCTACTTCAAGCCCCTCCAGCAGCTCGGCAACACCATCCAGAACCACACCCTCACCCACCCGAACATGCCGGCACTCGGCGTGGCCGCGCAGCGTGCGCAGGTGTGCGGCCAGCAGGGGAAGCTGACCAAGGAGTACGGCAAAGCCCCGGTGCTCTTCCGCCCGCCGTACGGCAACTACAACACGGCCACCCTGCAGGCGGTGAAGGGCTGCGGGCCCGGAGCAGTGGTGCTCTGGAAGGAGACCATGCAGATCCACCGCCTGCAGTACCAGTCAGCCGACCACCGCCTGCGCCCCGGCGACATCATCCTGGCCCACTTCCGCGGCCCCTCCGAGCTCAAAGGCGAAACCATGACCCGGATGTTCGCCACCCTGCTGCGTCTGATCGGTCAGCAGGGCTTCGCGGTCGCCCGGCTCGACGACTACATCGCCCCCTGACGGTCACTTCGGCTGAAGGCCGTCCCGCCCTGCTGCGGGAGTCCTCCAACTGCCGCTCCACGCATGCCTCCAGACCGAACCGGTCGGAGGAGTGTGCCCCGGGCCGCTGCGGCACGGACGCCGACAGCTGGTCGTCGATGTCCGAGAAGATCGCGGCGCATCCCGGGGTGGTACCCGATGGCAGGAGGGTCACCGGTTGATCCCTCGGGATGTCCGAGGGCACGGAGCGGAGACCGGCACGGCTGTCGTCTGTTCAGTCCCCGGCTCGTACCAGCCCGCTCTCGTAGGCGAATATCACTGCGTGAACACGGTCGCGGAGGCCGAGTTTGGTCAGGATGCGGCCGAGGTGGGTTTTGACGGTCGTCTCGCCCACGAAGAGGCGCTCGGCGATCTCGCCGTTGGCCAGCCCCCGGGCGACCAGGGCGAGGACTTCCCGTTCCCGGTCGGTGAGCGCGGTCAGGAGCCTGCGCTGGGCGGGCTCGGACGCGGGGGCTTGCAGGACGAAGCGTTCGACCAGACGCCGGGTGAGTGAGGGTGCCACCATGACCTCTCCCCGCAGCACCGCCCGGACGGTGACCAGGATCTCCTCGGCGGGGGCGTCCTTGACGAGGAAGCCGTTCGCACCGGCGCGCAGGGCGGCGTAGGCGTACTCGTCCAGGTCGAAGGTGGTGACGACCAGGATCCGGGGTCCTTGCGGCTGCGCGCAGAGGTGTTCGGTCGCGGCGAGCCCGTCCAGGCCGGGCATGCGCACGTCCATCAGGACGAGGTCCGGCGCCAGGGCGGCCACGCCCGCGATCGCGGCATCCCCGTCGGCGGCCTCGCCCACCACCGTGAGGTCGGGCTGGCTGTCGATGACCATGCGCAGTCCCATCCGGATCAGCTGCTGGTCGTCGCAGATCAGCACCCGCGCCGACGACGCGGTGGAGGTCGGGCCGGTCACGAGGCTCCCGTCGTGGAGTGGGGCGTCGAGGGCCGGGGCGTTGTGGACTGGGACGTCGAGGGTTGGGGCTCCGTGGAGCGCAGCGTGGCGGTGACCCGGTAGCCGCCGTCGGGTGTGGGTCCGGCGTCGAAGCTCCCGCCGTACAGGGCGGTGCGTTCGCGCATGCCGGTGAGTCCGTGACCGGGGAGAAGCAGCGGGGTGGGGTGCTCCTGGGCCGCCCGCACTCCGGATCCGGACGAGTTCTCCACCCGGACGCTGACCTCCCGCCCGGGTCCCTGGGTGCCGGTGTCGACCCGGACCCGGACCGCGGCGTCGGACGGCGCGTGTTTGACGACGTTGGTGAGCGCCTCCTGCACGATGCGGTACGTCTGCGCGGTGAGATCCGCCGGAAGGCCGCCTCCCTCGCCCCGTTGGTCCAGCCGGGCGCGCCTGCCGTTGGTGTTGAGGCGTCCGACCAGCCGCCGGAGATCGGTGGCGAGGCAGTCCCCGGCCCCGCCGTGGTCCGATGCGGGGCCGGGGCCGTGGGCCGGGGTGTCCGTCCCGGCGGTGCGCAGCACCCCCAGCAGCCGGCGCAGCTCGTCCAGGGCCTCACGGCCGGTCGCGCTGATCACACCGAGGGTGCGGTCGACGACCGTGGGGTCGGTGTGCCGCATCAGCCGGCCGCCCTCGGCGTTCAGCACCATCACGCTCACACTGTGCGCGAGGACGTCATGGATCTCGCGGGCGATGCGCGCCCGCTCCTCGGCGGCGGCGACCCGGGCCAGGGCGAGGCGCTCCGACTCGGCGAGCGCGGCCCTGCGTTCGAACTCGGCGATATAGGCGCGCCGGGCACGGATGTACTCGCCGAACACCCAGGCCCCGGCCAGCAGAAGCCCCACGGCGAGCGCGGTGAGCCAGGCACCGCGGGCACCCGGATCTCCGTGGGTGCGCTGCACGCCGGGAATCCACAGCAGTGCGCAGCCTGCAGCACCGAGAACCGTGGCCGCGGCGGCGCGGCGCAGGCCGCGTACCGTGAGGGTGGCGAGGATCGCGGCCAGGGCGGTGGCGCCGCGTCCTGGTTCCTGGCCCCATACCTGGCCGAGGTTCTGTGCCCAGAAGGCGGTGGTCACCAGCGCTGCGACGAGGACCGGCCGGTGGCGGCGCCACAGCAGGGGCAGTACCAAGGCCGCGTACACGACCACCTGTACCCGGACGGGCCGCCAGCCGGACTGGGGGCGGATCACCGGGGGCACGGCCACCAGAGCGAGGAGCAGGACGTCCGTGAGCCACGGATGTCCTTGCCGCAGGCGGGACAGGGTCTCGATCAGCCGTTGCACCGCCTCAGGCTATGGTCGGGGCCTGTTCCCCGGCATCGTCCTGGCGGTGGTCACGGGGTCCTCCCGGGGTCGTACGCACACCGGCCGGGGATACGACGTCCGGCCACCCGGGGCCCTTCCAGCATGGCCGCCATGTCGATCACCACCGAGTTCCTCCGGCGGCCCCTCATGACCGGTGCCGTTGCCCCCAGTTCACGGCAACTTGCCCAGGCGATGACCGAGGGTGTCGGTCTGGAACGGGCCCGGCTCGTCGCCGAGCTCGGTCCGGGGACCGGGGTGTTCACCGACGCGATCCTCGCGCGGCTCGCCCCGGACGCGCGGCTCGTCGCCGTCGAGCTCAACCCAGTGCTCGCCGCCCGGCTGTCGGCCACCCGGCACGACAGCCGGCTGACGGTGGTCCAGGGCACGGCCGCCGGGCTGGCCGCCGCAGTGGGCGAACCGGTCGACGCGGTGATCTCCGGGCTGCCCTGGACGGTCATGCCGCAGGACCGGCGCGGGCGCATCCTGGACGCCGTGACCGAAGTCCTCGCACCCGGCGGCCGGTTCGCCACCTTCGCCTATCTGCACGCGGCCTGGACCCCGCCCGCCCGCCACTTCACGGCCGAACTCGCCTGCCGTTTCGACCGGTTGGAGCGCTCGAGGGCGGTGTGGGCGAACCTCCCGCCCGCCTTCGTGCACCGGGCCACCCGGAGACGATGACCGCGAGCAGGCCCACGACGGCAGGGCCGGCCCGAGGGGGCGGAGGGGCGAGTTCGCGGGGCCGGCGCGGAGGCTGCCGTCTGCGGCGCGACGGCCGCTACCGCTCCCGGCGCGCTGCGTCCGGTCGCGGCGGTCGCTGATGCCGTCCTAGCCGTACGGCGGGCGCCATCCCGTCCCCCACCAGGGAAGGCGCCGGCCCAGCCGGCGAAGAGGTTCTGGCGCGGGCGGCGGACTCCGCTCCGGGTGACCATCACCGGGTCCATCCACGCCGCCGTGCTCCTGATCCCGGAGTCTGCTTGGACGCGGCCGTGGAACCCGTCGGCGAGTTCTCGCGACGGGGCCTGGGGGGCCGAGCTGGCCGGTGACGTGCCGGGCGGCCGGTGGCTGATCGTCCCCGCCGAACACGACAGCCACCGTCCGCGCAGGCCGGCAGTCGAGGAAGGCACGGGCGGGTGCCGCCCGCAGACGACCTGGGGCTCCTCCTCCAGGCGGTGGCACAGAAGGGCATGTCCCCGACGAGTGGAAGTCAGGCGCGTGCACTTGGCCCGGGCCTCCCCCGCGCCCTCAGCGTCAGCCGGCCCGCGAGCGGACCGGACCCACTCCGGGCACACACTCCGGGCAGACACTCCGGCCACTGACAACGTCGGGTGCGGCCGGAGATCAGCGGTCAAGGGCGCCCGAGGTGTCGGCGCGGCGGGCTCACCGCACTTCTGCTGTCCGACGCCTTGACTCCACAACAGTGAGCGCTAACACTCTTTTATCGGATGAAGGCACTGCTTCGCCCCTCCTCGTGGCGGGGCGCTTCGTCATGCATTCTTCGGAGGTCGAGGGCCCACAAACCAATAGAACAGCACACGGATCCGGCGGTACACGCTCATGGGCCGACCCATGTCGGCCGGTGAGCGCCGGCCCCTGTCATCAACGCTAACAACTGGCTGTTTCCTCCGAACAGGATGTTGCTCATGCGTGATATGCCGTCCGACGGTCAGGGCAGCGCAGGTGCCGCCGCCCCAGGCGTGTCAGGGACGCCGAGACGGCCCGACAGGCGGCCCCTCCCCCGCGCGACGTCCGCTTCGTGAGCAGCTCATCCCCTGACGGACGATCAGGTCCGATCGCAGGGCCGGCCGTGGCGAGCGGGCCGGCCCGCACCTCACCGCCTTCGCAGGGCGCCTGCCGCGCCCGGATCGTGCGGTGCCCGCGCGCCCGGACCCGCTCCCATCTTTCTCCGAGTCACCATCCACCACGTGCAAGGAGAGGCAATGCGCTGGAGTAACGCACCCGTGAGGTACGCGGTCATGGCGACCGTGTGCTCTCTCGGACTGGTCGGCACGATCGCCGGGACCGCGCAGGCGAAACCGCCTGCCGCGACGCAGGCGTCCGTGCCGATCTACCTGGACACCTCCTACTCGTTCCAGGAACGGGCCGCGGATCTGGTCTCGCGGATGTCCCTCGACGAGAAGGCCCAGCAACTGCGCACCAACAGCGCACCGGCCATCCCCCGGCTGGGCGTGCAGCAGTACACGTACTGGAGCGAGGGGCAGCACGGCATCAACGCGCTGTTCGCCAACACCAACCCCGGCTCGGTGACCGGTGGTGTGCACGCCACCAGCTTCCCCACCAACTTCGCCGCGTCCATGTCCTGGGACAAGAACCTGATCTACCGGGAGACGACCGCGGTCTCCGACGAGGCCCGCGGCCTGCTGGACAAGTCGCTGTGGGGCACCGCGCAGAACAACCTCGGCCCCTCGAAGGACGACTACGGCATGCTCACCTACTGGGCGCCGACGGTCAATCTCGACCGCGACCCGCGCTGGGGACGCACCGACGAGGCGTTCGGCGAGGACCCGTACTTCACCGGGCAGATGGCCGGGGCGTTCGTCAACGGCTACCAGGGGCAGACCCAGGACGGCAAGCCCATGGGCAAGTACCTCAAGGTCGCCTCGACCGCCAAGCACTACGCGCTCAACGACGTCGAGCAGAACCGCACCGGCATCAGCTCCGACGTCACCGACAACGACCTGTACGACTACTACACCGCGCAGTTCAGGAGCCTGATAGAGAAGGCCCATGTCGCCGGCCTGATGACCTCGTACAACGCCATCAACGGCACGCCGTCGGTGGCCAACACGTACACCACCAACCAGATCGCTCAGCGCACCTACGGCTTCGCCGGCTACATCACCTCCGACTGCGGCGCGGTCGGCACCACGTACCAGAGCTTCCCCTCCGGCCACGACTGGGCCCCGCCGGGCTGGACGACCGACCGCAAGGGCGGCAACGCGACCTGGACCAACGACGCCACCGGCGAGAAGGTCTCCGGCGCCGCCGGCGGCCAGGCCTACGCACTGCGGGCGGGCACCAACGTCAACTGCACCGGGACGGAGGCCACGACGCCCGATCTGGAGCAGGCGATCCGGGCCGGCATCCTCAGCGAGGGCGTCGTCGACAACGCGCTGGTGCACCTGTTCACGGTCCGGATGCAGACCGGTGAGTTCGACCCGGTGGACAAGCAGCCGTACACGCGGATCACCAAGGACGTCATCGAGTCCCCGGCCCACCAGGACCTCGCACGGACCGTCGCCGACAACTCGCTCGTCCTGCTGCAGAACGACAAGGTCGCCGCCACCGGCAAACCCGTGCTGCCGGCCGACCCGGCGAAGCTGGGCAAGGTCGTCATCGTCGGCGACCAGGCGGGCAAGTTCACCCTCGGAGGCTACTCCGGCGACCCCACCAAGAAGGTGGACGCCGTCCAGGGCATCACCGCCCAGCTCAAGGCGGCCAACCCCGCCGCGCAGGTGGTGTACGACGCGGCGGGCACGTCCACCACCGCTAAGGGCGAGGCGACGCTCAGCGACCAGACCCAGGCCGACATCAAGGACGCCGACCTGGTGGTCGTCGCCGTCGGCACCGACGACGCCACCGCCGGCGAGGGCAAGGACCGCAGCGGGCTGGCGCTGCCCGGCAACTACGGCAGCCTCATCGACCAGGTCACCGCCCTGGGCAACCCCAGGACGGTGCTGGACATCCAGTCCGACGGGCCGGTCGCCATCGAGGCCTACCGCGCCAAGGTCGCCTCGATCGTCTTCGCCGGCTACAACGGGGAGAGTCAGGGCGACGCCCTCGCCGACGTGCTGTTCGGCAGGCAGAACCCCGGCGGGCACCTCAACTTCACCTGGTACAAGGACGACTCGCAGCTGCCGGACATCTCCGACTACGACCTGGCCCCCGGCGGGACGGGCGGCCTGGGCCGCACGTACCAGTACTTCACCGGCACCCCCACGTACCCCTTCGGCTACGGCCTGAGCTACAGCTCCTTCGCCTACTCCCACGTCCGGGCCGACCGCTCCTCGGTGGACGCCGACGGCACGGTGAAGGTCAGCTTCGACGTCACCAACACCGGTACCGTGCCCGGGACCACCGTCGCCCAGCTTTACGCGGCCACCGACTTCTCCGTCGCCGGCCGGGAACTGCCGAAGAAGCGGCTGGCCGGCTTCCAGAAGACCAGGGTCCTCAGGCCGGGCGCCACCCAGCACATCACCCTGCCGGTGCGCGTCCCCGACCTCGCCTTCCACGACGGCCAGAAGGCCAGGCAGGTCGTCTTCGACGGCAGGTACCGCTTCCAGGTCGGGCCGGACGCGGCCACCACCGCCGGATCCGCCTCGGTCACCGTCCACGGCGGCCTCACTCCGCACGTGCAGTACGTGACGGTGCAGCCCGAGTCCGTGGTCTACGACGCCGGGGCCACCATCGACCTCACGGCCCGCAACCAGTGGATCAAGGATGACACCGACCCGGCCGCCCAGCCCGGCCGGAACCTGAGCGTCACCGCGGACCACGTCGTCGAGGCGGTCAACGACGACGGCTCCTTCGTGGACCTGTCCAAGTCCAGGGTCCACTACTCCAGCAGCGACCCGTCGGTCGCCACCGTCAGTGCGAAGGGTGTCGTCACGACGGTGGGCAACGGTGCGGCCACCATCAGCGCGACCGTGAACGGCGTCACCGGCTCCGCGGTGATCCGCGTGCACCACACCTTGACGATCGCCTCGACGCCGATCGTCAAGCCGGGCTCCACCGTCACGGCGACCACCACGTACACCAACTCCGGTCCCACCGCCCTGCCGAACGCGTCGGTCAGCGTCGACGTGCCCGACGGGTGGACCGCGGTGGCGACCTCCCCGGCCACCTTCTCCAGCGTCCCGGCCGGCGCCTCGGTGAAGACCACCTGGACCATCACACCCCCGGACGGCGTGGGGCCGGGCTCCTACGCCCTCGCCGCCTCCGCCACCTACCAGGGCGCCAAGGCCAGTGACGACGCGGCCGGGCAGTTGCTGGTCCCGTACTCCTCCCTCAGCGACATCATCACCAACATCGGCGTCAGCGACGACGCCAACCCCGGCGCCGGCAACCTCGACGGCGGGAACGCAAGCCTGTCCCAGCAGGCCCTCGCCGCCCAGGGGATCACCTCCGGCGGCACCGTCACCCACGACGGCCTGACCTTCACCTGGCCCACCACGGGCACCGGCAAGCCCGACAACATCGTGGCCAGCGGCCAGACCGTCCCCTTCACCGGCAGCGGCACCAAACTCGGCTTCCTCGGCACCGCCGACTACGGCAACGCCTCCGGCACCGGGATGATCACCTACACCGACGGAACCAGCCAGACCTTCAGCCTGTCCTTCTCCGACTGGTGGAACAACAGCGCCGCCGACGGGAGCGACATCCTGGCCACCACCGACTACTTCAACAACGCGGGAGGCAAGTACCAGCAGAAGGTCAGCGTGTACGGCGCCACCGTCCCGCTCCAGGCAGGCAAGACCGTCGCCTACCTGACCCTGCCGAACATCGGCCCGAACGCGGCCACCAACCAGGTCGCCATGCACCTGTTCGCCCTGACCATCGGCTGACCCCCGGCCAGCGCGACGCGGCGCGCCGCCATCGTCCGGCCGGCCACGGCCCGGACGGTGGCGGCGCTTTGCCGCCATCGCTACGCAACTCAGCGCCCGCCGCCGGTGAGGTCACGGGCTGGTGCGGGTGAGGGAGGAGCTGCCCGCAGCCGTCGCGGCAGGACGGCTCGGCCACCGCAGCGGCCCCGACCACCCGTCACCTCCTGCGGCGGCCGAAAGGCACGGACGGATCCACCCCGTCCGCCGGCCGCAGGCTGACACTCCGGGCTCCGGTACATCGTCCGTCCTGATCAGGCGGCATGGTGGTGCCCATGGCGGTCCGCCGAGCCGGATCGGTGCGGGCGGTGCTCGTTGGAGAAGGTCTGGAGACACGGCCGTGCGACGGCTCGTCGCACGGTACGGGGATGGCGGTCACCGGGTCGTGACTCGCCAGGAGGAGACGGGCGACTGCTCGGCACCCGATGCTCCGGCCGGGACGTCAGGGCATGACCCGCACGCAGCGTGCGCCGCGCAGCCGACGGGGCCCGGTCAGCGGTCGTAGACGAGCAGACCGTCCGCACGGACCCTGGCGCCCGAGGTCGGCCGATGTTCCGTCAGGTGACCGTCATGGCCGAGGTGCTGGACGCAGTCGTGCCGGACGAGGACCGCGAAGTCGGCGATGATCCGGCGGTGGCAGCGCCACCACAGCGTCTCGGCACACATCACGGCGGTCGGGGTGGTGGCGGCCTGGCGCAGCAGGTCGTCCATGGCCGCGAGGAACTCCGGACTGCGCGTGTGCCCGGCGTAGCCGCGGAAGGAGTCGTTCTCCCAGAACGTGTCGGGCGAGTCCGGAGCCGGCTTGCGGAAGCCGCCGAGCCGCACCTCCCACCGGTAGTCGATGCCCTGCTCGGGCATCCAGACGGACAGTGCCTGCCGGTTCGCGTCGGGGTTGCGCCTGCTGCCCGGAGCCGTTCTGACGTCCACGACGGCGCGTACGCCCGCCCCGTGCAGCAGCGCCGTCAGCTCGTCGCGGTCAGCCGTCCCATGGCCGAAGGCCAGCAGCCTCGGCGTGGAAACGGTGCTGGGCGGGTCCTCCGGCCCCGCCGGCGGCGCTGTCACGCCTTCCCGGCGCCGGTCAGGACGGCGGCGTCCCCGAGGGCCTGCAGGCTGCGCCGGGCGGGCGGAACGGCCCACAGGTCCCCGGCCGCGCCGTCCCAAGAGGTGCTTCCACCGTGCAGCCGGACCCGGCCGCCCGGCACCTGCACGGTCGCCTCACCCGGGTTCTCCTGCTCGGCTGACCCGGTGCCCGCCTTCGGCGCGACCGGGGTCCGGCGCAGACGATGCCCGTGACCGCCGTGGGCCGACGCGGCGCTGCGCCCGGTCGGCGCGGTTCCGGCCCTTGCGCGGTGCTCGCGTGCGGATGCCTCCCGGGAGAACTTCTGCATGCGGCGAGTGTGGCAGCCGGCCGGACGTCGCCGCGGCATCCGTGGTGGCGCGTCGCCCGGCGGCCGACCGTGGGTCGCCGGGAGCAGGACTACGGGTGCCGACGAACCCTCCCGGCAGGTCGCGACCGTGACCGCCGATCTCCGGCTGTGCCCGGCGCCCGTCCCCCTGTCGGGTTCTGCGTATCGGCGCCGGCGCGGGCAAACCGCCTGATCAGGCTCTATGGTGCGGTCGGCGAAGCCCGCAGGTCCCCTCTCACCTGTCCGTCGTGCAGGTTGAGAACCGTGTCGGCGAAGTCGACGACCCGCTTGTCGTGCGAGCTGAGCACGATCGAGGTGCCCTCGCTGTCCGCGATCTGACGCAGCAGGCCGAGGATGCGCAGGCCCTGCGCCGTGTCCAGGTGGCCGGTCGGCTCGTCGGCGATCAGGATCTGCGGGCTCTGCGCCAGGGCCCGGGCGATGGCGACCCGCTGCTGCTGGCCGCCGGACAGCTCGGCCGGCTGGTGCTCGGCGTGGTCGGTCAGTCCCACCAGGTCCAGTACCCGCATGACCCGCTCGTCGCGTGCCCTGGCCTCGGCCCGGGAGATGCGCAGCGGCACGCCGGCGTTCTCCGCTGCGGTCAGGAACGGGATCAGTCCGAAGGACTGGAACACGAAGCCGACCGTGGTGCGCCGCAGCAGTACCCGCTGTCGGTCGCTCATCGTCCCGAGGTCCTGGCCGTTGATCCGCACCGAGCCGCCGGTGGGCAGGTCCAGCCCGCCGAGGATGTTCAGCAGCGTGGTCTTGCCCGACCCGGACCGGCCGCGCACCGCCAGCACCTGTCCGGGAGTCAGGTCCAGGCTGACCCCGCGCAGCGCCTGCACGGCTGTGCGTCCGCGCCCGAACTGCCGGGTGAGCTCGCGAGCCTGCAACAGCTGCGGTGCGGCCAGGTCCGCGCCGCCGGCGCGGACCGTCTCCGGAGAGGAGGCGGTCATGATCGATCCCCCGATTCTGTGATGGGTCGCCCGCGGTCGCCGCCGGCCACGCGCTCGTCCGCGGCTTGGGCCGAACCCGCTGGGTCATCAGCACTCCGTGTCGCCGATCCGGCGGCACCACCGTCCGAGCCGCCGTCCGCGGTCGCCGCGCCGTCCGCGTTCTCCGGCCCGCCCGCGCCTTTGCCCGGCTCCGGCCACACCCCGACGTGTCCGGTCTCGTGGGTCAGCCGGACCAGGTCCCGGATGCCCAGCGGCTCGGTGAACTCCGGCGGCAGCTGCAGCCGGCCGGAGCGGTCCACCACCGCGTACTCGAAGGCCTCGTGCTCGTCCGGGTCCTCGCCCGGGCCGGCCGGGCGTGCCCCGTTGGCCCCGGGGCGCAGCGTCTCGGTGGCGGTGCGCCCGTCCCGGATCGCGATGGTGCGCTGCACCTGGCCGGAGACGCCCTCGTCGTGCGTGACGATCAGGGTGGTGACCCCGTGCTCCGCGCCGGCCTCGCGCAGCGCGGCGAGGACCTGCGCGGCCGAGTCCGAGTCCAGTTCGCCGGTCGGCTCGTCGGCCAGCAGTACGGCCGGCTTGTTGGCCAGAGCGACCGCGATGGCCACCCGCTGCTGCTCGCCGCCGGACATCTGCCCCAGCACGCGGTCCCTGCAGTAGGCCACGCCCATCGTCTCCAGCAGGTCCAGCGCCCGGGTCCGGCGCGCCTTGCAGGAGACCCCGAGGTAGGTCTGCGGCAGCGCCACGTTCTCCAGCGAGGTCAGGTGCGGCAGCAGATTGCGCGGCGGGCTCTGCCAGATGAAGCCGACCGTCTCGCGCCGGTAGGCCAGCCGCTCGCGGCGGCTGAGCCCGGCCAGTTCCCGGCCGGCCACCTTCACCGAACCGGCCGTCGGCGAGTCCAGGCCGGACAGAATGCCCAGCAGGGTGGACTTGCCGCTGCCGGAGGCGCCGACCAGCGCGGTGAACTCGCCCTCGGCCACCCGCAGGTCCAGGCCCTGCAGTGCCTGTACCTCCAGCTTCGCGGTGCGGTAGATCCGTACCAGCGACGCGCACTCGATCGCCGGCACCCCGGTGCCGCGCAACGTCGCAGTGTCCTCATCCGTTTCGGTGACGCTCACCGTCAGGCTCCTTCCGTCGAGTCGCCGAGGCGCAGGGCGCGGGTGGTGCCGCGGCGCGCCGCTGCGGCGGCGGCGAGACCGGCGGCCAGGGCGAGCACGGTCATCGCGCCGAGGGGCAGAACCAGGGTTTCGACCGTCACGTGCGCGCCGGCTCCGCCGAGGGCCTGGGCCAGGGCGGGGCGTACGGTCCACAGCAGCGGCGCGATCGCGGCGGTGCCGCCGACCGCGGCCAGCGCGATCGGGCCGAGCAGTTCCACGGCGGTGATGGCGCGAGCCTGCGCGGCGGTCAGTCCCATGGTGCCGAGCCGGGCGGTGGTGGAGCGCCGCTCGACCGCGTCCCCGGCCACGGCCAGCGCGACCACGAGGCAGCCTGCTGCGACGGCCAGCGCCGCGAGCACGGTCAGGTAGTCGGCGGTGGCGCCCTGCAACGGGTCCGGGCCTTGGAACGCCGGACTGTGGAAGGTGCTGCCGCCCGCGGCGGAGACGTTCGGCGCCGTGGTCGAGGCCGCGGCGGCGGCCTTCCACACCGGGGTGGTGTGCAGGGCGACCGCGATGTCCGCGGTGGCCAGCACCAGGGTCAGGATGACCACGGTCACCGTGGCCGAGGCGGGGGTACGCGCCGTGCGGGCCAGGCCGAGCAGCCCGATCACCCCGCGCCGCCCGGCGGTCAGCCTCACCAACTGCTGCAGTAGCGGCGGGCCGACGGCCAGCGTCACCAGCGCGGCGAGCACCGCAGCCAGCAGCGGCGCGCCGGCCGTCAGGAGGTTGATCCCGCCGGTGGGCGAGAAGCCCTGCGACCGGGCCTCGTTCAGGCCGAGCAGGCAGAGCACCACCAGCGCGATCTGCGCCGCGGTCCGCCGGGCCCGCTGCTGGGCGACGCTGCGCACCCGGCGGGCTGTGGGCGCTCCGGAGTGCCGGTACCGCACCACGGTCAGCACGGCGGGGCCGAGCACCGCGGCGGCCGGGAGCACCAGTTCGTCGCGCCACAGCCCGGCCGGCGTGGCACCGGGCAGGCACGCGGCGATCAGCAGGCCCAGCGCGGTCAGCGGGATCACCGTCACCGGCGTCTCCGCCAGGGACGACCAGGCCAGCCGCCACAGCGGCGCGCCCCGGGCGCGCAGGAGCCTGAACTCACCGTCGCGCCGGTCCACCACGGACCGCGCCGCCAGCAGCAGCGCGAACAGGCCGATCGCCGCCAGGCTGACCGCCGGCATCGCGGTCTCCATCTGTCCGGCGCGCTGCTCGGCCAGGAACTGGGCCAGCGTGTCGTTCACTTCGGTCTGGAAGAACAGCGCCATCGGCGAGGCGCTGTCGTCCGGCATGATGGCCAGCAGGGCATCGGACAGCTCGGTGTCGATCCTGTCCTCGTACCGCCGGGCGTTCGCCGAGGTCAGGCGGGACAGGTCGATCGGCACGTTCCACTGCGCCACCATCCCCCTCCTGCCGAAGGCGGTCGTCGAGGCCAGCCGGGTCGCCTCGACGGCCGAGAGCAGACCGCCGACCAGGTAGAACGGTTTGACCTTCGATGCGTTGAGCTGCGGGGCGAAGCCGGCCGGCTCCTCCTGCCAGTACGGCGAACCCGGGTCGAGCGGGGTGAACGCCCCGGTGATCAGGATCGTGACCGGTGGCGGCGGGAACTGGTCGAGGTCGGACACCGCCTGGTAGCTGTCGCCGACCGACAGTCCGAGCCGTTGCAGCGTCGCCGTGGACAGGGCCACTTCGACGGTGTAGAGGCTGGGCGTGGTGTCCGTCATGGTGATGTGCTGCGGCCAGCGCCCGGCGGTGAGCCTGGCGTGCTGCTGCTCGTTCTCCAGGTAGTAGAACTGCGTCTGCGCCGGGGCACCGCCGCGCGGCCGGGCGGTGGGCCCGGCGCCGTCCACCCGGTAGACCGGCGAGATCAGCTTGGACCGGGATCCGGCGGGCTCGAGGGGCAGGTGTGCCGTGGAACTGTCCAGCGCGTCGAGGACGTCCTGCTTCTCCGACTCCAGCGCGTCGTTCAGCTGCTGCGGCTTGGTGTTGTCGCCCTCCAGCTCGTTGACCGCCACGAAGTCGGCGTAGTTGGCGCTGGCAGTGATCATCCGCCCGTTCTGGTCCAGATTCCGGATCACCTTGGTCAGCGCGCGGTTGCGTCCGGCCAGGTCGGCCCGGGCGTCGGCGGCCGAGGCCAGTGCGAAGCAGCCCGCCAGTACGGCGAGCACCAGTGCGGCCGGGCGCCGCCAGGCGTTGCGCAGTCTGCGCATCAGAGTTCGCATGCTGAGTCAGCCTCCCAGGCGCGACGCGGCGGACGGGTCCCGGCGGCGGGCCGAGGCGGCGAAGGCCGCCAGGGCGGTCAGGCCGACCAGTGCGGCCGCCGCCGCGGCCGGCCAGCCGGCGGCGAACAGCACCGTGGCAGGCGGCTGAGGCGCGGCCGCCTGCGGGGACAGGACGAACACCGGCACCAGGACCCGGGACAGCAGCAGGCCCAGACCCGCCCCGAGGACCACGGCCGGCAGTGCCACCGCGGTGTGCAGGATGCAGGCCAGCGCGGCCCGCTGCCCCCGGGTCATGCCCAGCGCGGACAGCACCGTGTCGCGCGCGCTCGCCTCCCGCGCCGTGGCCAGCAGCGAGACCAGCAGGCCGAGCAGGGCCAGCAGCACCAGCGCCGCGGGGCCGACCACCAGCACCCGCTGAGGGACCGCGGCCAGCGGGTCGGCCAGCAGCGCCGCCCCGGTCTGCCGGGCGGCGGCGGCCCGCGCGGCCACCGGCAGCGTCGGCGGCACCGCGCCGTTCGCGGTGTGCAGCCACCAGGTCAGCGGCGGCGTCAGCGGATCGTTGTGCAGTATCGCCTGGTCCGACAGGGCGCCCAGGTCCACGATCAGCACCTGGCCGTTGGTGATGTCGCCGAGCGCCGGGAAGGCGGACACGACGCCGACGATGTGCAGTTGGAGCGTGGTCCGGTCGACCTTCGCCGAGACGGTCGAACCGATCTTCCTGTGGGCGGCAGCCAGATACTCCGAGGTGGCCACCGCGGGCAGGACCGCCTCGGTGCCCGAGCTCCGGGAGGTCGTGGTCTGCCCCGCATCCGTCCCGTAGGTGCCCGACTTCCACGACTGCATCGCGGCGCGGGCTCCGGGCACCGGGGTGAACGCGGCCGC
Organism: Peterkaempfera griseoplana; assembly: GCF_001418575.1. Classification (GTDB taxonomy): domain Bacteria; phylum Actinomycetota; class Actinomycetes; order Streptomycetales; family Streptomycetaceae; genus Peterkaempfera; species Peterkaempfera griseoplana. The sequence continues at coordinate 33,114 of NZ_LIQR01000114.1, forward strand.
GCCGGTCTGCTGCTCGGCCACCTGGCCGACGGTGAAGTCGGGGGCGCTGCGCACCCTCGAGGACATCGGGTAGTGCAGCTCCACGCCGACCAGCCGCAGCGGATAGGGGAGCCCGTCGGCGTCCGGGGCGAGCCGGGCGGTCAGGGCGTGCTGCGCCCCGTCCGCAGGCAGTGTCCCCAGGCCGACCGGGTAGAACAGGCCGGACGCGTCGGCCACCGTCACGGAGACCGTGGCGCCGGTCAGGTGGGGCGCGGTCAGCTTCGCGGCCAGCCGGATCCGCTCCGGTCGGCCCGGCAGCGCGATGCCGACCCGAGCCGACGGGGTGATCCTGGCCCACAGCGCGGCCGGCGAGCCGCCTACTTGGTCCGGGCGCAGCAGCGAGGTGCGCGCTGCGGTGGCCGCGTCGAGCCCGACCACGGCCGGGCCCGTCTCCGGCAGGGACCGGTACACCGGGGTCGCGTCGAGCACCCCGGCGGCCCGGGTCAGCCGGCCCGCCTCGTCCAGCGCCGCCGCCCGGCCCAGCTGCAGCGCGACGTCGGCGCCGACCTGGAATTCGGCCTGGTCCTGCGCGGAGCGCTGCCAACTGGCGTGCTGTGCCACGGCGTACCCGCATCCTGCGACGGCGGCCACCGACAGCAGGGCCGGGACCACGTGCCGCAGCGGGGTCCGGGCCAGTTCCCAGGCGGCCAGCCGGGCCGGCAGCGTACGGGCGCGCGCGCCGAACCGCTCGCTCAGCAGCGCCGCTCCGGTCACCAGCCGGCCGCACAGGGCCGCACCGGCCGCCACGGCCAGTGCCGGGGCGCAGGCCGTGATCAGCACCACGCTGGTGCCGCCGTCCGTGCCGTCGGTGGCGAGGCCGGTGTTCGCGGCCTGCCACAGGGCCACCGCGGCCAGGCCCAGCAGGGCCACGTCGGCCCCGGCCCGGACCATCCCGGTCACCGCCGCCTGCCGCCCGGCCGCGGCCGCCACCTGGGCCGGAAGCGCGGCGCGGACGGCGCGCAGCAGCACGATCGCGGCGGCGACGCCGGCCACCGCGGCGCCGGCGGTCCAGCCGGCCGTGGACTGGCCGAGGCCCGGTCCGGGGAGCCCGGCCGGCCCTCCGGCCGGCGCCGCCAGGCGCAGCACCGCGCGGCCCAGCAGTGGCCCCTGGGCGAGGATTCCCGCGGCCGCGGCAAGGAAGAGCACTGCGATGTCGGGCACGTAGACCGCGGCCAGCTTCCAGGTCGGCGCGCCCCGCGAGCGCATCAGCGCGGCCTGGGCCGCGCCGCGGCCGACCAGGTTGCCCGCCGCGGCGGCCACGGACAGTCCGGCCAGCAGGCCCAACAGCACTGCGGCGGCCAGCAGTTGCGCTTCGGCGGCCGTGGTGCGCCGACCCACGTCGGACAGCTCGTCGGCAAGCAGCGGGTTGCGTAGGTAGCCCTGGTCGGAGAGCCGCTTGTCCGCGGCGATCGCGGTGATCGCGGCGTGCAGCGTGCCGGTGGAAGGCGCACCGACCGGCACCAGAGTCCACTGGATCTTCCCGTACGGGAGCGCTCCCACGGCGAACGCGCCCGGAGCCACGGCCATCGGTCCGAAGGTGGTGACCACCGACCCGTAGTGGATGCCGGCCGGCGTCTCGTTCCAGGCCAGCGCCGGCTGAGCGGCCGCGGAACTCAGCTGGTACTCGCCGACGATCGCGAAGGTGACCGGCGGATAGCCGGGCGAGGAGGAGACCGTCAGGTGATCTCCGACGTGCAGGTTCAGCCGGCTCGCGACGGCGGTCGGCAGCGCGGCCGGCACGACGGCGCACGGCGGCGGCGCGGCACCGTCGATCGTGCTGCCAATGTCCATCACCTTGGTGCAGGCGGCCGGTGAGCCCGTCGGGGCGGCGCCCGGCCCCGCGACGGTCGCCGCCTCCGGCCAGACCCCGGCGGACAGGACCGAGTGGTCCCGGACGGCCGGCACGTCGACCGCGTAGATCTCGGTGATGTCGTCGTTGGTGCTGGTGGGCAGTTTGTACGCCTTGGAGCTCGCCACCTCGGCGATGGTGAACACGCCCGGCGCGTCAGTGCTGACGGCGTGCTCGAGGAAGGAGTTGAGCCGGGCTGGGTCGACGGTGTCCGACGCCGGTTTCGTGATGACGATCACATCCGCGGCGGAGCCTGCGACATCGGCCCGGGCCCCCATCGGCAGCGCGACCGCCCATGCGGTCGCCACCAGTGCGGCGAAGCCGGCGGCGACCCCGACCGTCGTGGCGACGGCGAGCAGCGCCCACAGCCGCGCACGAAGGCCCCGTATCCGAGATCTCACCAGTACCGCCGATCCATGGTGTGAGAAAGGAGCGAAGGGCAATGCGTGACCACAGGGGAGGACCGTAGCGTAAGCCAGGCCAAATCCGTGTGGCCGTTCGAGACTTGACCAACATGCGGTTCTCTGGGCGTTCCCGTCGTGGGGCGCCGTGGCGAAGCTGGTGAACGCGACCTTCGCCGCCCGTGACATCGCAGGGTGGGGGCGCCGCACCGCCTGCGCCTCGGACCCGAAGAAGTTCGGAGTCCTGGTCCAGCAACTTCATGACCGAGCACCACGCCCGCTACGGCGGCAACGGCGTGATGGTCCGCTGGCACGTCGAGCGCACCATGGCCACGCCCTGGCGTCGGCAGCGGTCCAGGACTTCGCGCAGGTCCGGCGAGTACGTCGATGCCTTCGTGCAGGTGGCGGTAGCAGGTGGCCCTGGGAGACGTCGGCATCGCAGGCCAGGCGGTGCACACAACCGCGCTCACGGAACCAGCGCAGCACCAGCACCGCCTGGCGGAAAGGGCCGAGCGCCCGGCTGCCGCGCGCAGTGCCGACTCGCCGCCGGTGCACCGCCAGCAGACGGGACAGGACAGGTACTCCACGGCGTGGCGCGGAACGTCGAGCGAGGCAACACGGGTGACCGAAGTGAAGCCTCTGGCGGTTGCGGACATGATCTTGTGGAGAGACCTGTCCTACCAGGGGCTTCACACCTGATCGCAACCGGACCCGCGCTGGCCGATCCACGGTGGGTCACTCGACGCCATTTCACGAGCACGTACCGTCAGCGCGCGCGAAGGCCGCAGGCTGCGAGGACGAGGTGCAGCCGCTCCTCGGTGACCCCCACTTCGGGACGATGAGAGTTCCGACCCAGTCGAAGAGGACGGCTTTGAAGCAAGGCATGGACTCCCCCGTGACCAGACCGTTTGTGATCGCCGGCAGGCTGCCACCCGCACCCCGACGAGTCAACGGCCGGCAGACGTGGTCTCCGTTGAGAGAACCTCACTCGTCGCCTTCACCGACGCGGTGCGGGCCGTGACGCTACTGACGGACCGGAGGCGTCCCAAGCGATCAACAGAGGTTGATTGCGACCCGGCCGAGGAGGCAGATACCGCCACCGCACTGGCCACTGGCGAATACTCCAAAGACATGGACACCGACGATGAGGCCCAGAGGAACGAGAGCGGTTCACGCAGGCCCGCCAAATCCCGGAATGCCACCGGAACCACTGGCGCCCAAGTCACACGCAACGGCCAGGTCACAGCCAACTGCACCACGCTCTGGCCGTGGCGTCACCAGACCAGGCCCCGACGTGGTATCGCACTGGCGGGAGTAGTCTGGAAGGGATCCCGTGCGCGAGACCTGCTTGCGTAAGGCGGGTGTCGTGACTGTGCGGGTAATGCCACTGTCCGAGCCCGGCTGGCCGGTCCGACCGCTGTGATTCACCCGCGGAACCGCCTGCCGGAGGCATCACTGGGGTCCGCCATGTCTGTACTGTTCATGCCCGCTGCGGTGAAGGTCGACCTGGGAGATCACGCTCCCACCGACCAGGGCTTCCCGCCCAAGGCCATCGCCCACTTCACCGGAGATTTCGAGGCCAGCGCCGCGCATCCGCACGACCTCAAGCCGTTCGGCGAGCTCAAGAGATACTTCTCAGAGGAAGCCAAGAGCATAGCGCCGCACATCCTCTGGGACCCGTTCGAGGGCACCTTCGCCCAGTTCTTTCCCGCTGACTCCCGCGCCAAGGCCCTCAAGGACTCCGCTGGTGGCACCCGGACCAACCGGGCGGGCAAGGTCGTGGTCCAGATCGAGGCACTCTTCTTCCCCTTCTGCCGCTGGCACGGTCAGGTCTTCTCTCGACTCGTGGACACCCCGTGCAAGGGATGGCCGGAGTTGCATGCCTGGATCAGCTCGCTCGGTGTGCCCGACACCTTTCCCATGGGTGTGCCCAAGGACCTGACCTCGCACCGATCCGAGTCGGTCTGGGAAACCAGGGGAGGATGGTACGGGCACAGTCAGGTGCCCGAGAACGACCACGTCGACCCCGGCTCCTGGCCGGCCTTCCCCTGACGAGGCGTTCGGCGGCGACGAGCGGCAGTACGTCAACTGTGCCGGGAACAGCCGTCAGAAGGCGATGGTCTGCCCTTCGCGGGCGGCTTGTCGTCCGGTGTATGCGACGCCGTGGACCTTCAGCCCTGCGGCGTCGAGAAGGGTGATGGCACCTCCGTGGTTGCCGAGTTCGAACCCGTCGCTCACCGGGATGGTGACGGTGGCGCCGGCGTCCACCTGGCCGGCGGGAAGGGCGGTTCGGCGCTTGTGGCCGTCGGCCAGGCACCAGCCTGTCAGATCGACTGCGTCTGCAGACGCGTTGAGCAAGGTGATGGTTCCCGGCTTGGGAGCCGGGCCGACAGGATTGACCCGAGCGGCCATGATTCGCATGGTGCCCTCGCCTTCGCCGGCGGTCGACGGCGCTACGGCGGCGAGAGCGTGGCCGGTGGTGTCGTCGGTGTGCCAGGCCTGCGACTGGAAGGCGAGGAAGATGGCGACCCACCGGGACTCGGAGGGCAGGTGGAACAGTAGCCCTCCGTCTTGCCACACGCCGTCGTCGCTGACGAAGCGCCCGCGGTTGCCCTGATTCATATGGACATCGTGGACGCCGTTCCCGGGAAGGAAGTGGAAGACCTTGTCCGGGATCCCCGGTTCCGGTCCGAAGCGCTGGCCGAAGATGTACACGGCGATGGTGGGGTCGGCGACGGCGCGCAGCACGTAGTGGTCCAGCAGATCAGCCAGGTCGTTGTCGAGCCCCGGCAGGTCAGGGGCAATGGGCCGCATGGCGGCGGGATCGAACAGGTTGCCGCGGATGAAGTCCATCGCCGCCCGGCCCGGTTCCGAAGACAACCCGGTCCAGCCGCTGCCCGCGGGAGGCAACTGCTGGGTCAAGGGGTGCCGGAAGTTGTCGTCCACGAGGTACAGCAGATCTGGGGGCGCCTGCTGCGACAGCACGTTGACCGCAGCCCGGAAGTCGGTGCCGCTGTGGTCACGCAGCTGGATCTGGTAGTGCGGGGTGTCGTGGGCTCCCTCGCGGCGGCGTGCAACGGCGCCGGCTGCCAGAACCCCGTAGTCCTTCAACGGCATCGGTCATCCTCCAGAGATCACGGTTCGGTGCTCAGGCCGCGGGCCGCCCAGCATCAGTGAGTGCAGCTGGACGAGGAACAGTGAGGGATCACGGGCTGGCCCGCCCCGACGCGTCTGACTCGCCCGGGTCACGGACGTCGAGGTGGGCGTTACGCCCCCTCCCCCAGTACGCGCTCGACCAGCTCCCGCTGCGCATCGCTCAGTCCCGGGTCGGCAAACTGAACGCTGCGACGGTCGTCCACCGTCACGATGTACTGGTATCCGTCGGGCACGCCTGGAGCGGCCCCGGAGGGCGTTTCAGTGACGACTTCGAGTGCGAGGCGCTCCAGCTCGGCCGAGTCTGGTAGGCCGGACGTGTCCACCTCGGCCCGGCGCGGCATCCCGAGCAGCCCACCGCTTCTGATCACCCGAATGCGCATGTCATCAGCATGGTGGACTGGCACAGCCGCGCGGGGAGACCAGATCAGCCATTACCGTTGACGCCCACCTGCGACCAGGCCTTGAGAACCGCCTCGTGCTCCGGTCCCTTCCCATAGCGGCTCTGTGCGGCGACGACCGTCGCCCGGGCGAAATCCTTGAAATCGGCGTTCGGGGACAACCCACCGGAGGTGATCGTGTCGTACCAGATCTGACCAGCCCGCTCCCACGCAAATCCGCCGATGGCGCTCGCGACCAGGTAGAAGGCGTGGTTGGGGATACCGGAGTTGGTGTGAACGCCCCCGTGATCCAGAGGGTCGTCCACATAGCCGCCCATGTTGTCCGGCTGCGGGTCCTTGCCGCCCAACCGGGGATCGTTGAAGGCCGTGCCCGGAGCCTTCATGGAACGCAGAGCCTGGCCGTGCACCGCCGGGGTGAAGATACCGGCGCCGATGAGCCAGTCAGCCTCCTCGGCTGTCTGGCGACGTGCGTACTGCTTGACCAGGGAGCCGAAGACGTCAGAGATCGACTCGTTGAGGGCACCGGACTGGCCCTCGTAGACCAGGCCGACGGTGTACTGCGTGACACCGTGAGTGAGCTCATGGCCGACGATGTCATGGGAAATGGTGAAGTCGTTGAAGACCAGACCGTCGCCGTCACCAAAGACCATGCGTTCGCCGTCCCAGAACGCGTTGTTGAAACTTCGGCGGTAGTGGACGCTGGCATCCAGCGGGAGGTTGGCGTCGTCGATCGAGTGGCGGTTGTACGCCTCCTTGTAGAAGGCGAACGTGAGGCCGAGGCTGTCGTAGGCACGGTTCGCGGTCCCGTCCGTGACAGGGTCGGCGCCTTCGTTCCTGACGACGTCGCCGGGCAGCGCAAGGCCGTGATGGGCGTCGTAGACCGTTCGCTTGAGGATGAAGTCAACGGCTGGGGCGGGCGCCGCCAGACTGGGCACGGCCAGCCGGTTCTCCCGGAACTCGGTGTCGATTTCCAGGGTGCGCTGAGCGGCCTCACGTACCCGGGGGTCGTCCGCCTCTGCGAGTCTGTCGAGGATGTACGGCGGCAGGATGCCGCACAGGCATCGACCAGCCGCAGGCTCCGGGCGATTCCTGCCGCCCGCGATTTGGGTGGTGTACATACTGAAGACGGTGGATGCGCCCGGCAACAACGGCCATCCGGGAGCCGGGAGTCTCACCCAGGCGGCTGCCGCGCTGGGCCGGATGGCCGGACGCGGTGCTCGGCGATCCGTTCCTGCCCCGACATCGCGCGCCGCCGTGGAACGCGCCGAGGGCTCGGCAGACAACCCGGCGTAGGCAGAGCACATCAAGCGGTTCTGTACGGTATGTCAGCTCCTCGCGTCAGGAGCCTGGGGCCCGGGCACTTCCCTGGCCGTTACCGCGTGACCGGCGCCCGACCGGCGGCCCGGCCGCACTGCGCCGTCCTGACTCGATCTGCCCGGCGAACGCCTGGAGCGCGGCGGAGCTGTTCGGCGGCAGGACTGCCATCAGCCCGAGCTCCTGCGCCTCAGCCAGTGTGTCCGCCGCCCGGCTGCTCTCAGGGGCGTGCACCAGGCGCACATGCCCGTCACCGGACCCCCGCCGGTCCACTGGGGTCACAGCTCCATGCGTTCCGTCGGGCAGGACCACCCACAGCTGGAAGTCGCCGTACCGGAAGAAGTCCGCACCCTTCACGGGCCAGGGGTAGTGGTGCTCACCGGGCACCTGCGGCAAGATCCCCTGGTGGTTTCCGTGGCTCATCGGCACGCACGCGTTGAACAGGGAGTCGGTCCACGCCTCCACGTCGTCGGCGTCCGTGATCGGCGTGCGCAGCAGCTGTTCGGCCTCCTCGTACCCAAGGTTCGCCAGGGCAGGCAGGGTCAGCGGGAAGGCCGCCACGAGTTCGGCCGCGTCCTGACGCAGCCGGTCGATCTTCGACGGCTCGGCGCAGAACTGCATGCTCCACTCGATGCCCACACGGGCCCGGTACATCCGCCAGCCACCCGCCGTCTTCACCCACAGGCTTCCACCGTGATGCATCTCCCAGTGGTCGGGTTCGACGGGCCTGGGCCCGTACGGCAGGTTCGCGTCGTTCGTCTCGTCGAGGATTTTGTGCGCCGCCTGCTTCGCGGCGCGGAAGAAGGGCGACTCGAAGCGCTCGGGATGCTCGACCAGACGTATCTTCCAGGGATGGTTCTCCGACTCGACGCCGCCCGGCTTGAGAGTGCCGGGAATCGAAGGCGTGACGACGGAATCGGTGCGGGCCATGATCGACCTCCTCTGCCGCGGAGTTCTGCGCCGACAGTCCGCCGGGTGTGCACCGGGGCTGCACCGGGTCTGCTTCCACCCGCAGTGGGCCGTCAGGCCGGTGCTCCCCCACGGGAGTCCTGGTCCGTACCCCTCTCACGTTACGCTCCCTCACCTGCGGGACAAAAGGGTGGGACAGGTTGGTCATCCCCGCCTTCCCGCGCTCGGAAGGTTTCTCGGCGCGGCAAACAGGCCAGGCATTGGTAGCGCGACGACAGGCGCGGCCGCATCCTCCTCGCGCGCGCCGGGACGTGGCGTTCCAGTTGCGCGCCGGGCGTCGCGCGATAGCCTGAAATCGCACGCTGCCCGATCCGGGAGGTAAGCGATGATTCTTCGCCTGATGCGGCGTCGCCGGCCGCGGCGGCTCGTCTGTCTCGGTGATGGTCGCCTGATCCGAGGGTTCTCCGGAGGCCATTACGACGGCCATGGGTACCAGTTCTGAAAGAGGACGAGGAATTACTCTGTGAGCCCGTCGCCGGAACTGGTGGCGGGCCACAGTCCAGTCCACCTCCGGAGGATTCACGGTGGCAGAGAGAACTGATGCACTGACTGCGATTGCGGAGATCCTGTCACCGTACTGCCATATAGTTGAGGTGTCCGGTGGCGCGCTGATCGCCGACTGGAGCCGAACGCGTTTCCTCGGAGTGTCGACGGCAGACATCCTGCGGTTCGCTGACGGGAAACCCGAAGACCGGGCAGAACTCCTCGACGAACTGGTCCGCGCCGGATGCGCCCGACCCAGGCGGAGAGAGTACTCGTACCGTGAGGTCGGGGCCTGGCTGCGCGGAATCGACCTGCTGACCCGGACCATCGGGTTCGGGCGGACCCTTCGGGTCCTGTCACTGCTCGCACCGGACTACGCACGTGCGGACACCGCGTCCGCCCCATGCCTGGCCTCGCTGAAGCGAGCCGTGCAGTCCCACGGCAGGAGAAGCTGGCTGGTCGGCGACGACTGCAAAACCCAGGCTCTTACGGCTTACATTCTGCTGCGGCGCCGTGGTTTGAGGGCCGCACTCCACGTCGGCATGCGGGAGCATCCGTTCGCGATGCACGCATGGACATCCTGCGGCGGGGTGTGCATTCCTGACGCGGATCCGGGCGGTCATGCCTTTGCACGCGTGCTCTCGCTCAAGGGCGGAGGGCAGTGAGATGGAAGCCGTCCACCTGGAGCTGACCGACGGAGCGCCGTCGCTCTCGGTCAGCAGCTCGATGGTGCGGCGGGGACTGGTGACGACTGTGCACTCCCCGGTCGGCACCGCGGCGGTCGTCGGCTGGGTGGGCTCCGTATCCGGTCGGGAAGCAGGCGCACGCCGCCTCCTGGACGACTTCTCCCGACCTGGAGCCGACCGCTCTCCGCCGACCGGTGACTATGCGGCTGTGCTGGTGTACGGCGACCGCGTTCAGCTCGTACGCGACGGGCAGGCCCGTATACCGCTGTTCCTCAGGGAGTCCGGAGGCCGCGTCACGGGCGTGAGCACATCCGCGCGCCGACTGGGCTGTGGCGCGCGACTCGAGCCGCGCTACATGTGCCGGTACCTGACCGGGAACATGGCACAGCTCCACACACGGCTCACCCCCTTCGCCGGCGTGCAGCGAGTCCTGGGCGGGGAGGTGGTGGAACTCTCGGTCAACGGACGGATACGCAGCCAATCGCTGCGACGCCACGCCCTGGCCGGCGCCGTCTCCGCACCGGGCACGGAAACTCGACGCAGCGCCGCAGAGTGTCTCCGCGCGGCGCTGGAGCGGGCTGTCGACCGCCGGGTGGGTGGGATGACCGCATGCCATGTCTCGGGGGGTACCGACTCCACCAGCGTGGCTCTGCTCGTGGCGAGGAGACTGGCGGCCCGGCAGGATGAGCCTGGAAGTCTGGTCCTCGTCGCCGGGCGCTTCGGTGCAGGGGAGCTGTCCCAGGAGCAGCCCTATCTCGACGAAGCCGTGCTGGCGATCCGCTGTTATGCCCCCTCGGCCCGCTTGCTGATCATCGAGACCGGAGACATCGCCGACTTCGACGACTTCGAGCACCACGCAGGCGACCCGGACGAGCCTTACGCGCATGCTTTCCGTGCCCCCTTTTGGGCCAGGCTCCACACCGCGGCCGCAGAACTGGGCTGTGAGACTCTCCTGACCGGCTGCGGCGCCGATCCGATCGCGGACGCCAACCTGTTGCACCTGCACAGACTGGTGCGGCAGGGACAGTTGCGAAGCATGGTGGTACAGGCGCAAGCCTGGGCGGAGGCAAGCGAACGCACGCTACGGGAGATCGTCCTGCGCTCCGTGGTGGAGCCGAGTCTTCCGCTGACCGTGGAGCGCGTCGGCAGGTTGCTCCGCGGCCGGGGAACCGTCCTTCGGGGCCTCGGGAACTTCACCCGCCCGCGATGGCTGAGGTCCGACTTCGCCCGGGCGTACGGGTACCGGGGCGCAGGCAGGGCGGAAAGCCGTTTCATGTTCGGACGCAAGCCTGAGGAGTCCTGCTACGAAGCGGCCAACTACATTGCCGCTCCGGATCCCCTCTCCTGGTTTCGTGCCGAACGGGACGGATTCTTCCTCTCCCATCCTTTTCTGGACCCCGACGTCATCGGAACCATGTGCCGCCTGCCGCCCGAGGTGACCTTTCAGCCAGGCCGCCCCAAAGCTGTGCTGCGTGAGGCAATGGCAGATCTGCTCCCGTCACGGATCCGCGACCGGACCGTTAAAGTCCCCTTCGACGAGCTCCACACACGCGGCCTGCAGACCCACGGGGCCGAACTCATTGATCTGTGCCGGTCCGCCAGCCATCCTCTCGTTCCCGAGATTTTCGATGTCGAGACGCTGTGTCGAGCCCTGACAGAGGCCGTACTCGGCGTGGGGAACCCCTACGCCTGGGATCGCTTGAACGCCTCTCTCGCCCTTGTGGCCTGGCTGGAGCGCCTGGGCTGTTACTCGCGCAGCGTGCTGGCACCTCTTCCGGTTCCGGTGGTCACGCCTGCTTGATGTTCCAGAGCGTCTGATCGAGCCGGCCCGCGACGGCGTCGACGATGCCGTACCGGTTGTTCAGTTCGTACATCTCCGAAGCAGGAAGGATGCGGTCCTCCTCCCCCAGGCGTTTGATACTGGCGTAGAGGTCGACGCTGTGGGGTGAGAAAACCCACCAGAGGGTGACGTAGCGCGGGTCTCTAGTGTGCTCGGCGATCGCATTGTTCTCGCGAATCCGGCCGTGGTAGATGACGTAGTCGCCCTTGCCCTGCTGCCACTTCGGTACATGGTATGTGCGATCCCAGGAGTACCCGCTCCGAACTTCCTGCTCCAGACCCAGCCGGTCCTTGCGCGCCAAGTTCGCTGTCGCGTACAGCGACAACTGGTCGTAAGGGGTGCTGGCGGGCAGCTCCACAAGCTCCTGGGTGGCGAATGTGCCACCCGGCTCGATCCATTGGCCGGCGGACATCCACTCGCTCGCCTCGACCAGTTGGCCGGGCTCATGGATCTCCCTGCGAGAGAGCGGGTTGGAGGACCGCACGTCGCTGCGCCACTCAAGGGCAAGCCGGTCCGTGAGACTCAAAGGCACCCGGTATCCCATGACATGGAACTGCGTGCCGAACACATAGAAGCCCACTTCGCTGTGGTTCTCAAGCGTGATGTCGACCGGCAGGGCGAACGCGGTACCGTCCGGCTTCTTCACGGGCTGTCCCACGGCCATCCGGATGACCGGACTGGCCTCCTGATGAGACGGCTGATAGAGCTCGGTGTAGCTGAAGTTGGCGAGGGCGATACCCGTGGAGATGATCACTGCAGTCGCCACCCGCTTGGGAGCCGGGATCACGGCGGAACTCCGGTACACCATGACGGACGCCCAGACGGAGCCCGCCATGAGCAGACACCAGAGCGCCAGGTAGGGAATGGAGTCCCCGTCCGTGACCGTGGTGACCAACAGCAAGGCGTTGACCGACGCTGCTGTGACCGTACCGAAGAGCGCCACCATTCCGGACGAGCCACATCTGCGCCGGAACCAGTGGTCCACCACCGCGACGGAGCCCAGCAGTATGACGGCCGAGGCAAGGAGAAGGAGCGCGCCCGAAATGCGACCCGCGTAGGTCAGCGCCCCGGTGAGGTCCTCGGTGCCGAACCGGGCGAGGAACACCGTCGTCACCAAGAGGACGAGCAGGATCGGCAGCACCGTCGCCAGTGAGCGGACACGTCGCGAGGCCCATGGCACCCGTGGGTGCCGGCGAGGCCTGTCAGGGGTCTCCACGCCATCACCTTCCGCTGGAGCTCAAATGCCGCAGAGGGTCCCGCCAGCACAGGCGATCAGGCTGTGGAGCGGCCAGCCACAGGGAGGATCCGCGGAGCCGGGACGGGCGTGGATGGGCAGGGCACACAGGCCATCTCCTTCAGGTACGTATGCGAACCGGTGGCAGGCACCATCTTCCGTTGGGGCCCGGAGGATCACCACCCAGAAGCCTCCGGAAGGCCGACCTCACGTCCGACACCGGCGGACCATTCCCGCCGACCAGAAAACGGATCTCTCAACTCCTCGTCGCGGCGGATGCGGAAGGCGTCGTTGGCGCGGCCGGCCTTGTGGGAGGAGGTGGCGAGGGCGGCGCGTCGACGGACACCCAGTGACGCGCCCCGGTTCTTCGCCCGGCACCACGGAGTACAGGGCGCGTGCATCGTCACGGGCCGCTGGGTGGGGGCCGGGCGCAGCGCAAAACAATGCGAAACCGGTGCGAGTAGCAAGCTGGGGAGAATCGCTGCACCTTGACCGCATGACGCTTCCCACAGTTTCGCAGCCCGTTGCGAGGTCCTCCGCTCGACAGATCGCGTCGGCCGACGAGTTGGCCGACCTGATGAGGTCGACGGCCCGCGGCGACCACGATCCCCTCCGATCCGCCGGGCCGGCCCCTGGGACGGGGCCGTCCAACCCGGCGCACATCCCTCATTCGGAGGATCAGCGGTTGCGGATTGCCCCGCGATCGTCGCGGTTGCAGGCAGCGGTGGGATCGGTGTCCGCCGTGGCCCGAGGCCATGGGAGTGGCGACCCAGGCCGCCCTTGCGGAGCAGGCGCCGGGCTTCAAGCTGGCCATCGCCTGCTCGCGGACCGCACGGAACCGCTTCCGCCCGGGAGGGGGGACCAGCCGGGCGCAGACACTCATGGCCCCTGGAGGCCCGGCCTGTGCGGTCGGCGCGACACGCGAGCTGGGCACCCCTTCGGACTGCCGGCCCGGGAGACGATGCCCGGCGAGGACCCAGTGGCGCCCGGCTTCCCGAGGAAAGGCAAGCGATGGATGGCGGACCAGGCAGTGACCGCGGGAGGGACGAGTCCGGCGACGCGGGAATGCTGGAGCAGCCGAACCTTGTCGCGCCGGCGGACGTCCCTGCGCTGTCCGCGCGGTTCTGGATGCTGGTCGCGGCCACAGGTGTGCTCGCGGGGTGTGCGGGTGCCGCCCTGATGGCGCTGCTGAACGTGGTCGCCCACGTGACGTACTCCTCCCGGTCCGGCAGCTTCCTGACCGCCGTCGAGCAGGCTGGTGCGTCACGCCGGGTGGCGGCCCTGGCCGCCGCGGGGGCGGTGGCCGGGATCGGCTGGTGGCTGCTGCGGTGGTGGACGGGGCCCGGAGGCTCGGAGGTGAGCACGGCACTGTGGCGGGACAAGGGGCATCTGCCCCTGCGGCGGAGTCTGAGCACCGCGATCCTGTCCGTCGTGATCGTCGGCATGGGGGCGTCACTGGGGCGCGAGGGGGCACCGCGGCAAGCCGGCGCGGCGCTGGCCTCCCGGCTGTCCGACTGGGCCCGTCTGGACACCGCGCACCGCCGGCTGCTCGCCGCCTGCGGTGCCGGTGCCGGCATGGCGTGCGTCTACAACGTCCCCCTGGGCGGGGCGCTGCTGACGCTGGAGGTGATGCTCGGCGTCCTGTCGCTGCGGCTGGCCCTGCCGGCCCTGGCCGCCTCCTGTGTCGCCACCGCGGTCGCCTGGACGGTGTTGCCCACCGGACCCACCTACCACCTGCCCGAAGTGGGACTGTCCACGTCCCTGACCGTGTTCGCCGTCCTGATCGGGCCTCTCGCCGGGCTGATCGCGGTCGGCTGGGTGCGGATGATCCGGATCGCCCACGAACACCGGCCCACCGGGCGGTGGCTGCCGGTCACACCGCTGCTGGTGTTCACCGCGGTCGGCGTGCTGGCCGTCCCCTACCCGCAGTTGCTCGGCAACGGCAAGGACATCGTCCAGCTCACCCTCACCTCGCACCTCGCCGCCCCTCTCCTGGTGGCGCTGCTCCTCCTCAAGCCGATCGCCACCGCCGGGAGCCTGGGCAGCGGGGCCAGCGGCGGACTGTTCACCCCCACCATCGCCACCGGTGCCCTGCTCGGCTCCCTCGCAGGGCAGGGCTGGGCACACGCCTGGCCCGCCCCGGCCGCCGGCTTCGCGGTCATCGGCGCCGCCGCGGTCCTCGCCGCCGCCATGCAGGCCCCCATCGCCGCCGTCGTCCTGATGCTGGAACTCACCCGCACCATCGACGCCCTGATGGTCCCCCTGCTCTTCGCAGTCACCGGCGCCATGCTCGTCTCCCGCAGGCTCGACACACCGTCCATCTACTCGGTGCGCCTCCCCGCCCAATGACATCCCCGCACACGGCCACCCTCGCAGCAGTGTGCCGGGACGGCCGTCACCGCCGGAGGGCGGCGCGTGTGACGGCGAGGCCGGGGGTGCCCGGGCGGGGGCCGGTTCGACGGTGGTCTGCCGAGCGTACGAACCCGCCCCGGCATCTGGGAATGGCTGCCGCGCCTGGCAGTGGTCGCGGCCTGCGTCACCGTGCTGGTGCCGGCGGGGCTACGGACCTCCGGGCGGGTCCGCGCGGGTGTGTACGCGGCAGCCGCCGGGCTGCTCTTCGCGCTGCTGGACGCGCTGACGAAGAGCGCGGCAGGTCTGTTCCGGGACCGGGGCCTGGCCGCGCTGGTGCACTGGGAGCCGTACGCGCTGCTGCTCGTCGGCGGAGCGGGGTTGCTGTTGGCACAGAGTTCGTTCCAGGCGGGATCCCTGGCGGTCAGCCTCCCCCTCATCGACACCCTTGAGCCGATCGGCGCCGTCCTGATCGGTGCCGCCGTCCTCCACGAACGCCTGGCCACGTCCCGATACCTGGCCGTCCAGATCCTCGGCGCGGCACTGGCCGTGACCGGCATCGTCATCCTCGACAGGTCACCGCTGGTGCGCACCTGAACGGGACGCGTCGGCCGGTCACTCACCGCGCCGGCGCACGCGCTGGTCATCCTGGCCCGGTCCGGCAGCACGGCCGCGAACCCCGATGCGGCTGACGACCCCGCGCATGCCCGTCCACGGTGCCCGACGGCGCCCGGCCGGTCTTCTCCGGGCCGCCGAGGACATCGGCAGCGCGGCCGCCTCGCGCAGGCGCACCGGGCGCCGCCCGCTCGGCCGGAGAGCCCATGGCCGGATGCGCCGCGCGGCATGGTGGCAGAGGCTGGAGGAAGGCCGGAACCGGCAGACAGCAACGGCCCTTCGACAAGGAGGCGCGGCGATGGCCGACCCGGTCGTTGTGGGAGTCGACGGCTCACCGGCCAGTCTCGAAGCGGTCCGGACGGCCGCACATGAGGCCGTACTGCGCGGGACCGCCCTGCGGCTGGTGCATGCCTTCGGGTGGCCCTCGCTCCGTCCATCGCCCGATGTGCCGCCCTGGAACCCTGCCGCGGCGGGGGTGCGCGAGCTCGTGGACGGCACACTGGCCGGCGCCGAACAGCGGGCCCGCCAGGTCGCGCCACACCTGGACATCACCCGCGAGGTCACCGTCGGCGAGCCGCTGACGGTGCTGGAGATCGAGTCGCGTACCGCCTCCCTCGTCGTGGTGGGCAGCCGCGGCCTGAGCGCGTTCGGCAGCCTGCTGCTCGGCTCCACCGCCGTGCATCTGGCCGCCCACGGCCGTTGCCCGGTGCTCGTGGTACGAGGCGGACCCAACCCGACCGGTCCTGTGCTGCTCGCGGTGGACGGCTCGCCGGCGGGCGCAGAAGCCGTCGCATTCGCCTTCGCCGAGGCGGCCGTGCGCGGTGCGGGCCTGCTCGCCCTGCACGTGTGGAACACCTGGGGCAGACGGGCCTACGAAGGGCCCGGCGACCCGTTGACCATGCTGGTCGACATCGAGCGGCTGCGCACGGAGGAGCAGCAACTGCTGGACGACGCCCTGCCCCCGTGGCAGAGCCGCTATCCCCGTGTCACCGTGGAGCGGCGCCTGGTGCGCTCCCGGGTCCGCGTGGCCCTGATCGACGCAAGCCACGACGCGCAGCTGGTCGTGGTCGGCGCACGCGGACGCGGTGGCTTCACCGGCCTGCTGCTCGGCTCGGTCAGCCAGGCCCTGCTCCATCACGCGCACTGCTCCGTCGCCGTGGTTCGGGGCGAGGCGTAGCCAGGGCTTCCCGCGTCCGGCCACAGGGACGCAGCTGACCACAACGAACCCGATCCGGCCGGTGGTTGCCTACGGGATGTTCCCCCGCGCCCCGGAAGCCATGGGTGAACGAGCGTGGCGCAGAGGCGGGCACGCACCTGCGGCCTCGGCGGCGGATCGGACCCCCAGCGCTGACAGCAGGTCGTTGGCGCGCTTCCGCGCTACTGCTGGGGGGTGAGGCCGGCGCCGCCCCCGTCACGCCCCGCTCCACTTGTCCCCCACCTCCGCCGCCCGGCTCCGGGCCGGACTGCCGCCGGGACCAATCGAGCGAGGTCCGGCGACGGCGCGCATCCCCGGCGCACCGACCGGGTACCCGGCGGCAGTGGGACTGTGGGGAAAACGAGACGACATGCTGGTGCACGAAGACCAGCCCTTCAACGCCGAACCACCGCGACATGCGCTGGCAGACGCACTGCTCACGCCGTTGGACGCGTTCTACGTCCGCAACCACGGGCCGGTCCCGGAGATCGACGCCGAGCAGTGGAGACTGACGGTCGACGGCCTGGTCGCGCGGCCACTGCAGCTGTCGATGGAGGAGCTGCAGGGACGCTTCCCCGTGTCCGACGTGACAGCAACCCTGGCGTGCGCAGGCAACCGGCGTGCCGCCCTCGCCGCGGTGCGGCCGCTCCCCGGGGAGCACCTGTGGGGTCCGGGCGCGGTGTCCACAGCCCGCTGGACCGGTGTACGCCTCGCCGACATCCTCGCCGCCGCCGGTCCCCGGCCCGATGCCGCCCATGTCGCCTTCGGCGCTCCCGACCTCGCATCCGATGTCGACCCGCACCAGCCGTTCGGCGCCTCCGTACCCATGGGCAAGGCCCTCTCCCCGGAGGTGCTGCTGGCCTGGGCCATGAACGGACAGCCGCTGCCGACCGTGCACGGCGCCCCGCTGCGCGTGGTCGTCCCCGGCTGGATCGGCGCTCGGAGCGTCAAATGGCTCTGCCACATCACCGCGGCCCCCGAACCCTCCGACAACTACTTCCAGGCCGTCGCCTACCGCCTCCTTCCGCCGGACCCAGAGCCCTCCACGTCCCGCCCCGGTCTCGGAATCCCCCTCGGGCCCGCCCCGGTGACCTGCGACATCCTCTCCCCGGACGACGGCGCCCACGTCCCCGCCGGCCTCACACCGATCACCGGCTACGCGTACGCCGGCGAGGACCGCACCATCGCCCGCGTCGATGTCTCCCTGGACCACGGCCGCACCTGGACCCAGGCGAACCTGGACCCTCCGGCCGGGCCCTGGGCATGGCAGCACTGGCACAGCCTCCTCCAGCTGCCCGCGGGCACCACCGAGGTCACCGCTCGGGCCTGGGACACCACCGGCACCACCCAACCCGAAACCCCGCAGCAGCTGTGGAACCCCAAGGGCTACGCCAACAACTCCTGGGCACGGCTACGCGTCCACAGCACCTGACCCGCGCACCGGCGCCGTCTCCGCGGGAGCCGTGCGCCGGCTTCGCCCGCCACACCGCGGGCGCCGGGATGCGGACGCCCCCACCGGGCGGGCCGGCGGGGGCGTCCGGGACGGGTCAGGCGAGCCGGGCCCGGTAGACCTGCTGCGTGACGTCCCGCTGGAGGCGGGTGGCACCGCGGTCGGTGGTGAAAACGACCGTGCCGGCGTGCAGGGCCGGCCAGGTGTTGTTGCCGCGGGTGGTGACCTGCTCGGCGGCCGACCAGGAACCGCGGGAGAGGGTGGCGGTGAACACCTTCCAACGCCAGTCCGCGGACCGCGAGTCGTACCAGACCGCGCGCACCCGGCCGTCCGGGTCCTGGGCGAGCCGGGCACGCTGGCTCATGGCGTTCGGGTCGAGGGCGACCTGCTGGTACGGGCTCCACGTCGCGCCTCCGTCGGTGGAGGTGCTGGAGCGCAGCTGGAGGTTGGCGCCGGAGCTCTGGAGCGCGCCGGACTCCCAGCTCGCGACCAGGGTGCCGTCGGCGTCGGCCGCGACGCTCGGGTGCCGGTCGGCCCGGTCGGTGACCGCGCTGACCTTGACCGGGGCCTCCCAGCTGCGGCCGGGCGCCCTGCGGACCGCGGCGAGGATCTGCCAGTTGTCGGGGTCGGTGCCGCCGCTCGCGGGCTGCCCGGCGGGCGGGGTGTGGCCGGTCCACAGCGGGTCCGGGTCGTAGCGGTCGTCCTGCCACGTCACGACGGCGTGCCGCCCTCCGGTGACGGTGACCGCGGGGAAGAGCGAGGCGGGGAAGCGGGGCGAACGGGAGTCGTCCGGGGTGCCCGGGCTGGTGGTCTTCCCCGCCGCCGAGACGTTCACGGCCGCCTTGTCCACGCCGACGATCTGCGCGTACACGTCGAACGCGCCGCCGCTGTTGTCCGACCAGACGACGAGCGGGTGCCCGCCTTCCAGGACGGCCACCGCGGGGTTGATCGCCCGTCCGCGGCCCTTGCTGATCTTCTCCGGGGAGCCGAAGGAGGAGCCGCCGTTGCGGCTGCTCGCCATCAGGATTACGGGCTGGTGCGGCTGCTCCCTGCCCAGCTCGTCCTGCCACACCACCCACACGTCGTCACGGTCGGCCGCGATCCGCGGGAAGCGGGCGGTGGCGGACGTCCCGGACAGTACGCGTGCCTTGCCGGCGCGGCCCTTGCGGTCGATCTTGACGTGGACGATCCGGGTCGCCTGGTCCTCGTGGACCTCGGCCACCACGTGGGTCTCCCCGTCGACCACGGCCACGTCGGCGAAGCCGGCGAAGCCGCCCAGCTCGCCCACGGCCGGCTCCGCACGGTCGGCGGCGGTGTCGGCGGCGGGCAGCGGGATCTCGGGCTGCGGTTCGGCCGGGGCCCCGACGGACAGGAAGATCGGCGAGGTCGCCGCGCGCAGCTGGTCCGGCAGGTTCGGGTCGGCCTCGGAGCCCGAGGCGCTGCCCGGCGAGCGGACCTCGACCCGGTACCAGGTGTGGTCGGCGTGATCGAGCGTCAGCGGCAGCACGTAGGTCTCGGTCGCCTTGCGCGGGGTGAAGGTGGCGATCGGGCCGGCGCTTCGGCCGGGGGCGGCGTAGACGGAGACGGTGGTGCCGGCGCCGGAGGTGACCTTCACGCGCAGGCTCGCCTTGCGGGGCAGCGTGCGGGCCGGGACGACCACCTCGTCGCCGCCGATCGCCTCGTAGACGCCGTCGCCGTCGGCGTCGGCCTCGATGGTGGCGAAGACCGCGCCGATGTTCTGGGAGACGCTGGTGCGGCCGGCGCGGAAGCCGTCGAGGATCGCGCGGACCGACCGCTCGGCGGCGAAGACGCGGGTGGTGGGCTCGCCGGGGCTGTCGATGTCCCAGTACTCGCGGAAGTGGCAGTCGCTGGCGCCGGCCACACCGAAGCGGAAGCCGCGGTTCCAGCGGTTCTCCGCGTACTCCATCTCCACGTCGGGATCGCTGGCGACGTTCAGCACCTCGACGAGGTCGTGTCCCTGCACGCTGGCGTTGTCGTTGACGCCGCCGGCCCGGGTGTACTCGCCGTCGTCCGGGTGGGCCTGCGACCACACCGCGTTCTGGGCGTGCACATCCCACACCGACTGCTGGACGTGCCGGTAGGAGGCCGAGCCGGGCGGGTTGGCGCCGTCGACGAGGACGTCCACGTTGCCGAGCACGATGGCGTGCGGCGAGCCGTTGGCCTCCTCACCGGGCAGCAGGAGCAGCGCCGACGACTTCCACTGCGGGTCCCACACCTGGTCGTAGGTGCGGTGGTCGGTGAGCGGCATGAAGTCCAGGCCGACCTTCTCGCCCTGGCCGATCTGGTCGCCGACCGGCAGGTTGCCCGGCAGCGTCTGGTGCGAGACCTGGCGCGGCCCGCTGCCGTCGGACGAGTGGTCGTCGTGCACGTGGGTGTCGCCGGCCAGCCACTGGCCCTTGGGCGCCTTCGCCTTGTTGGCCATCGCCGCCGGGGTCACCGACGTGGACTCCGCCGCGGACGCCAGGCCGGTCTGGGTGCCGACCGCCACCGCGGCGACCGCCGCGCCGGTGGCGATGAGGAGGTTCCTGCGAGTGAGGGAGCCGGTCCCCTGCCGCGGCGAGGTGTCGGGGAGGGTCTGATCGTCCATCTGGCCATGTGCCTTTCGTTCGTCGGCCCGGGGGGGCCACGCGCCGACGCTAGGCAGGCCTTGGTGCGGGCGCATGAATTCGCGGCGAAGTTCTTCCCCCTCCGGGCGAAACAGCCCAGGTCAGACCGGCCGAGGACCACCAGCGGGACGGCGACCGGTCGCCGGCGCACCTCAGGCGCGGCACCCGCTCCGCACCGCCCGCCGAGCGGCGTCCGCAGTGAACTCCGGTACCGCGGGGCGTAGTTGCCGTCCCCCGTCGTGGGCGGACGACCGCGGGCAGGCCGATGGGCGCGCAGAAGAAGGCCCAGGCGAAGAAGACCACCCGCAAGCGCGGCGCGGGGTGAGGCGCAGCCCCACCCGCACTGCGAAGTGGGGTGTCCTCGGGCCATCACCATGTGCGCCACGTGTCCGTCAGCTGGTACCGCCCGAGACCGTGCCGGGCGGTGAGCGCCACGACATCGACGCCGTGCTCGGTGATGGCCTGGTCGATGTACTCACACAGTTCCTCACGCTCGTCGGTTTCGAAGGCACACCCACCATGGGTGGCGTTGACGGCGTTCAGGGCCAGGACGACGCGCTCGACCACGGCGAAGACCTGCGCGTCGTCGGCCTCGGCCAGCACGGGCAACTCGGCCTCGAAGGTGTCGAGGACCGCGTCGGTCGCCACCAACAGCTCTTCGGGAAACAAGCCGGCCATGCAGGCGCAGTCAGGATCCAAGGTTCCGGCGGCAAGCTCTTCGGCTTCCTCGGCTATGCCCCGTCGCCAACTCGTCGTCGGTCTCTCGGTCATGGAGCGGACCGTACAGCGCAGGTCTGACAGCGCGGAGGCTGCGGACTCCTGCCGATGCCGGCTCAGGCCGGAGGCCGCCACTCGCAATGATGCACGGGACGGTACACGCTGACGACGTTGAGGTGCACGGTGCCGTCGTCCAGCACGTCGAAAACGAACCCGGTCGAGAACGGCCCGGCCAAGAGGGCGCGCTGACTGCCGAAGGTGAGCTGCGGGTGCGGCTCCCAGGCGCAGCCTTCTGTCACAAGGGCTGCGAGGACCGCCTCGTAGGTGAGACAGGAGCGGTGGGTCTCGATCGCGCCGGTGTCCGGTGCGGGGAGGTCGATGTGTTCCCTCCAGGTCTGGATGCAGATCATGTCGACGTGGCGGCAACGGCAGACGGAGACCTCGATGTCGCCGTACGTCAGCAGTTGCGGCCAGGCCCGGTTCCTGCGGACCGCCATGGCCCCGGTCGGCTGCCCCCACACTCGGGTGATCTGCTCCAGCGGCCGGTTCATCGTGAGCGGTCCCCAGTCGCCGGTGCAGGCGAACCGCGCCAACCGGTTGCCGAGGTCTGCCGGTGACGTCATACGGCCATCCTTCCAGCCGGTTCGGTGAAGTTGGCCAGCAACTCCAACACCCGTGCGGCCCGCTTCCAGTCGTCCTCGTCATCGGCCGGCAGGGCCCAGGGTGCAGAGACCACAGAGGCAACTCCGGTGATCGCGATCGACGGCCCCAACCCCACCACAAGGGCTGCACAGTCGGTGCTTTGGGACGATGTACGGCGCACCGGTGCAGCTGCACAAAGCGGCGGGGAAACGGCTCGCTGCCGCGGGTGCGCGCCTGGCAGCATGCACGACATGGGTGATCGGCGGGCGGCGGCCCGGGACAGTGTGCAGGGGCTGGCGCTGGGTGATGCGTTCGGGGAGCGGTGGTTTCCGCTGTTCCGAGCGCCCGAGGCCGCGTATGCGCAGATCAGGGCACGGCGCATGCCGTCGGAGACACCGTGGTGCTGGACCGACGACACCGCCATGGCTCTGGGCGTGCTCCGGACGCTCCACGATCTGGGGGAGATCGAGCAGGACCACCTGTCCTGCGTGCTGGCCCAGACGTACCTCGCCGATCCGGCCCGGGGATACGGGGCGGGGATGCACGAGTTGCTGCCCCGGCTCGCCGAGGAACCGGCCGCGTGGCGGTCCGCGGCGCGGGGCCTGTTCGGCGGGCAGGGCAGCCTGGGCAACGGCGCGGCGATGCGTACGGCGCCTCTCGGGGCCTGGTTCCACGACGACCTCGACCGAGTGGTCGTCCAGGCGGTGCGTGCGGCCGAGGTGACTCACCGGCACCCGGAGGGGGTCGCGGGCGCGGTGGCCGTCGCGGTCGCAGCGGCGGGCGCTGCTGCGACGAGCGACCGGGCGTGTCCGATCGGCTCCGACTTCCTGCGCACGGTCGCCGAGTGCACGCCGCCCAGCCTGGTGCGCGACGGTCTTCAGCAGGCTGCCGACCTGCCCGGGGACGCCGCCGCGTGGAAAGCTGCCGACCTGCTCGGCAACGGTCAGCGGATCCGCGCCGACGACACCGTCCCCTTCGCCCTGTGGTCCGCCGCCCACCACCTGGACAGTCTCACCGACGCCCTGTGGACCACCGCCGAAGGCCTCGGCGACGTCGACACCACCTGCGCCATCACCGCGGGCGTCGTCGCTGCCCGCACCGGACTCCACCACATCCCTCACGAGTGGCTCGCCCGACGCGAACCACTCCCCCACTGGGTCGACACCCGGACCGAGCCGGGCTGCACGCCATGAGCAGCTTCCACACCCTCCGCGCCCGGGTCCACGACACATCCCTCCCGCCCCGTCGCCGCCTCTCCGCACTGCGCTCCTGCCTGCAGATGTTCGCCCCGTACGGCTTCCGGACCACCTACCACCACCTGGTCCACAGCGTCGGCATCCCCCGGCACCTCGACCGGGATCCCGACTCCCTGGTACGGGCCGTCGACGAACTCCACACGGCCCGGGAGCTGTGGCTGGCAGCGGAGCGCGAGTACGCCGAGCGCCGCCGACTCGAGAAACGGGCCGGCCAGCGCACACCCGCGCCCGCGGACGCCTGGCGGGTATGGACCCGGGGCTGGGGCAACGTCTCCTACTACTGCCCCGATCCGCGCCGACACCCCGGCTGCCACCTGACGGACGCCGTGCGACGCGGCAACCACCGCGCAAACCCGGCATCCCGGGGCTCCTGCCCGTTGTGTCAGGGCGTCGCCACCGTGGCATGGGCCGACGGACACCGCACCTACCAGCTCTGCGCCCACTGCGGCATCGCCCTCAGCCGGCAGCAGGCAGTCCACGACAGCGACCAGGCCGCCCAGGCCGCTCGCCAGTGGAGGGCCACCTGGCAGCGCCGGGACACCTCGATGTAGACGACCAACGTGGCACAGCCCAGTGACAGTCCTGGCCCGGCTGCACCTCCGCTGGACGACTGTCACCCCGTGGGGTGCGCCTCGAGGAACAGGACGGCAGCGGACAACAGCTCCGCCGCCCGCCCGGACGCCCGCCCGGACGCCCGCCGCTCCCGGCCGCGCCCACCGGAGATCGTTTCCCGCTCCCACATCAGCTCCCGATGTCAGAGCCGTCTGACATGCTGCCGGGCGACGAATGACGGCAACGGACAGCAGGGGCTGAGCGCGATGAGTTTCGAGGGCCAGGTCTGGCGTCTGGTACGCCAGGAAGAGCTGGTGGGCGAGATCCTGGTCGAGGAGGCCGACCAGCCGTGGCTTCGCGGACGCTTCGTGCCGAGTACAGCGTTCTTCGCAGTCGAGCCGCTCTTCACGCGGTCGCACGCGCTGTCCGAGGCCGAGGACTGGGAGGCCTTCGAGGAGGCTTACGACGAGATCACCAAGACCATGTCACTGGTCTCCCCCTCTGGCCCGGTCGCCGAGTTCCTCCTGCACATCCATGACGAGAAGGCCTGGTTCCGCTGGAGCGACGAGCAGTTCGACGACGAGTAGGCCCATCACGTGACGGGCGCTTCGAGTTCAGCTGCAAACAGTGAAGGCGACCCGGGACTGCCGGTGATGACCTGGGCACAGTTCTGGCACCTGATCGACGTGCTCGGCGGCGAGGCCGGCGTGGAGACGTGCGAGCGCTTCGAAGAGGCCTGCGCCCGCCTTACCGACATCCTCGCGCACAAGTCAGCGGGCCAGATCATCGGCTTCGGTGAACGCCTCGCGGAGGCTCTCCACCGACTGGACCAGGAGGTCTTCGGCACCCTGCCCATCCTCGGGATGAAGCTGTCCGACGGCTCGCCGTTTCCGCAGTCGTACGACAGCTTTCTGTACTCACGCGCTGCCGTGGTAGCCGCCGGCCGCCAGACCTACGAGAGCGTCTTCGGCCATCCGGAGTGCTTCGCACGGTTCACCGCGCGCCAGGGCGAGACATTGCTCTACGTCCACGAGGAGGCATTCGAGCGGGCAACCGGGACGAAGTGGGATCGTCTCACCCGCTACACCTACGAGTCCTGCTTGAACAAAGACGTCTGGGCTGATCTCCGCGACTGAAAGCCTGACGTCGGGATATAACGCACTGCGACCAGACTTGCCGCTGTCCGAAGTCTCGCGTAGTAGACGAGAAGGCTCCTGGAACCATCGCGTCGGGGTCGTAGTCGATGCACACGGGGCAGTGCTCAGCCGGCTGGGCGAAAAAGCAGCCTGATCGCCTCGCTGAGGGCTCATCACGCTTGACTCGGTGCCTGAAGCAGAAGTTGGACCATGCCCACGGAGGTGTCCTTGAATGGTGACACGTGGGCGGCGCGGACCAACCAGCTGCCGGACGGCAGCGCGACGGAGGCCTGCTCTGGCATGCCTTTGCCGTCCGGATACTCGACGCCGAGCTCGGCGCCGGCGATTACGGAGTCCATGAGCACTGCGGGGCCGTCCGTGTTCCATATGCCGCACTCGTCCCACTCGATGGTGGGGTCGGCAAGCACAGCCTGAGCCGCGGCGATCAGGTCTGCTTCGCTGTCGGCGCCCAGCCAGCGGACAAAGACCTGATGTTCCGCCAGATAGAAGCTGCTGGCTGGCTCATCCGCCAAGACAAGTCCCTGGGCGCCGGCCTCACCGACGGCGATCACACCAGCCAGACCCTCCACCTCGCAGGCGCGGTCGTAGTCGTCCAGCACCTCGCCACTGCCGACGACTATCCCCGTCCCAGTGCAACCGTGCCACTTGGCCAATGCGGAGACCGGCACCGCGATCAGCGGACCGCCCATCGACTGGACCCAGGTCCGGGAAGGCTCGGGCGAGTCGGCTGCGGCGCAGGGGAACGTCGTCACGACCGCCAGTATCCCCGGAGCTCCGGTCTTCGGTTCGAGCCCGGGGGTCACTCCCGGTGGACCGACAAGCTGCTCATTGCCGGAGCAAGTCACCCTCGGTGCCGTGCCTGCCGACCCCGGGCGTCCGCGGAGCCCGACAGGCCGATCAGCTCTCGAGCCCGAGCCCGGGGGCCGGACCCCGTCAGCCGGGCAGGAGGTTGTTCTCCGGGCCGGTGGCCTCCTCGACGGAGCGGCGGTGTACGGCATCTCGCCCATGGTGTCGATGAGCGCCGGGGCAGCCGCGCGCAGGGGTGCGATCGGCCGCGGTGGCCGCCCCTTCACTCCGCCCCGCTGCCCTCCGGCAATCCGGCAATCCGGCCGTCAGGCATGCCCGCGCCGAAGGTGCATGTCTCCCCGGGCGGGTACCTCCGCTGAGGCGACGCGCCGTGTGTCCCGTCCTATGTTTCGTGTTGCGGGGTGTGTTCGGCCCAGATGGTCTTGCCTCGGGGGTGGTGGCGAGTGCCCCAGCGGCAGGTGAGCTGCGCGACGATGAAGAGCCCGCGGCCGCCTTCGTCGAGGGTGCGGGCGCGGCGCAGGTGAGGAGTGGTGGTGCTGCCGTCGGTGACCTCGCAGGTGAGACGGGTGTCGCAGCGGATCAGGCGGAGATGCAGCGGTGGCTGGGCGTGGCGGATGGCGTTGGTGACCAGTTCGCTGACAATCAGGACGGTGGTGGGGGCGGCGTCGTCCAGGCCCCAGTCCGTCAGCTGGGCGGTGACATGTCTGCGCGCGGCGGAGACGGCCGCTGGATCGGCGGTGAGGTCCCACGTGGCCACGGTGGTGGTGTCGAGTGTGTGGGTTCGTGCGGCGAGCACACGCAGTTGACGGGGGCCACCCTCCGTCGCAAGGGCCTGCAGGGCGGTGTCGCAGGTGGCTGCGAGCGAGGACTGCGGTTCGATGTGTCGTTCGGCCACGGTGGACCCATCGGTCCTGGTCCCGGAAACGGTTGGCGTCCCGGAACCGGTTGGCGTCGCGGAGCCGGTTGGCGTCGCGGAGTGCGTGTGCAGCAGGAGCACGCTGCCTCTGCCGAGCCGGATCTCCGCGGTCGCGAGATGCGCTCGCGCGCGTCCGAGCGGTGTTCCAGAGGGAAGCTCGACGGCGCTGGGCACACCTTCGGGGCTGATGACGGTGGGGGCGGGATGGCCGGCGGAAGCAAGGGTGCAGTCTGCCGTGACGGGATCGTAGACGGCGTACAGGCAGCTTGCCGTGACGTCGTGGGTGGCCTCGTCCGGTTGGAGCCGGTGGAGGACGTCCTGGAGGTGGGTCAGCGTCTCGTCCGGTTGCATGTCGATGTCCGCCAGCGTCCTTACTGCGGCGCGGAGTTCGGGTACCAGGGCGGGGGACGGTTCCCCGTCCTCGGTCACGCTGCCGGCGACCAGTGCGACCCGGGCTCCGGACAGGGGGATGGCGTCCAGCCAGTGGGCCTGCGGACTTCCGTCATCGGCCCGGCCGTACGCGAGTTCCACTGCTGCCGGTTGCGGGAGGTGCCCGGTCGGGGGTCCCCCGGCAAGCGGGGACGCGCGCAGATCGCCGGTGTCCTGAGGTGGTGCAGGAGCGATGCGGCCCCTTTCCTCACCGTCCGGGGGAGAGACGGCGAAGTCGCACGCGTCCTTCCGGCGGATCCGGACTCGGCAGATGACCAGGCTCATGACCAGGGAGAGCAGGGCCACGGTGACGACAACCGTCCGGCCGCCCTCCGACACACCCGGGATGGCGAAGCCGTAGATGGCCACGCTGGTCGCCAGCGTGCAGGCTCCGACGATCAGGGTGTCCCTCATGGGCAGCAGTGCCGCCGCTATCAGGGGTGCCAGGACCGAGTAGTCCGACCAGCGGACCATGCCCAGGGCGGAGGCGTTCAGTTGCAGTGCGCAGGCCGCAGCGAGATAGCCGGCGAGCAGTGTGTTCGGATGCCGGAGCAGGAGGAGTCCGGTCGTGGCCATCCTCGTCACCGTCCCTTGTGATGTCGTGCGCGGTCCCTGCGAGATGGTGCGCATGATGTGCGTTGCAGGGCTCGGGGTGGTCTTCGCGGGCGTGCGGGCCTTCGGACTGTGGACGTTCACGACGGAGCCTGTTCGGAGCGGACGGGGCGCCTGGGGTGATGGACGGCGACAAGGGCCAGGTCGTCCTGGAGGTTCTTGCCCGCATGCCGGTCCACATCGACGCTGATGTGCTGTACCAGGCGCCTGGGGCAACCCCAGGTCCACGTCTCGGCACGGTCGAGCACGGGGAAGAAGGTGCCTGCGGAATCGCGGGCCTCCGCCAGGCCGTCGGTGTAGAGGAGGAGGGTGTCTCCGGGACCGAAGGCGACGGTGTCGAGGGAGAAGGCGTTGGGAGTGTCCGCTGCGAGCCCCAGCGGCGGTGCGGGCCGTGTGACGGACAGCAGGGTGAGCCGGCTGCCCTGGCGCAGCAGAGGCGGCGGGTGCCCACAGCTGACCACTCTGGCGATTCCCTCGTCGTCGGGGAACTCGATCAGCAGGGCGGTGATGAACCGCTCACTGCTGTCGGGGGCGATACGGGACAGCTCGCTCAGGTGCCTGCGAACGCTGCGTTCGAGGGAGGCCGCGAGTTCCGGGAGGGTGCGGTACTGCTGGGCCGACTCCCGGAAAGCGCCCAGGACCGCGGAGGCGTCGTCGATGGCCGGGAGGCCCTTGCCGCGGACGTCTCCGATGAGGATGCGTGTGGTGTGCCCGGTGCGGGCGGCTGCGTACAGATCGCCGCCCACCAGTGCGTGTGCCGCCGCTGCGCGATACATGGATGCGACGCGTAGGGGACCCAGTTGCGCCGGGATCGGCCGGAGCAGCACGCGCTGGGCTGCTTCGGAGACGGCCCGTACCTGGGCCAGTTCACGCAGGTCGCGGTCGTGCACGGTCCGGGAGGCGATGACGAACGCGGAGACGATGAGGACCGATCCGATGTGGATGGGCAGCAGTGGCGAGTGGAGCAGGCCGTCGTGCCGGTCCACGAGGAGCACTGCCGCGGCCGTCAGGAGCGCGACGACGCCGGTGAAGCGTGCTCGTGCGAACGTGCCCGTGCACGTGGGGGCTGCCACGAGCAGCGGGGACAGGTGAACCGCGAGGGGCGCGAACGACGCACCGGAGGTGATGGCCGCGATCAGCAGGAGCGGAGGGACCGCGTGGCCGCGCAGGCCCAGGGGTCCGGTGCCGCGGCCACGGGCCTTCAGCCGCTTGGGGACTCCGGCGCCCGGGAGTGAGCGGGCTCCCTCGTGGGTCGCGCACCAGGTGACGGGGGTGCGCGGGAAGAAACGCCTCACCAGTCGGGGGTGCGACCGGGTTTTTCCGGTAGGGCTGCGTCGTATCAACATGGCGGCTCTCGTGCCAGCACGGTGGCGAAGGGTGGGGTTGCGACCCGCCGGGCCGTCTCGGCAGTGCTGCCCGGACGGGAAAGGGAATCGGCGGCGGGCCGGCCGGACCGTCCCGCGGCCGCTCGGTGACAGTCGCCACTCGCCTCTGAGGCTCGGGGATCGGTGTCTGTCCGATGGCACTTTCGCGGGCCCACTGCCCGACCGCGCCGTCCAGGGTGCTACGGCGTCACGGGCGATGTGCCGAGGGGCCCCACGTCGGCTCGCGAGCAGATGGATGCCGACCTCGGTCGATCCGGGCGGCGGTATTAGATTCTGCCCGCCATCTTACACGCCCGGGGCGTCGTCCATGGCCTCAGGGGCGTGGACGTTTTTGCGCGCATTCGCTGGTGCGACGGGTCGGCCGCGAGCGCCGGCCGGCAGGGGCTGCGGCAAGCCGTGGACAGCAGGCGCAATTCTTGGAAGGAGAGCGTCGATCGGCTGGTGGTGATGACGACTCGCGATGCGGCAGCGGCCGGCCGGCATTACGGAGGTGATCACATCGATCGGACTCACTCAGGGCGGCTTCTCCAAGCAGTTCGCCACCCAAGCCGCTCTCGTCGACGAAGCGGCCGCCAAGGCCTTCTCCGACAACTTGTGGGACCTCGTGGCTCTGGTGGACCGTGACACCGGGGGCACCAGGCGGCGTGGCAGTCACTGTTCGAGTCCTGTGTCTCCGTCGAGCACCGCGACAACCCCGGCACCGGTTGTCCCGCCGCCGGTTTCGCGGGCGACGTGGCACGTGAGCCCGAGTACCGGGAGACATTCGCCAGGGGCGTCCAGGGGCGCGCGGGGTGGATCGCGCCTGGCAAGGTCGGCCTGGCGGCCTACGCCACCCTCGTCGGCGGCATCCTGCTGGCCCGTGCGACCGCGGGCGCACCCTTGTCCGAGCAGATCCTGCAGGCCGCGCATGCGGCGGTGGCGAGGGCTGCCGAGAGCGGTCAGGCGGAGACCGGCTGAGGCGTACACCTCAGCGTCGTGCCGCCCTGGGGCTACGCCATCGCCTTCCGGAGCTGACGGTCTTCGACCACGGGGCCCGGCGTCGTGGGGCACGGCGCCAGCCGGTGTGCCGACCACCGCGTCCCCACCGCGTGGAGAACGGAAGCAGAAGAAGCCCGTCGCCGAGGGGCTGCACGGCAGGCAGCCGGGCTGACGCGCCGGGCCCCCCTCACCGGCGCAGGGCACCGGAGCCGGGGGCGCGCGGCCCCCGGCTGCTCGGCCCCGGTCTCAGCAGCTGGCACAGCGTTCGGCGGAGTGTGCGAGGGACAGGCCCAGGATGAGTTCCTGGCGGGCGTTCTCGTACTCCTCCCACTGGGCGCACTCCGGCAGCGAGGGAAGCGTGCCCAGCTCACCGGCGTCGAGACCGGCGAGCCCCGCCCGCGCGGCGTCGCGGGGTGTCATGACGACCTCAGGTTGAGGGTGATCAGCCACTCCAGCCGGTCCGGGTCCACCTCGGACAGGGGCCGAAAACGGCGCTGCCGGCGTTGTTCACCAGCATGTCGATCGAGGGGTCGGCCGCCAGACGTCCTCGACGCTCCGTACGCCCCACGGCGTGGCCAGGTCGGCGCTCAGCACCGAGACCTCGACGCCGCAACGCTCCGCGAGTTCGGCTGCGGCGGACGCCAGCCGCGCCTGGTCACGAGCCACGAGCAGCAGGCTGTGCCCCCGCGCCGCGAGTTCCTCGGCGTAGGCGGCGCCCAGACCCGCGGTCGCGCCGGTGACGAGCGCCGTCCCGGCCCTCTGTGTGGACATGGCCGCCTTCGATCTGACAGTCACATGCCTCTGCTCCTGCGACCCCGGGCTGGGCCGGCGGACCGGCGTCAGAGCGCGGCTTCCTCGGTGCGGTCGGTGTCCCAGCGAATGTGGTAGCTGCCGGGGCGGTCGGTGCGGCGGTAGGTGTGGGCACCGAAGTAGTCGCGCTGGGCCTGGGTGAGGGCGGCGGGCAGGCGCGGCGTGCGCAGGGTGTCGTAGTGAGCGAGTGCGGCCGCGAAGGCGGGTACGGGGACGCCGTCGCGAGTGGCGCGGGATACCACCAGGCGCCAGGGCAGTTGGGCGTCGCCCACCTCGTGCGCGAAACCCGGGTCGGCCAGCAGGCTGGGCAGGCCGGGGCCGGCGGTGTAGGCGTCGCGGACGCGGTCAAGGAACGCGGCGCGGATGATGCACCCGGCGCGCCACACCCCGGCGACGGCCGCGAGGTCCACGTTCCAGCCGTAGGCGTCGCCGGCGGCCTGGATCTGGTGGAGACCCTGGGCGTAGGAGATCACCTTCGAGGCGTACAGAGCCTGTTCGACCTGCTCGGTCAAGCGGGCCGCGTCCCGCTCGTCGAGGATGGTGGGAGCGGGACCCGGCAGGGCGGTGCCGGCGGCGCGCAGAGCGCTGTGACCGGACAGGGAGCGGGCGAAGACAGCCTCGGCGATACCGGACACGGGGACCCCGAGGTCAAGGGCGGTCTGCACGGTCCAGCGCCCGGTGCCCTTCTGCTCGGCGGCGTCGGCGATGACGTCGACGAAGGGCAGGCCGGTGTCGGCGTCGTGATGGGCGAGGACCTCGGCGGTGACCTCGACGAGGTAGGAGTTCAGACGGCCGGTGTTCCACTGGCGGAAGACCTCGGCGATCCGTGCCGGCTCCCATCCGGTGGCGTGCCGCAGCAGGTGGTAGGCCTCGGCGATGAGCTGCATGTCGGCGTACTCGATGCCGTTGTGGACCATCTTGACGAAGTGGCCTGCGCCGTCGGCACCGAGATGAGCCACGGCCGGGGTGCCGTCGGGGGTGATGCCGGCGATGTCGGTCAGGGCGGGCGCCAGCAGCCGGTAGGCCTCCGGGGAGCCGCCGGGCATGATGCTGGGTCCGTTCAGGGCGCCTTCCTCGCCGCCGGAGATACCGGTACCCAGGAAGTGGATGCCGCGCTCACGCAGGGCGGCTTCACGGCGCCGGGTGTCGGCGAAATGGGCGTTGCCGCCGTCGACGACGACATCTCCGGGATCGAGCAGCGGCGCGTACTCGGCGATCACGTCGTCGGTGGGCCGGCCGGCCTGCACCATGACGATCAGACGCCGCGGCCGCTGCAGCGCGGCGACCATCGCCTTCGCAGAGTCCGCCGCGACGAAGGTGCCCTCGTGACCGAACTCGGCGAGCAGGGACGTGGTACGGGCGGGAGTGCGGTTGTGGACGGCCACGGTGTAGCCGTGCCGGGCCAGGTTGCGGGCGAGGTTGCGGCCCATGACTGCGAGGCCGGTGACGCCGATGTGTGCGCTGGGGTTCATGTATCAGGCCTTCGTTCGGGGGTGCGGGGCGCTTGTTGCGTCGGAGTTCAGTGGTGGTGGTGCCGCTCAGGCCGGTGGTCTGCTCGCGGTGTGCGGCCTGGCAGGGGCCGGTTGGCGGCCACCGTGCCGAGAAAACCGGCGTCATGCGGCCGGGAACACAAGGGGGTGCGGTGGCGGGCGCACCGACCGGGGCGTCAGCGCCGGCACGGTTGAGGGTGTGCCGCGCGGGTCACTCCGGCGAAGCACATGCGCCAGCTGCTGGGGCGTCGTCGGCCGTCGGGACCTGCGGTGTACGCGGCTGACGGCTGTTTCCTCAACGATCGTCAGCCCGCTGACGACTGCATCGCGTACTGAGGGCGGCGCTGCGTGAGCGCGGTCAGCGCGGCCGGACTTCCCTGTGCCGCGGACCTGACCGATCACGGGCGGCCCGTCTGCCCTCTCCGGGGCCCGTGGGGGACGGCGGGGAACGGTTGATCAGTAGGTACTCATGCCGCCCCTCCTGCAGATGGGCGCGCTGGTCACACACCCCTTAGATTATGTACGTAATCACAGAGGCCGACCGGTGCACAACCTGCGCCCCGCACTGGGCATGCCGCCGACAGGTCGACTACCCCCGCCTCGCGCGGCAGGGCGATCCGGCCTCGATAGATGCTCTATGACATCTATCACCTGGACACTGTGCGTCGGCGCCTACATGATGGGCCACACGTCCATGTTCAGCGCAGCACCTGGCCCATGAAGTTGGAATGCAATGCCGTCGCCGTCGCTGGTGCCCGGGGTACGGCGCGACCCTGGGCATCCGCAACCCTCGTGGAGCCGACGGGTTCGCATGCACCCTTCCCTGCCGCTCCCCGGCTGAGCCCGGCACTCACGAACTCACCTTGACCCGACCCGGCCGGTGCGCCCCCAAGTTTCGTCCGAAGCCGAAGCCGGCCGCCCCGAACAGGCCCGTCCAGCCACATGTGCTGCGGCTGGGGCCCCAACCACCGCCGCGGCGTGGTGCATTCCGACCGCGCCCCTGGCGAGCAGGAGACAGAAGC
This sequence comes from Peterkaempfera griseoplana, assembly GCF_001418575.1. GTDB lineage: Bacteria > Actinomycetota > Actinomycetes > Streptomycetales > Streptomycetaceae > Peterkaempfera > Peterkaempfera griseoplana. The sequence goes on from NZ_LIQR01000114.1 coordinate 66,492, forward strand.
CCGTGACCTGGTTCACCACGGACAAGCCCGACGTGTTTCGATCCGAGGCGGGGACATTTCTCGCCACCCGGCCCGACTGGCACACCATGCTGCTCTCCGGGCTCGACACGATCGAACGACTGCGGGCCGAAGGCAAAGCCCCGCCCACAGTCCTGGGCTGGTGGCGGGAACCCGATGAGACGGCGACAACGGCCGCGTTCGTGTGGATGCCGCCGCACCTGCTGGCAGCCAGCCGCCTTTCCCAGGACGCGACCACCCACCTGGCCAACCTCCTGTCCGACCGGACCCAGCCGTTCACACAGCTCGTGGCCGACGACGCATCGGCCGGCGCCTTCTCCGACGCGTGGCGGACGACCACCGGCTCCCGGCCCAAGAGCGGACCGCATCTGCGCCTCCATCGGCTTGACGGGCTGGTGCGCCCCGCCCTCGCTCCACCAGGGGCACCGCGGACGGCCACCGGCAACGACCGGGCTCTGCTCCACGACTGGTGCGCCCGTTTCGTCACCGAAGCCGGCTCGCTCGGGGCCGATCTGGACGCGTTCATCGACGAACGGCTGACCCGGGGCGGCTGGCGGTTGTGGACGGTGGAGGACGAACCGGTCGCCATGGCCGCCATGACGTCGGTGGTGGCCGGCACTGCTCGCCTCACCCCCGTCTACACGCTGCCGGAACAACGCGGCCGGGGCTACGGCTCCGCCGTCACCGCAGCCGTCTCCCAGGCGGCGCATGACGCCGGTGCGGAGCACGTGCTCCTCTTCACCGACCTCGCCAACCCCACAAGCAACAGCGTCTACCAGCGCATCGGATACCGCCCCGTCTCGGACTTCCGCATCGTGGTGGCGTCCTGAGACCCCGACAGCCGGCGCCGTCGACGGCCGCAGGCAACGTCCGTGCGCGGAGACAAGGACCCAACGGCCGCATCACACGGTCGGAACAACGTGTGTGTGAAGGCGGCCGGACAAGCCGCGAGACACCTTCGGACCGCCCCAGGTCCGAGGCTTGCACACAGAGGTGACACCCATGACCAACGTATCAAGCGAAGCCGGCGAACCGTCTGTGGCGGGCACGTTGCCGGACAGGCGCGCACCGTACGACCTGTGGCATCCCGGCACCACGGCCGACGTCACCGCGAACTTCCGGCAGTACCTGACCGGATGGGGCGTGGCGGACGCCGGTGACAGTGACATCGACTGGTTCCGCAGTGGGCTGGCGCAGCCGCAGTTCAACGGAGTGGTGAGGGTACGCTCCTTGGAGCAGGTCGAGCAGATCACTGCCACCGCGCGGCAGCGGCTCGCCGGAGTGCCCTGGTGGTGGTGGGTGGGCCCGGACAGCCCCGCGGGCACGTCGTCGGCCCTCGCCGAGCAGGGAGCCACGGAACTCACCACGATCCCTGTGATGGTCAGGCCTCTCGACCAGGCGGTGGATCCGCTGGAATCATCGCCCGGTCTGAGGATCGAAGCGGTGAGCGGTGACCACCGTCTGCGGGAACTGGTCCGCACCTACAGCGCCTCGATGGGCGTCGCTGCGGGCCTCGAGTCCGACATCGTGCGCATCGAGTCACAACGTCGGGACAACGCGGACATCGTCCGCCTGGCGGCGGTTCTCGACGACCGTGTCGTCGGGACGACCGTGGTGATCACAGCCCACGACGTGGCCGGGATCTTCATCGTCCACGTGGCCGAGACGCATCGCCGACTCGGCATCGGCACAGCGTTGACCGCGGCGGCGCTCCGCGTGGGACAGGACCGTGGAATGCGGCTGGCAGCACTCGCCGCGAGCCCGGCCGGCGAGCCGCTGTACCGGCGATTCGGCTTCGTCGAGGTTTCGCAGTACCGCCTCTTCACCTTCCCCGTTTAGCGTGAGCTGCCCCTTTACGGACTGAGGAACGGGGGCGGCCCGCTGCCGGACAACCAGGCACCCAGCGACTGGAATCCGCCCTTCCCCAACCCTGTCGTCACCAAGTCCCTGCCTGACCGGCCGATCAACACCAGCCGCCAAGTCGTCATGAACGGCCCAGCTACAGGCCGAACAGGCGCCCCAAGAGCCCGACCGACAAGACCGGGGAGCCGCGATGAGGCAGTGGCAAAACCGATGGCCGGCCCCGGGATACTGCCGTCATGGCCGTCACCCAGCAGCTTGCCCGCGTCTCGGCGGAGTACCTAGCCGCCTGCCGCCAGTCAGCCGACGAATCATCGGAGGGAGACCCACACTGGGAGCCGCCGTCTGTCGACTGGCTGGATCTGGACTGGGCACCGGCCATGCTGGAGCGCGTCTGCGCACTGGCGCGGCTGGACGCTGTCCGCCTGCAGGCGCTCAGGCGCGCGACCGAGGGCGACACCGAGATCGATCTGAGCTTCCTCAACAAGCACCCGCATGCCATCGGGCCCTTAGGCCCCAGCCCAACGGCCCTCTCGGCACCGGAAGTCGCCCGCGTCTCCACACTGCTCGGAGGGATCGACATGCAGGCGATCCTCTCGGTCCTGCCTGCCGACGACAACGATGCAGGTGCCGTCATCGGGTACGGCGCCGAGGGGATCATCGGCGGTCCAATACGCGCGCGCAACTCGACCCACTGCAGGGCGTGGACTGCGATCGAAGGCGGCTGTTCGCCCGCATCGTCTCCCGGGCCTCGGATTCCCGCGCGGCTTCCGGCTTCCGGCGGCTCTATGCCGACGGCTTGAACACCTTTGCCGCACCCCAGAGCGAGCCGGGGTTGACACGGCGCGGGTGGCGGCCGAGCACCGCCTGGTAGAACTCGATCGCGCTCGACGTGGCCGAGAGCGCCTCCTCGACGTCCAGGAGGTAGTCGATCGACTCCTGGATGACGACCGGGTCGTCGTCACGGTCGGGCGACTTGTGGGCGGCGACGACGCGCTCCGCGCCGAAGGTCTGGATCGTCCGCAGTGCGGCGATCCACTCCGCGCGTGAGGCGGCGTCCGACTCCGCGAGATACATGTGGGTGTTGTTGTAGACGACGTCTCCGGCGACGACGAGCTTGGCGTCGGGAGCCCACAGGACGCTGGTGCCTTCGGTGTCGGTGTGGCCGGTGTCGACCGCCCTCAGCTCATGGCCTTCAAGGGGGATGTGGTCGCCTTCGAGCTCGTCGGGGACGACCGCGACCGGGATCTGTCCCGGGAAGAGCCGACCCCAGAACCCCTCGCGCCAGTCATCCGTTGCCTGTGTGCGGGCGCCGGCAACGGCTCCGGGGGTCGCGACGGCCTGCGCCCCGGGGAAGGCCTCCAGCAGTTGCCCGATCCCGTACGTGTGGTCGCCGTGTCCATGCGTGCAGTAGATGTGCGTGAGATTGCGCTCGTGCTGCCTGATCCAGTCGATCAGCCTTTCGTTCTGCTCGATCGTCGTGAAGGTGTCGACGAGTACGGCGTCGCGCTCGCCGAGGATCAGCGTCGCCGCGTTCATGACCCACCGCAGGTCTTCGTTGTCGCCCGGCGGGAGGTCACGGACGAGCCCCTCACGGCGAGCCAGAAGTGTGTCGTAGGTCAGGTCGGTCATGGCGCCTCTTCCCATCAATGGATGTAACCATTATTGCTACATCGCCACACTCTCCGGCAAGTTCGCTCGTCACGCCCCGGCGATGCCCGAGGAGCGACCCGCTGCGCCGACACCCTTGCCGCCGTCTCGGGGTCGTGCGTTTTGCCGACCACGATAGATTATGGTTAACGTCTAACCTGCCTGACCGTGTGATCGCGGACGTCCGCTGGCACTGCCCCCATCAGACGCGCTCTTCGCGTCACGATCGCTTCTCTCCCCCTCCGGCGTCCTGCCGCCGTCACAGCACCTCGCAACTGGAGTTCACATGGATCCCAAGTCTCTCGGTTTCCGGGCGGACGCGGCCGCGCACGCTTTCGGATCGGCGATGCAGAGGCTGGTGAGCGTCGTTCCGGGGGCCATCGGCCACAGCGGTCCCGAGGGCACCCTCCTCGCTCTCACCCGTTCGCAGATACCCGCTCTGAACGTCGTAATGAGCACGGCGAGGGAACCCGACGCGGGGAAGATCGCGGACCTGGCCGCCGTGGCCGCCGCGGAGGCGGCCCGAGACGGATTCCCCTGGAGCATCCGCCTGCGCGGCGTCCCGGACGAGGCGATCACGCGTAGGGCCGGTGAGTACGGCCTGACCGGCACGTCCGAACAGCCCTTCATGGTGATGCCACTGAAGGACGCGTCCAGGCGCGCCCCGGCGGGCGGACAGGTACGGGTGCGCACCCTCAGCGGACACGAGTACAACGAGTTCGCCGAGGTGCTGGCCGCGGGGTTCGGCGCCCCTCCGGTGATCATTTCGAGCCTGTACACACCGGCTGTTCTGGACACGCCGGGGATCACCGCCTACCTGGCCGAGGCGGACGGGGTCGCGGTAGCCGCGGGCCTGGGGGTCGTCGTCGAGGACCACCTCGGCGTCATCAACATCGCCACGACGCCGCAGCACCGCGGACAGGGTCACGCCCGGGTCATGGTCGAAAGGATCCTGGCGGACGGGTGGGCCGCCGGCGCGCACACGGCCTATCTGCACACGACCGATGAGGCAGTCGGTCTCTTCGAGGGCCTCGGCTTCCGCACCGCGGAGACGTGGACATCGCTGATCGCAGCCTGACCGCCGCCGCATCGGCGCGGTGAGGCTCGGGCACCGTGGGCGTTGCCGGCGACGCCGACGGTGCCGGGCCGGATGCGCCTCGGCCTGCCGCGCGGATTCGCATTCCGCGGCCGTGGCATGTGCCGGGCATTGTGGGCCGGGAGAGCTCGGGGCCTGGTCGTGAGAGGCCCCATGGCCGGCCCCGTCCCGCGCCTACGGGAGGAGCGCCTATGCTCCCACCCGTGAACGAGGCTACCGACGGCATACGGATCAGACCGGGCAGCCTGGCCGACGCACCAGCCGTGCTGGACATGCTCGACCGCGCGGTGCTCTGGATGAACAATCGCGGCAACACCGAGCAGTGGGGCACGACACCGTATTCGCAGAAGCCCGGCGGGGTGGCGCGGGTCGAGCGGTACATGACCGAGAACGCCCCGTACATCGCGGAGCTGGACGGGGCACCTGTCGGGGCCCTGGTCATGGATTCCGGGCCCAGCCCGCAGATGCCGATCGCGCCGGTCGAGCAACCCGAGCGGTACGTCCGGCTGCTGGTCTCCGACCGACGGCACGCCGGTCTGGGCATCGGGGCGGCACTGCTGGCCCATGCAGCAGATGAGACCCGGCGGGCTGGAGTGGAGCTGCTGCGGGTCGACTGCTGGGCGGGCGGCGGAGGCGAGTTGGTCGAGTTCTACAAGCGCAACGGCTTCACTCCCACCGATCGTTTCCTGTCCGGAGCATGGCCGGGACAGGTGTTGGCCCGACGGGTCGAAGGCTAGGACGGAGCGCAAAGCGGCAGGCTCGTCCGGCAGGTCCGTCCGCGAGCGGTATCCCTGCTCGGGCGAGCGGACCCATCACCTCCCGCCACGCCCGCAAGGTCTGCGGCCGACCGTGCAGCTGGAAGCAGGGGTTCGCCCTCGCCGCCCACGACAGCGTGCAGACGCGTTCCGTTGACATCGAGCCGCCGATGCAGAACCCGCTGAGAGCACTGTGCGCGCGGTGTTGGCCGCGGCGTGTGTCATGGTGCTGTACTTCGTCGCGCAACGGCTTCCCCCTTGGGGCCTGTCACGACGTGCCGTGCTCTCGGGCCTGTTATCAGTCCAGTGAGCGGACGCTGTCCGCAGCCGCCAGCAGGGTGCTTTCCAGGGCAAGCATCTGCTCGAGGATCTGAGCCTGCCTGTCGGGGTCCGCATCACCGACCGTCAGCCGTTCCAGACGGCTCCACACCTCCTCGACCTGCCGCCGCAGCACCTGGCTTGCCGCAGTGGGTTCGACGAGTGAGGCCCGCTTGTCGCTGGGATCGGGGCTGCGCCGCACGAACCCGGACTTCTCAAGGCGCTGGATCGTACGCGTCATCGTGGCAGCATCGGAGCCGAGAACCTTGGCGAGATCCGCCTGACGCTGCGCCCCCGTCTCCCAGAGCTGCATCATGACCAGCTCCTGACCGGGATACAGGCCCACTTCCCGCAGCAGAGCGCCGGCGAGCATGCGATGGAGGCGCGCGACACGGAAGATCGCATGGCTGACGGGGCCGTTCACAGCCGTGCTTGGCCGATCAATCTTTTCACTGAAAGCCTCGGTCACGACGACCCCTCCCTCACCCGACGACCTGCGTCCTGATGACTTCCGAGTGTCAGGCTACAGGATTTCACTGTCCGAGCAGTAAGCCAATCTACCGTTCCGACGGAACCCCCCCTGCCGCGACTCTTCGGCGCCCCGCCACACCCGTCCACTGGGCTCCGGCTGTCGGCATGGGCGGTGTGCGGCCCGTGCATACAGCTCATTGAGGCGCCGTACGCGCCATTCGCCATCACTCCCCCAGCCGTCAAGCCCTCCACCCGAGACGGGACGCGAGGGGGCCAACGGTCCTATCGCGCAACTCATTCCTGCCCGGACATCTAGTTCCCGTCACGCCTTGCCTCAGGCGACTCGGGAGAGCTACAGTCCATTTACTTGTTCGAACAGTTAACTTCGCAGACGCAGAGGCCCGCCACAAGAAGGGATTGATTTACATGAGCATGCCATACCTAGCTCAAGCGGATGAGCAGCAGACGCTGGAGTGGCTCGACGGAGGTACGTTCTCCGTCCTGCTGGACAGCCAGGCCACCGAGGGACAGTTGACCGTTGGCCGATTCCGGGTCGACAAGGGAGTGGCCGCTCCGTTCCACATGCACACACGTGAGGACGAGGTCTTCATGCTCATCAACGGCAGCGCCCTGCTCTGGGCCGGGGACGAGCAGATGGAGATGACCGAGGGCGGCATCGTCTATCTGCCGCGCAACATCCCGCACAGCTACCGCATCACGTCCGACACGGCCGATCTGCTCATGATCGCGACCCCGGGGGGCATCGAGGGCATGTTCCGCCATGCCGGGCGTGATGTCAGGACGCCCCGACCCGAAGACTTCAAGCTGGACCCCGTCAAGATGGCCGAGGCCGCCGACATGTACGGCCAAGTCGTCCTGGGCCCGCCCCGGTGAGGGGGAGAACGGCGACCGCACCGGCCGCCCGTCGTACCCCAGAACAGTTTTGACGACATGTCAGGCGCTCGGGCAACCCGGACGAGGTGCGGACCGCCTCCGTGAGCAGCCGAGCGAACACCCCTGGGAGGGAGGCACGAGTCTCGAGAGGCCCTCGGCGAACGCGGCCCGGGCGGACCGCCCGGAAGACCAGGACGAGCAAGGCGCGAGGGGGAGACCCCGGTGGCGGCCGGGGCCGACCCCCCTACTCCGCTGACGTGTGCGACGTCTACCGAGCGCACATGCGCTGGGTGAGGAAGAGGGCCGCGCGGTCCAGTGCCTCGTCCGCCTCGTCCAGTATGCCGGCGAACGACTGGAACACATGCGGCACGTCTGCGGTGATGTCCAGAATGACGTCCACCCCGACTGCCCTCGCACGGGCCGCGAGACGGGTGGAGTCGTCCAGCAGGATCTCGTTCGTGCCCACCTGGATCAGCAGTGGGGGAAAGCCGGTCAGGTCGGCGAGGACGGCCGGGCTGAGCAAGGGTTGGCGAGGGTCGGCTTCGGCGAGGTACATGGCCCCGGTGTGTTCAACGGCCGCACGGGTGAAGATCGGGTCGATGCCCTCCTTGGTGTCCATGCTCTCGCCCGTGCGGGTGGCGTCGAGGCCGGGAGAGAACGCCACGATGGCGGCGGGCAGCGGGAGACCCGCGTCACGGGCGGCGAGGCAGGTGGTGACGGCGAGGCCGCCGCCGGCGGAGTCGCCGGCGAACGCGATGGCCGAGGAGTCCATGCCGCTGTCGAGGAGGCCGCGGTAGGCGCTCAGGGTGTCCTCGATCGCGGCGGGGAACGGGTGCTCGGGGGCAAGCCGGTAGTCCAGCGAGTACGACTCGAAGCCGGTCTTGGCTACGAGGTGTCCCGTCAGCGACAGGGCGGTCTCAGGGGAGCCGAACACAAAGCCGCCGCCATGGAAGTACAGGATCGTCCCTGCGCGCGACCCGCTGTCCGGCACGACATGCAGTGCGGGCCGGTCGCCGAGCGTCGTCTGCGTGGTGCGGATGGTGTCGGGCACGATCATCCGGGCCATCAACGCTTTGAATCCGGCGCGCAGTTCCTCGACCGACCGGGGGCCCTCGGGCCGCGGCTGCCGCATCATCGCGTCGATCCGGGCGCGCTGTTCCTTGCTCATGGGTGTACTCCTGCCGCAGGTAGCTTCCAGTACACTATATGCCATGGCAACTAACTTGAGCGATGAGACGGCCGGCCTCCCGGGCTTCTTCGCCGATCTGGTCCGGTGCGAGACGCGTCTGTACAACGCGCTCAACGACCGCCTCCGTGAGCGGCACGGGATCGTCACCTCGCAGTTCGAGTTCCTGTGCTACCTGCGCGACCACCCCGGCTCACGGGTGGCGGACCTCGCCGCCGAGTTCGCCGTCGGCGTCGGGGCTACCAGCAAGGGTGCCGACCGTCTGGAGAGACGGGGATGGGTCGTCCGGCAGCCCAATCCATCCGATCGCCGGTCCTCCCTGCTGGCCCTGACCCACGACGGCTCGGAGCTCGTCGACGCGGCGAAGAAGACATTCGCCAGTGCACTCGCCGAGCTGCTCGGCGACACACTCGACGGCTCATCAGACTCGGCTGCAGCAGTCCGCGTCATCTCGAAGCTGCGCTCCAAGCTCGAACGCAACCAGGTCGGCATGCCCACAGGATGAACGGACATCGCCCCGGTCCCGGGCGGGCGGTCGCGCCCAGCCTGCACAGGTGCGACGAACAGCCCCACGAGTCCTGTGCGCAGGCCGCCAACCCCTCATGGCCGACGCGCTCAAGGGTGAGTCCCTGCTGGACACCGGCAGTCGCTACTTCGGGACCGGCACGCCGGGCGGTGTCGGGCTCTTCATGCAGCCGCCGGGGTTCATCGTCGACGGTGACGTGGTCGAGGTGGAGGTCAGCAAGCTCGGGACGCTGCGCAACACCGTCCGCGACATCTCCTGACCGGTCTGCGCCCCGGCACCGCTCTCCGCCGCCGTGCGCCCCGTCGGGACGTGCGGAGCACCGGTTCAACCGTTCGGCTGGCGACGGACACCCGCATGCACGCCGGGCACGGAAAGCCGGCCCGTTCTGTGCCAGTTTGTAGCTGACGACTTGACGGGCGTCGACAGCGCGACGGGTTCGATCCACCCTCCGGGAGTCGACCCGGGGACAGCGGAGGCAGCCGATGGACAGCGACGGACGGCCGCCGGCCCCGGGCTCCGGCGGACCGCAGCACCCGGGATCGGACGGGGGTCACGCGCAGGGCCGCCTCCGGCGCGTTCACGCTGCCGCGACGGCGCGGGCCACCGAGGTGGCCGCCCGTGTCCGGGACCTCGTACGGCGGGCCGAACGGACTCCACCTCCGGGGCCGTTCCGTCCCGGTTTCTGGCGCAGTCCCCTCCGCGGGCCCTGGCTGACGTCCGTGTTCGGCCTGGTGCTGCTGATCGGCATCCCGCTGCTCTTCGTCACCGGGATGCTCTCCTACGCCTCCTACAACCCGGACCTCGCCCGCATCAACGACCAGACCCCGGACAAGGGCCTGCTGGGCTTCTACCTCTTCGCCTGGCCCACCCGTCCCTCCTGGCTGTACCGGCTGACCCAAGGCGTGCACGTGACGCTCGGTGTGGTCCTCGTGCCCGTACTGCTGGCCAAGCTGTGGTCGGTGATCCCGAAACTGTTCGAGTGGTTGCCGGTCCGCTCCGTCGCCCACGGACTGGAGCGGTTGTCCCTGCTCATGCTGGTCGGCGGGGTGATCTTCGAGTTCGTCACCGGCATCTTCAACATCCAGCTCTTCTACGTCTTTCCCGGCTCCTTCTACACCCTGCACTTCTACGGCGCCTGGGTGTTCATCGCCGCGTTCGTCGTCCATGTGAGCCTCAGACTCGGCCGGATGACCCGCGCCCTGCGCTCCCGCAGCCTGCGAGCCGAACTGCGTACCGACCTCGCCCACACCCGGCCCGAGCCCCCCGACCCCGACGGCCTGGTCCCGGCCGCGCCCGCGCCGCCGACGATGACCCGGCGCGGCGCGCTCGCCATGGTGGGGGGCGGATCACTGCTCCTCCTGGTGGTCACCGCAGGACAGAGCATCGGCGGCCGGCTGCGCAGCACCGCCCTTCTCGCGCCGCACAACCGGACCCCGGGCGACGACCCCAACGGCTTCCAGATCAACAAGACGGCCGCTTCCGTCGGCATCACCGCCGCGCACGTCGGCCCGGGCTGGCGGCTGGAGATCCACGGCCGCGGTCCGGCGCTCGTCCTCACCCGCGCACAGCTCCTCGCGATGCGGCAGCACGGCACCACACTGCCGATCGCCTGCGTGGAGGGGTGGTCCACCTCCGACCAGCAGTGGAGCGGCCTTCGGCTGACCGACCTCGCCGCCCTGGCGGGCCTGCCCCGCGCCGGCAGCGTCCTGGTGGAGTCCGCCCAGCCACCCGGCCCCTACACCTCGGTGGTCCTGCGGGGCAACCAGGTCCACGACCCCCGCTCGCTGCTCGCCCTGCGCGTCAACGGAGCCGACCTCTCACTCGACCACGGCTACCCGGCCCGCGTCATCGTCCCGGCCAACCCCGGCGTGAACAACACCAAGTGGGTACACCGGCTCACTTTCAGGACCTGACCATGGCACGTTTCGTCCGCTGGTACGGCTCCGGCCCGCTCCACCTCCTCGTCCTGATCGCCTCGTTCGCCCTCACCGGCTACGCCCTGGTGCGTCTGCTCGCCGTCCGCCCGGTCGAGGTCGCGCTCTGGTTCGTCGGCGCGGCGATCCTCCACGACCTGATCCTGCTGCCCCTGTACTCGCTCGCGGACCTGTCGGCACACGCCGTCCTGCGGCATCGCGCCCCCCGCATGCCACAACCGCAGTGGATCAACTACCTGCGTGTACCCGCCTTTCTCTCCGGTGTGCTCCTGCTGGTCTGGTTCCCCCTCGTCTTCGCTCTGTCGACCCCCTATCCGGGTGCCACCGGGTTGTCCATGGACGTCTACCTCGGCCGGTGGCTCGCCATCACCGCCGTGCTCTTCGTCGCCTCCGCCGTGGCGTTCGCTCTCAAGCTCCGCCGGGTGCGGCGGGCCGCCCGTGCCGACGAGGAACGACCTGCACGAGGTCGCGACGCCGCGTCGTGACGACCGACGACGGCTCGCCGTTCGCCGGGGGACACCCCTGTGCGCTCGCCCTGCGGACCGCCGGCCCCGGACCGGTGGACCCGGGCCGGGCGTGACGCTCGGTGAGTCAGCTGAACGATGTCGCGACGGCCGATTCGACGGAATAGTGTCGGAGTCGGGCTGCTACGAGCTCCATCTCGACGAGGGTGCCCGTGAGGCCGTTGCTCTTCAACTCCTGTGTCATCGCCCGTGCTCGCGCCAGTGACAGCCCGTGGACATCCCGCAGTGCCCGAAGGACGGGCACTGCACTCGCCTCGGGCTCTGTCAGCCGTAGCCGGGCGGGTCCGTGTTCTGCCAGAAGGGCCTGGCGGATCTCCTGCGGAGTCACGTCGCCGCTGCCCTGCTCGCACCAGGCCACGGGGCAGGACTGGCAGTTCCCCTCGGTTCCCCACCGCAGGCGCCCGCGTTCGATGAACTGGCCGGTGTCAAGTATCAGCACACCGCCACAGGCCTCGCATCGCGTTCTGATCTTCACGCCCTGGGCTGTCACTGTGCTCCTCGTCCTCGGACCCCGCCCCGGATAGTGCCGCAGCAGCCTCCGTTCGTCGACCGCATCCCTGCCCGAGGCCCGCGCGGCTGCCGGAGCAGTGCGGTCGTGATGCCGGCGCCTCAGCTTCTCGGCACGGGCGGATCGTCCGGGGCGCCGGTGACTGCGCGTCGGCGCCGAGGGCGCCGACGTCGGCCGTGCGGCGGGCCGGGGCTCCGCGGCTCGGCGGGATGACCCTGCCGTGGCGGCCGGGCACGGGACGGCGCACCCACGACAGGGCGCAGATCTCCACCCTGGTCGGCTTCCCTGCGCGGAGCGTCGATAAGGGTCTGACGGATCGGGGCGAGGAGCGATATGCTCCGCGCGATGATGACTCCACTCGTTCGCAGATTGGGGGACCCGTCCGCGCAAGGTGAGTGCTGATGCTCACTCAGAACGCGACGGGAGACCCCTGGCTCTCTCTCTGGCTGCGCGTGCGCAGGTTCGCCGTGCCGTCGTCCATGATCGAGGCTGCGGCCACCCGTCGTCGTACGGGGGACTGGGCGGGGGCGTGCGCCGCCGCAGGCGTCGACGTCGACCTCGACCTGCGTTCCGTGGCGCGTACCCACGGTCAGGAACTCACTGCCCGGATCAGGGCCGATCTCCGTCAGCTGGTACCCGACCTGTTGCGCTGGCACATGCCGCGGATCGCTCCCGACGGACTGCTGCGCCCGGGGCTGACGATCGCTCTGGCCCGGTACGACACCGAGGGGCCTGACCGTGACTGCCCGGTGCAGCTCGTGGTTCGGACCCCGCCCGCGTGGGCGGATGCCGGCCAGCGGATCAGCCTCGGGCTGTGGGACGGATCCCCCACCACGACCAGTGCATCCCGGCACCCGCGTCCTCGTCCCCACCACAGGTTCCGACTCGATCTGCACCGCCACCTGTGGGACGCACGCAGGACCGGCGAGCTGCGCATCCGGTCGGGGGCCGATCAACTGCCCGCTGAGGGCTGCCCTGCGGTCCACCCGGATGCCCCGGACCTGCTGCCGCAAGGGCATGGCTGCGCCGTGCACCGGTGGGCGGCGGAGGCGGAAATCCTGCTCCATGCCGAGGGCCGGTCCGGCGGCAGCGTCGCCGTAAGGCTCGGGCCCCGGGCCCGACTGGTCCTGAACCTGGTCGGGGAGCGGGACAGCGTGAGGTCACCCGCGTGGCATCTCGCGACGACACCCGGCAGTCGTTCCGCCCGGGCGCTGCCGGTCCTGCCCGACGCGGCGACCTGGTTGCCACCCGATCTGGAACTGCTGCGTGCCGGACTGATCGAGCCCGACCAGCTGCACCCGCTGGTCGCCTCGGCACTGGTACCGGACTTCTCACCGGCTGCTCCGTCCGATCTTCCGGACCCGGAGCGGCGAGGACGACAGCGCCTGGTGGAGTGCCGGGGATCCCAGCACCGGATCGGCCTGGTCGACGGGGTCCTGGCCCCGCTGGACCACGACCCGGACGAGATCCGCCGGGAGGAACTCCTGGCAGCACTCACCGGTACGCCGCTCCCCTGCCTCCAGGCGATCGATGCGGCGCACCGTCGTCCGGACCGCCTCCTCGACATCCGTGAACGCTTGGTCCACGGCGACACCGCCGGCGCACTGGCCGTCGTCGAAGACCTGCTGGGACACGACGCACGGCTGCCCAGCGGCGCTCTGCGGGACGAGCTGGAGACGGCCGCCCAGCGACGGATCGCGTACGGCCTGTACCGGGCAGGGCTGACAGCGCCCGGATCCGGCCGCAACCGCCCGACTCCTCGCCTCCCCCGCACCCACCGCTCACACCCCCGCCACGCGGCCTCCCGCTGACCCGGGCCTGCCACCCGCTCCCAGCGTCCGCCCGCTTACGAACCGACAGGTGATTGATCAACCATGCTCACACGCGACCACGTCTCCACGGCCGATGCCTCCTTCATCCCGGCCCGCACCTCCCAACTCGACGTCGCCGGCGAGTTGCTGGCCCTGCTGAACGACACCACCACGGAACCGCGCCCCGACACACAACTGGAGGCGCTGACGCTGGCGGTCGCCGCCGACCTGCCGGTGCTCCTGTGGGGTGAACCCGGGATCGGCAAGACCGCGGCGCTGACCCAGTTGGCCGCCGCCCTGGACCTTCCGCTGACCACGGTCATCGCCAGTGTGCATGAGCCGTCCGACTTCTCGGGGCTGCCCGTCGTCGGGGACGACCCCGCGGAACAGGGTGTCCCGATGGCCCCGCCGGACTGGGCCGTACGCCTGGTACGCGCCGGCCGAGGACTGCTGTTCCTGGACGAACTGTCCACCGCGCCACCGGCCGTCCAGGCCGCGCTGCTACGCCTTGTCCTCGAACGGCGGATCGGTGCCCTGCAGTTGCCCTCGGAGGTGAGGATCGTCGCTGCCGCCAATCCGCGGTCCTCGGCCGCCGACGGCTGGGAACTCAGTCCGCCGCTGGCCAACCGGTTCGTCCATCTGCAGTGGACCCACGACCACGAGGTCGTGGTGCGCGGCCTCGGCGGGACCTGGCCCCGGGCGACCCTGCCACGGCTCGACCCGGAGCGGCTGCCCGAGGCCGTGGCCTTCGCCCGCCGTGCGGTCTGCGAACTCCTCGCCGCCCGACCCGGGCTCGTCCACCGGCTGCCCAGCAACGAGACCCGCCGCGGCGGTGCGTGGCCCTCCCCTCGGAGCTGGGAGATGGCACTGCGCCTGATCGCCTTCGCAACCGCCGCCGACTCCACCCGGGACACACTCTCCCTGCTGGTCAGAGGCACAGTGGGGGACGGCCCAGGTCTGGAGCTGCTGGCGGCCCTGGACCGGATGGACCTCCCGCACCCCGAGACGCTGCTCGCCGACCCGGCGGGCGCCGTCCTGCCCGAACGAGGGGACCTGCGCCAGGCCGTGCTCGACGGCGTGGTGGCCGCGGTCCGCAACCGCCCCGACAAGTCCCGCTGGGACGCGGCGTGGGCGCTTCTGGTCCGGGCGATGGAGACCGGAGCCCCGGACCTGGTGGTCGTCCCCGCGACCACACTCGCCACACTGCGCCGCCAGGACTGGGACGTTCCGGCGACGATCGAACGGCTCGCTGGAGCGGTGGCCCTGTCCCGGCGGGCGGACGACGCCGCGGCCCGGTCCGCAGCTGCCGCCAAGGCCGTCCGATGACCCCGGCTGCGACCAGGCCACTGGACCTCGACAAACTCTTCGCCGCCCGACTGCACGCCGCCAGGGTCCGGCCCTACCTGGCGACGGCACTCTTCGCCCTGCACACGGTGGAGTCACGAACGGTGCCCACCATGGCCGTCGACCGGCACTGGCGCTGCTACGTCTCGCCCGCGTTCGTGGACCGGACCCCGGTGGAGGAACTGGCCGGCGTATGGGTGCACGAGGTCTCCCACCTGCTGCGCGACCACCACGGGCGCAGCGACCGGGTCGCACGCCGGCGCGGGCTCACCGGCCCGGCGGACCGGCTGAGGATGAACATCGCCGCGGACTGCGAGATCAACGACGACGTGTTCGGCGACGGGCTGGTCCGGCCCGAAGGAGCGGTCGAACCGGCGATGTTGGGGCTGCCCGACGGGGAGCTCATGGAGGACTACCTGCGCCAGTTCCGGCTCGGGCCGCGTACGCAGAGCCTGGCCTGGCTGGACTGCGGCAGTGGCGCCGACGGCCTGGAACGGCCGTGGGACCTGGGGCCCGACGGTGCGCACGGGCTCAGCGCCCAGGAACGGGACGCGGTCCGGTTCCGGGTCGCCCAGGGCATCACCGCCCGTCCGGGCAGCACCCCGAAGGGGTGGCTGCGGTGGGCGGAGGAGGCGTTCCACCCGCCGCAGCCGTGGCGGGAACTGCTGGGAGCGGCGGTCCGCTCGGCAGCCTCCGGCGCCGGCGCGGGTGACGACTACACCTACGGCCGGCCGTCGCGGCGTTCAGCCGGGGTACCAGGCGTGGTGCTGCCGAGCCTGCGGCGCAGGCCGCCCCGGGTGTCCGTGGTCATCGACACATCCGGGTCCGTCAGCGACGCCGAACTGGGCAGCGCACTCCTCGAGGTCGCCGCGATCGCCCGCGCCGTGGGCGGCCGTCGCGACCTGGTCACCGTACTCCCCTGCGACGCGGCCGCTCAGGCCGTGCACCCGCTGTGCCGCGCCGAGGGGATACCGCTGGTAGGCGGCGGGGGCACCGATCTGCGCACGGGCTTCGCCAGGGCGCTGCAGGCCCGGCCCCGACCGGATGTCGTCGTGGCCCTGACCGACGGTCAGACTCCCTGGCCGGACACCCAGCCCCCGTGCCGGACCGTGGTGGGTCTCTTCCCGCGGCTCCGGGCAGCCTCGTCGTGGAACGAGGACGACCCTGCTTACGTCCCGGACTCGCCACCCGAGTGGGCGCGAGTGGTCGACATCGGGTCCGCTCCCACGGTTCGCTGACGGCTGTCCGGCCCTTCCCCGGCTCCGGACGACCGCACCGCACGGCAGCGCCCGGCCGGAGGTGCCGGCCGGGCGCTGCGTGTGGGGACGTCGCGGTTACGCCTTCTTGAGGGCGAAGTCCGTGACGACCACCGATCCCTTCACCACCTTCACGGTGGCGACGACCGGCTTGTACCCCTCCTTCGCCACGATCACGGTGAGCGGGTTGTTGCGCTTGTCGAGCCACAGCTCGTAGGTGCCGTCCGCGCCCGTGGTGAGGGTGGTGTCGGCCACCCAGGAATCGACCTCGACGGTCGCTCCGGCCAGGGGCAGGCCGGTGTTCGCCGCTGTCACCTTTCCGGTGATCCTGCCCCAGCTGTTCGGCGGCGACACGGTGAGGGACACCGGGATGTCCGCCGACGGGTAGGGCGTGTCGCTGTTCAGCTGGAGCCGGGCCGTGTAGGTGCCCGGCTGGCCGACCTCGGGAACCGAGGCGTCCAGCGTGACGGTGAGGTGCGCGGTCTCACCCGGGTTGACCACCAGCGACCGGGTGCTGGTGGTCATCCAGGTGACGTCCCCGCCGTCCTGCTGGCTGTACCCCGCCAGCAGCTCCGCGGTCTGGAGCTGCGCCCCGTCGGCCATACCGCCGACCACGTAGAAGCCCGCCGCACCGGCCGCACCCGTACGGACCTTGGCCATCCGGGGCAGCTCGGACCACTTGGAGGTCCGCGGGTCGAAGGCCAGCGCCGAGTCCTTCGCCGTGTCGTTCGCCTGGCCGCCGCTGATCAGCAGCAGGCCGTCGGCGGAGGTGTAGGCCGCGCGCCAGACCGGGTACGGCATGTCGGGCAGCTTGGACCAGCGGTCCGCAACCGGGTCGTAGGAGTAGGCCGACGACAGCTCGTAGTTCCCGACCGACGCCGCAGGGTTCGAGGAGCCGCCTGCGCAGTAGATCCGGTTCTCGATTCCGGCGCAGGCGCCCCCCGCGACCGGCACGGGGTAGTCGGCCGCGCGCGACCAGCTGTCGGTCGACGGATCGTAGACGCTCACCGTGGAGTTCCCAGCGCAGCGCAGGTCGCTGTCGCACCCTCCGATGACGTAGAGCTTGCCGTCCAGGACGGTGCTGGCCGCGATACCCAGCGGGGTGGGCATGCTCGCGCCCCGCGTCCACTGGTCAGTGGCGGGGTCGTAGATCTCCAGCTTGGCGTCCGGCTGGTGCGAGGCGTCGATTCCACCGGTGACATAGAGCTTGTCCCCGATGAAACCGTGCTCCGGGTACAAACGGGCGTCCGCGGGGCCGGCCACGTCGGACCAGGCGCCGGCTTCCGGGTCGTACCGCATCATCCTGTGCGACGCGCCCGAGCCGTTCCCGCCGAGACCGGCGTAGAGCTTGCCCTGGTAGCTGTCCGCCATGCCGTCGATGACCACGTTGGGCAGGTCGGCGACCGGCTGCCAGCCGCTGCCGGGAGTGGGCCTGGCCGCGGCTGCCGGGCGCTCGGCCACCGAGACGTGTACGGGTGCGCCACCGGTGTTGGTGACCTGCAGGTCCTGGGTCGCGGAACCACCCCAGCCCACCGACGCGCTGATGTCGCCGCCGGTGACGGACAGCCGCCCGGCCGCCAGCGCCAGATCCTGAACGCGGGCGGTTCCGTCCGCGACCACCTTCACGTTCTTCGTGGCGGGCTGGTAAGGCTTGCGGGCAGCGGTGACCTGCTCCTTGCCCGCGGCGGAGAACAGCCAGTAGAAGCCGTCGGGCTGGGCAGCGTCCTCGGGGGTGGCGGTGGTGATCGCCGTGGCCCCCGACGCGTCCTTGACGTCGGCACCGGTGATGCCCTCACCGGTGTTGGCGTCGATCACCTGGCCGGTGATCAGTCCGCCGGGCAGCGGGGTCGCCTTCCAGTCGGCCACCTGCACGTCGTCGATCTGCCAGTACCAGGCGTCGCTGCCGGCGAAGTGGAAGCGCAGCTGGACCTTGGGCTTGCCCGCGTACGCGGTCAGGTCGAGGCGGATCGTCGTCGACGGGATGTCGTTGAAGATCACGTCCGGGGTCCACAGGGTCTTCCAGGTCTTCCCACCGTTGGCCGAGACGTCTACCGACGCCTCCTGCGAGTAGGAGCCCATGTACTGCGTGTCGAAGGAGAAGTCGGGGTGGACGCTCTTCGAGAGGTCGTACACCGGGCTGACCAGGCTGCTGTTCACGATCGTGCCGTAGCCGCTGTCGGCGATGGCGAACCCGCCTGCGCCACCTGTGCGGTTGCCGCGGTACCGGGGGTCGTCGAACTCCCACCCGCCCGTGGTCCCGCCGGCGTTCTGCACCGCCCAGCCGGCGGGGGCCGACGAGGTGGAGTCGAAGGGCTCAAAGCTTCCGTCGTGGGTGACGGAGTAGCCGGGCGCGGTGCCGACCCGGGGGTCGGCAGCGAGAGCGAAATCGGCTTCGACGTCGTCCGCCGCCACGATGACCGTGCCGGCAGCCGATTCATAGCCCTGGTAGTAACTGGTCACCCGCAGGGTGTAGTTGCCCTGCTGGGGAAGGGTCACCCGGTAGGCGCCGGTCGCCGGGTCCGTCCAGATCGGGGCGCCGGGCTTGCCGTCCACCGTGATCCGCGCGTAGAGCGGCCAGCCGTGGCTGGAACCGTCCTTGACGGTGCCCGAGACGGTGACGGACGGGAGCGCGGTGATCGAGAAGTCCCGTTCCAGAACCGTCTTGTCGGCGATCTTCACGCCTGCGAACGTCTTGGTCGCGTAGCCGTAGCCGCCTACGGTGACGCTCTGCTTGCCTGCCGGCAAGGTCAGGCTGAACGTGCCGTCCGCTGCGGTGTAGGTGGTCGAACCGCCCGCGCTGACCTCCGCCAGCGCGACCGGGGTGCCCTTCGTGGCGTCCAGGACCCTGCCGTGGACGTGTCCGTAGGGGCCGTTCTTGAAGGCGGCCGTGCCGTTGGGCGTGCCCAGCCCGGTCGGACCGTCGTAGCCCGCACCGCCGTTGCACAGGTAGGCGGGCTGGCACTCGCCGTTGCTGCCGGAGGTGACGTCGTTCAGCCCGGAGCGGTCGGCAACGTACGGATAGGAGTTGGGATACGTGTCGGGTTCCGGGGTGCCCGCCACCGCGTACACGCCGGCGATGATCGGGGTCGCGGCGCTGGTGCCGCCGATGATCTCCCAGCCGCTGTCGGTGTACTTCCCGTACGTCTGGAAGACGGCCAGGCCGGTCTCGGGGTCGCCGACCGCGGAGACGTCGGCCACCGTTCGCCCGGCGCAATCGCCGTCGTTCTGGAAGTCAGGTTTGGGCTCCGTCTTGGAGCAGCCGGAACCGGCGCCGTACCAGGCGGACTCCGACCAGCCGCGAGCCGTGCCCGGGTCGCGGACCAGCGACGTCGCGCCGACCGCGGTGACGTACGGCGACGCGGCCGGGAACTCCACCCCGTAGCTCTCGTCACCTGTCGCCGCGATGACCGCCACACCGGGGTGGTTGTAGGCGGCGTCCCACAGCGCTGTGTCGACCTTGGACTCGTCCATGCCGTACGAGTTGGAGATGAACTTGGCCCCCATGGCGACGGCCTGGTTGACGGCGGCGGCCAGGTTCGCGGGGCTCGGGTTGTCCGCCTCGATCAGCAGGATGTGCGCGTTCGGCGCGGCGGCCGACACCATGTCGAGGTCCAGTGATATCTCACCGGCCCAGTCCGTGTCCGGGTCGGGGTACTCGGTACCGCCACGCTGGTCGACCTTCCGGAAGCACCCGTTGTCCGTGGTGCAGGCGGGCAGGCCGTACTGCGCCCGGTAGACGGCCAGGTCCGACTCGGCGGTGGGGTCGTCGTAGGCGTCGACGACGGCCACGGTCTGGCCCGCGCCGCCGTCCGCCGGCAGGTTGTACGCGCTCTGGATGTCGGCTGCGCCGAACCCCTCGGGCTGCCCGCCGTCGTCCGCCCGGCGGAGGGTGTCGGTGCCGGTACGCCTCATGGCGAAGCAGGTGGCCTGGCCGGGCTGCGGTGTGCCGCAGACCCTCTCGACGGAGTCCTCGGCGCTCTTCGCCCGGGCGGTCCCCTGCGGAGCGGCGCTGTGCGCGGGGGCGGCGCTGTGCCCAGGGGCGGCGGGAGCCGCCTGCGCCTGAGGCACGCTGAAGCCGAGCAGCCCGATGGCCGCCACGCTCACCGCGGCGGCGCAGGCGAGGACCATCCGCGCCGGACGGGCGGGTCTGTGTCTGAACGGGTGGAACAAGGGTGTTCTCCAAGCGTCCGTAGCTGCGATGCGCAGCTCACCGGGAGATTCACCCCTTTTCCGTTCCCCGGATCAAGGTCTGGACGTAACATCTGTGTTTCCCTTTCCGGCAAAGGAAACAGACGGAACGTCACATCTCAGACGGTGCCCGATCCACGCATCCGGTCACATACACATGGAATTCCCGTCCGCAGGGAAGCGTGCACGCATTCGGCCACTCCTGACACATCGTCGACTCCCCCGGCCGACGACTCGGCTGCATCGACTCATGCGATCGGGCATCAGGTGCGACGCGAGGAAAGAGCAGACATCCCCGACCGGGCGGACCGGCAGACGACCCCGCAATTCGGCAGTTCAAAAGTGAACTTTCATTCACTCCCAGGTAGTTGACATGCACGTGACGTAGACGCCTAGTGTTTGTCGCGCAATCGCACCTGTACCTGCACGCACTTTCGCGCCGTCGTCACGACGGCGCGAAAGTGCTGCTTCGCCGCGGACCCATACAGGAGTTGCGTTGGGCATGACAGACAGATCCAGCCGCACCGCAGGTCGCAGCAGAACGGGGGTCGCGGCACTGCTCGGTGCCGCAGCGCTCGCAGTACTGGGCCTTCAGACGCCTGCGGCCTCAGCGACCTCGACCGCCCCGGCCCCGCCTCCCACCGCCTCCACCTCCACCGGACAGCAGGTCGCCTACAGGCCCGCCTGCGACGCCCCGAAGCCGGGCCAGTTCACCTGCTTCGCCCTGCGTCGCACCGACATCGAGCCGACACCGGCCGCCACACTGCGCGCCGCCCCGGCCGTCCCGGCCGGGTTCGGCCCGGCCGACCTCCAGACCGCCTATGACCTGCCCCCCAACGGAGGGGCCGGCA
>NZ_LIQR01000115.1 GCF_001418575.1 Peterkaempfera griseoplana
GGTCAGCGGCGGACGGCCGCGCGGGTGCCCCGGCGGGGACGGGCGCCGCGGCGGGCGAGCCGGCGGCTGAGGCCGCCGTCCCGGGCCTCGGCCCGGGTCTGCAGGCGCAGCCGGATCTCGGCGCCGCCGAGCAGCACGGAGCGGCCCACCGCCATGTCGCCCCCGGTGGCCTCGGCCATCTTGCGGACGATGTCCAGCCCGAGCCCGGTGGAGCCCTCGCCGCCCTGGCCCTCGCCGCGGCGCAGCGCCGACTCGGGGTCGTCGATGCCGGAGCCGGCGTCCGAGACCATCAGGATCACCGCGTCGTCCCCGGTGTGGACGTCCACCGAGAAGGCGGTGCCCTCCTTGGTGTGCCGGAAGACGTTGCCGAGCAGTGCGTCCACCGCCGCGGCGAAGTCGCCCCGCTGGACGGGCACCATGACGGGGGCGTCGGCGCCCGCCAGCTGCCAGGCCCGCCCCTCGTCCTCGGCCAGCGCCGACCAGAAGCCGACCCGCTCCCGGATGACCTCGGCGGCGTCGCAGCCCACGGCGACCACGGGCTGGTCGTCGACGGTGCGCCGGGCTGCGCGGATGATCTGGTCGACCTCGCGCTCCAGCTGGGCGACGGCGTGCCGGGTGGCCTCGGCCGCGTCGCCCTCCCCCAGCGAGGCGGCGTTGAGCCGCAGCACGGTGAGCGGGGTGCGCAGCCGGTGGGAGAGGTCGGCTGCCATCTCCCGTTCCGCGGCGAGCAGATGGACCACCCGGTCGGCCATGGCGTTGAAGGCCACCGCGGCCTCCCGCAGCTCCTGCGGGGTGCCCTCGGCCCGGCGGCCCTCCACGGGGACGCGTACGGCGAGGTTGCCGGAGCCGAGGGAGCGGGCGGCGGAGGCCAGGCGCCGGGCGGAGGAGACGATGCGCGCGCCCATCCGGTCGGCGACGGCGACCGAGATGGCGACCAGGCCGAGGGCGACCAGGCTGAGGACCAGCCAGGCGGTGGCGACGCCCTGGGTGAGGTCGGACTCGGGGACGTACACCTCCACCACGGCCTTGCGGCTGATGTCCACGGCGACGGGCTGGAGCAGCGCGAAGCCGCCGGGGACGTGGACGGTGAAGGAGCGGCCGCGCCGGGTGGCGGTGGCGAGGTCACCGGCGGCGGCGCGGGCGGTGCCCACGGTAGTGAGGGCCTGTGGGGCGACGGTTCCGCCGGGCGGCGGGACATGGACGGCCACCCGGTGCTCGGCGCCGGCCTGGGTGGAGGCGACGGCGCGGGCCAGCGCGTCGCGGTCGGTGGTGATGGCGAGGGCGGGTCCGAGCGCGGCCGCCTGCCGTTCGGCGGCGGAGAAGGCCCGGTCGCGGGCGGTCTCACGGACCATCAGGCCGAGGGGGATGAGGAAGGCGAGCGCCACCATGGTGGTGCCGGCGATGGCCGCCTTCACCAGCGCCCACCTCACCGGTGGTACCCCCGTCCGGTGTCGGCGGGTCCGCCGGCCGGGCCGGCCACGGCGTCCGGCGGGGCCTCCAGCTTGACGCCCACCCCGCGGACGGTGTGCAGATAGCGGGGGTTGGAGGCGGTCTCGCCGAGCTTGCGGCGCAGCCAGGAGAGGTGGACGTCGATGGTCTGGTCGCCGCCGTAGGTCTGCCGCCAGACCTCGGCGAGCAGTTCCCTGCGCGGGACGACCACCCCGGGCCTGGCGGCGAGGAACGCCAGCAGGTCGAACTCGCGCCGGGTGAGGTCCAGCATGGCGCCGTCCAGGGCGGCCTCGCGCCGCTGGAGGTCGATGTGGAGGCCGCCCACCCGCAGCAGCTGGGCGGCCGGTGAGGCGCCGGCTCCGGAACGCCGCAGCACGGCGGCCATCCTGGCGGAGAGGTGCTCGCCCGAGAAGGGCTTGATCAGGTAGTCGTCGGCGCCGTCGTTGAGCAGGCGGACGATCTCCGCCTCGTCGTCACGGGCGGTGGAGATGATGACCGGGACGTTGGTCAGTCCGCGGATCATCTTCAGTGCCTCGCTGCCGTCCAGATCGGGCAGTCCGAGGTCCAGGATGACCAGGTCGCAGCCGACCTGGGCGACCTCCCTCAGCGCCTCCAGCGCGGTGCCCACGCTGCGGACGGCGTGGCCGGCGTCCGAGAGGTGCCGGATGAGCGCGGAGCGGACGAACGGATCGTCTTCGACCACGAGCACAGTTGCCATGGCCCGCACCGTACGCCATTCGGGTGATTCACGTGCATGACATGGCGACGCTCCCGATGCGGCAGTATTGCCCCCGATGTGGAGAGGAATCATGCACACCGGCGCATGGGCGGCGGCCACCGGAGCGGCGGTGTGGCTGTCGTGGTTCGGGGTGCACGCGGTGCTGTCGGACGACGCGTTCGACCCGCCGCGAATCCTGACGGTCCCTCCGGCGGACCCCGCGGACGGCCCCTCGGCCTCCTCGACCCGGCTGCCCGGGGGCGAGCTGGGCCCGGCGACGGCCCGTGCCCCTCAGCCGTCGCCGCAGCCCGTGGGGAGTGCCCGGGAGACCGCCACGGTCGGGCGGCACCAGCCCGATCCGGGCACCCGGCGGCCCGCCCCCGGCCCCGCCACCTCGGCGTCCGGCCAGGTCGACGTGGGCGATGTGCGCAGCGTCTCGGTGCACGGCGGGCGGGTGGCGCTGGAGATGCACCCCGGCTCCGCGGAGCTGGTGTCGGCGACCCCCGAGCCCGGGTGGGACATGCAGATCTGGCACAGCGACCAGTGGATCCGGGTGGACTTCTCCCAGGGCACCGTCACCGACTCGGTCTTCGTCACCTGGAACGGCCACCCGCCCACGGTGCAGACCGTCGACCCCTGACCGGCGCGGGCTCAGAGCACCTTGCCGGGGTTGAGGATGCCCTGCGGGTCGAAGACGTCGCGGATGCCGCGCTGCAACTCCAGCCCGACCGGCCCCAGTTCGCGGGCCAGCCACTCCTTCTTGAGCAGACCCACCCCGTGCTCTCCCGTGATGGTGCCGCCCAGCTCCAGGCCGAGCGCCATGATGGCGTCGAAGGACTCCCTGGCCCTCGCCGCCGCCGCGGGGTCCGCCGGGTCGAAGACCACCACGGGGTGGGTGTTGCCGTCCCCGGCGTGGGCGCAGACCCCGATGGTGAGGTCCCGGCTCTCGGCGATGGCGGCGACCCCCGTCAGCATGTCGGCGAGCCGGGAGCGGGGCACCGCCACGTCGTCGATCATGGTGGTGCCCATCCGCTCCAGGGCGGGCAGCGCCAGCCGCCGGGCCTGCAGCAGCAGTTCGGACTCGGCGGCGTCCTCGGCGGGCACCACCTCGGTGGCCCCCGCGGAGCGGCAGAGGTCCGCGACGGCGGCGAGGTCGGCGGCCGGGTCGGGGGTGTCGAAGGCGACCAGCAGCAGCGCCTCGGTGGACTCGGGGAGTCCCATCCGGGCCATGGAGTTGACGGCCCGTACGGTGGTGCGGTCCATCAGCTCCATCAGTGACGGGGTGTGCCCCGCCGCGGTCACCGCGCACACCGCCTCGCAGGCGGCGGCGACCGAGGGGAACTCCGCGGCCAGCGCCAGCTGCGGCGCGGGGGCCGGGCGCAGCGCAAGGACGGCCCTGACGACGACGCCCAGGGTGCCCTCGGCGCCGACGAAGAGCCGGGTGAGGTCGTAGCCGGCGACGCCCTTGGCGGTGCGGCGCCCGGTGTGCAGCAGGCGGCCGTCGGCGAGGACCACGTCCAGCCCGAGGACGTACTCGGCGGTGACGCCGTACTTGACGCAGCACAGACCGCCGGACCCGGTGCCGATGTTGCCGCCGATGGTGCAGGACTCCCAGCTGGACGGGTCCGGCGGGTAGGTGAGGCCGTGCTCGGCGACGGCACGGGAGAGCGCGGCGTTGACCACGCCGGGTTCGACGGTGGCGGTGCGGTTCACCGGGTCGACGTCGAGGATGCGGTCCATCCGGGTCAGCGAGAGCACGATGCAGCCGTCCACGGCGTTGGCGGCGCCGGACAGACCGGTCCTGGCGCCCTGCGGCACCACCGGCACCCGCAGCCGGGTGGCGGTGCGCAGCACGTGCTGCACCTGCTCGACGGTGGACGGGTGGACCACCACCGCGGGCGATCCCGCCTCGCAGAACCCCGCCATGTCGCGGCGGTAGGCGGCGGTGACGTCGGGGTCGGTGGCCACCGCGTCGCGCGGCAGGCCTTCGAGGAGCAGTTCCACCAGGTCGCTCATGGCTGTGCCGTCCTCCTGCGTGCCGTGTGCCGTCCCGGCCTGCAACTCTTCCGCGAGTCGCAGGCCGGGACAAGACCGCGGCGGCCCCGGGTCGGCCCTCAGAGGTTGCCGCGCCGCTCCTGCTCGCGCTCGATGGCTTCGAAGAGCGCCTTGAAGTTGCCCTTCCCGAAGCCCATGGAGCCATGCCGCTCGATCATCTCGAAGAAGACCGTCGGCCGGTCCTGGACCGGCTTGGTGAAGATCTGCAGCAGGTAGCCGTCCTCGTCGCGGTCGGCGAGGATCTTCAGCTCGCGCAGCTCGGCCAGCGGCACCCGGGTCTCCCCGACCCACTCGCCGAGGGTGTCGTAGTAGCTGTCGGGGGTGTCCAGGAACTCCACCCCGGCCTCCCGCATGGCCCGCACCGAGGCCACGATGTCATTGGTGGCCAGGGCGATGTGCTGCACCCCGGGGCCGCCGTAGAACTCCAGGTACTCGTCGATCTGGGACTTCTTCCTGGCGACCGCGGGCTCGTTGAGCGGGAACTTCACCTTGCGGGTGCCGTCCGCGACGACCTTGGACATCAGCGCCGAGTACTCGGTGGCGATGTCGTCGCCGACGAACTCCTTCATGTTGGTGAAGCCCATGACCCGGTTGTAGAAGGACACCCACTCGTCCATCCGGCCGAGCTCCACATTGCCGACGCAGTGGTCCACCGCCTGGAAGAAGCGGCGCGCCGGGGGCGTGGTGATCGGCTCCCGGGTGGCGTAACCGGGCAGGTACGGACCGTCGTAGCCGGAGCGGTCCACCAGGGTGTGTCGGGTCTGGCCGTAGGTGGCGATGGCGGCCAGCACCACGGTGCCGTGCTCGTCCTTGAGCTCGTACGGCTCGGCGAGGCCGGTGGCGCCGTGCTCGACGGCGTAGGCGTAGGCGTGGCGCACATCGGGCACCTCGATGGCCAGGTCGACCACGCCGTCGCCGTGCTCGGCGACATGGCCGGCCAGGAAACGGCCGTGCTCGGTGGACGCCTTGACCACCGAGGTGAACACGAAGCGGGCGCCGCCGGACTCCAGGACGTAGGAGGCGGTCTCCCGGCTGCCGGTCTCGGGGCCGGCATAGGCGACACAGCGCATGCCGAAGGCGGTGGAGTAGTAGTGCGCGGCCTGCTTGGCGTTGCCGACGGCGAAGACGACGGCGTCCATCCCGCGCACCGGGAAGGGATCGGCCTGCCCGGCGTGCGCGGGAACGGCGTGCGAGGTGGTGTCGGTCATGCGGTCTCCCTGTGGGGCGTACGCGCCCGGTACCCGGCTGTACAGCTGTGTGGGGTTACCGTGGCCCTGCTCACACCGTTGCGCAACCGTCGGCGAAACCACTGGGCACTCTGTACAGCACCGCCCCGCCCGGGGCAGCATTCCTGTACAGGTTGTGCACTGATCGGAGCCGCATGGACGACACCGCACTGGACCATCTCGACGGCCGGCTGATCCGGCTGCTCGCCGAGGAGCCCCGGATCGGCGTGCTGGAGTGCTCCCGCCGTCTGGGGGTGGCCCGCGGCACCGTCCAGGCCCGGCTGGACCGGCTGCGCTCCAGGGGGGTGATCCGCGGCTTCGGCCCTGAGCTGGAGCCGGCCGCGCTGGGATATCCGGTGACCGCGTTCGCCACCCTGGAAATCTCCCAGGGGCAGGGCCGGTCGGTGCGGGCCCATCTGGCCTCGGTGCCCGAGGTGCTGGAGATGCACACCATCACCGGGCAGGGGGACATGCTCTGCCGGCTCGTGGCCCGCTCCAACGCGGATCTGCAGCGGGTGATCGACCGGGTGGTCGGGTTCGAGGGCATCGTCCGGGCGTCCACCGCGATCGCCCTGGAGAATCCGGTGCCCTATCGGGTGCTTCCCCTCGTGGACCAGGCGGCGGCTGCGGACCGGGCGGCGGCGCCCTCCGGCCCGCACTGAGCAGCGGCCGCGGGCCGCCGGTGCCCGGGTCCGGTCAGCAGGTGGGGAGGCGTCCGCCGCCGCGGAGGGCGGAGAGGGCGGCGAGGGTGCCGTCCAGGGTGTCGACCGGGATCAGCCGCAGGCCCCTGGGGGTGTTGACCTGGGCCTCGGAGCACTCGGCGCGCGGCACCAGGAAGACGGTGGCGCCGTCCCGAGCGGCGGCCTGCGTCTTCAGCGCGACGCCGCCGACCGGGCCGACCCGCCCGGCCGCGTCGATGGTGCCGGTGCCCGCGATGACCCGGCCGCCGGTGAGGTCGCCGCCGGTGCCGTCCCCGGCGAGCTTGTCGATGATGCCGAGGGTGAAGAGCAGTCCGGCGCTGGGGCCGCCGACGTCGGCGAGGTGCAGGGTGACCTTGACCTGGTCGGGCCGCAGACCGAGGTGGTGCAGCGCGGCCGCGGTGGCGGCGTCCTGGGACTGCCGCATCTCGGCGGTGTTCTGCCGGTCCACCTGCTCCACGGACCGCCCCGCCGGGTAGACCGCCTCGCTGGGGACGACCGCCCGGTCCGGGTCGGGCCAGGCCGCAAGGGCGTGCAGCAGGGAGATCCGCTCACCGGGCGGGGTGGCCGCGATGGTGGTCATCCGCAGCTGCCCGGTGGTCTGCCGGACCGGCCGCCCGCTGATCTCGATCACCTGGACGCCGCGGTATCTGCCGAGGGTGTCGGCGGTGATACCGGGCTGCATGATGGTGTACGGCAGCGGGGCGAGCGCCGCCACCGCGTAGAGCACGGCGACCAGCAGGGCGCAGAGCGCGAGGGCGCGGGCACGGGGCGAGGCGATGACGGCAGGCACGTCCGGAATCAAAACACAGCCGGACGCCCGGTGCTCACACGGACCGCCACCGTACGCCCCGGCTCACCGGGACTGCCGGGACTGCCGGGCCGGCCGCTCGAACGGATGCCCTGCCCGAACCTGGTCGCCGTGCTGCTCGTGCAAGGTGGCCGCGGTGAGCAGAGCACCGGCCGGCTCGGCCTCCAGGGCCCGGTCCGGCCCTCCGTGCGCTCAGCGCAGCGCGTCGGCGACCTCGGTGGCCGCCTCCACCACCCGCGGGCCCACCCGCTCGGGGACGAGGCCGCTGAGCATCACCACGCCCACGCTGCCCTCGATCCCGCTCAGCCCGACCAAGGCGGCGGCGGCGCCGCAGGCTCCGGACTGCTCCTCGGCGCGGGTGATGACGAAGCCGGGCTCGGGCCGGTGGCCGTTGCCACGGGCGGCGAGGATGGCCCGTCCGGCGGCGCTCTCGTCCAGCGGGTGGCGCAGTCCGGTGCGGTAGGCGACGTGGAAGTCGGTCCAGCTGGGCTCGACGACGGCGACGGCCAGCGCCTCGCTGCCGTCGACCAGCGTCAGATGCGCGGTGGCGCCGAGGTCCTCAGCGAGGCTGCGCAGCGCGGGCAGTGCGGCCTCGCGCAGCAGGGGGTGGACGCGGTGGGCGAGCCGCAGCACGCCGAGGCCGACCCGGGCCCGGCCGCCGATGTCGCGGCGGACCAGTCCGTGCTGCTCCAGGGTGGCCAGCAGCCGGTACACCACGGTCCGGTTGACGCTGAGTCGACCGGCGAGCTCAGTGACCGTCAGGCCCCGCTCGGAGTCGGCGAGGAGCTTGAGGACCCTGACTCCCCGGTCAAGGGTCTGGGAGGTCTCGGCGGTCACGACGCTCGTTCCTTTCCGCGGCGGTCAGCGGGGCCCGACCGGGCGGTGGGGGCTCCGATCGGACACACAGGGCTCGGTGACGGCGTCGTTGGCGTCGTCGGCCCTTCGGCGCTCCCTGGGGGGAGCGTCCACGAAAGGTAGTGAGCCGGATGCACTCAGCGGAAGTGGTTGTCCAAAATTCGGTCATGATCGAGATCTGAGACGGCCTCTTATCCGGACATCCCGGGCGAAACAGCGGGCAGGTGAGACCGTTTCGTGTCCTGATGCGGAACCGGGTCCGGAGTTCGGACACGCACCGAGAGGCGGCACACCGCGCCGCCCGCGTGCATGTCGCGGGTGCCGCGATCCCCGCCCTCCACGGCTCCGCGGGGCCCCTGACGGCCGGGCGGCGCGGCCGCCGGGCGGCCGGGCCCGGCCATCCAAGGCGTCCGTACCCGGCTCCCGCGCGAGTTCCCGCAGGTCAGCTCGGGCGGACCGCCCATTCCTGGATCTTGGCGATCCGGGCCTTCAGCTGCCCGGCCGTCGCCTGGGCGGTCAGCGGACCGCCGCAGACCCGCCGCAGCTCGTTGTGGATGGTGCCGTGGGGCTGGCCGGTGCGGTGGTGCCAGGCGCCGACCAGGCCGTTGAGTTCCTTGCGCAGCTCCCTGAGCTCCTGATGGGTGACCACGGGCCGTTTGTCGGCGGGGAGTTCGAGGAGGTCCGCCTCCTCGGCCGGCTTGCCCTTGCTGCGCTGGATCTGCCGGTGCTGGCGCTTCTGCAGCAGCATCTGCACCTGGTCCGGCTCCAGCAGTCCCGGGATGCCGAGGTACTCCTCCTCCTCCTCGCTGCCGGGGTGCGCCTGCATGCCGAACTCCATGCTGTTGTACAGCACCCGGTCGAAGACCGCGTCCGACTCCAGCGCCTCGAAGGAGAGCCCCTCCTGCTCGCCGTCGGGCTCGTCCTTGGCCTGGTTGGCCTGGGCGACGAGGGCGTCCTCCTCGTCGAAGAGCCCCTCGCTCTCCCGCTTGGGCCGGTCCAGCACATGGTCCCGCTGGAGCTCCATCTCATTGGCGAAGCCCAGCAGCATCGGCACTGACGGCAGGAACACCGACGCCGTCTCGCCGCGCTTGCGGGCACGGACGAACCGTCCGACCGCCTGGGCGAAGAAGAGCGGGGTGGAGATGGAGGTGGCGTAGACGCCCACGGCGAGCCGCGGCACGTCGACGCCCTCGGAGACCATGCGGACGGCGACCATCCAGCGGTCGTCGCTCTCGGAGAAGTCGGAGATCCGCTGGGAGGCCTCGGCCTCGTCGGACAGCACCAGGGTGGCCTTGTGCCCGGTGAGTTCGCGGATCATCTTGGCGTAGGCGCGGGCCGCGGTCTGATCGGAGGCGATGACCAGGCCGCCCGCGTCAGGAATGGCCTTGCGCACCTCGGTGAGCCGCCGGTCGGCGGCCCGCAGCACATTGGGCATCCACTCGCCCTGCGGGGCGAGCGCGGTCCGCCAGGCCTGGGCGATGGCGTCCTTGGTCATCGGCTCGCCGAGGCGGGCCTCG
The DNA here is from genome assembly GCF_001418575.1 of Peterkaempfera griseoplana. Lineage (GTDB taxonomy): Bacteria > Actinomycetota > Actinomycetes > Streptomycetales > Streptomycetaceae > Peterkaempfera > Peterkaempfera griseoplana. Next base: position 9,330 of record NZ_LIQR01000115.1, read on the forward strand.
ATCTCGTCCCCGGCCTTGGTGCGCCAGCGCATGTTGCCGCTGTACGACAGGAAGATCACCGGGCGGACGACATGGTCGGCCAGCGCGTGCCCGTAGCCGTAGGTGTAGTCGGCGACGCTCTTGCGGATGCCGTCGCCGCCCGCGTCATAGGTGACGAAGGGGATGGGGTTGGTGTCCGAGCGGAAGGGCGTCCCGGTGAGGGCGAGCCGCCGGGTGGCCGGCTCGAAGGCCTCGAAGCAGGCCTCGCCCCAGGACTTGGAGTCACCTGCGTGGTGGATCTCGTCCATGATCACCAGGGTCTTGCGGCCCTCGGTGCGGTTGCGGTGCAGCATGGGGTTGACGCCGACGCCCGCGTAGGTGACCACGATGCCGTGGTAGTCGCGGGAGAGCGGCCCCGAGGAGTACGCCGGATCCAGCCGGATGCCGATCCGCGCCGCCGCCTCCGCCCACTGCTTCTTCAGATGCTCGGTCGGTGCGACCACCGTGATCTGCTGCACCAGATGGTTGTGCAGCAGGTACGACGCCAGCGTCAGCGCGAACGTCGTCTTGCCGGCGCCGGGGGTGGCGACCGCGAGGAAGTCCCTCGGCTGGGTTTCGACGTACTTGTCGAGGGCCCCCTGCTGCCAGGCGCGCAGCTTCCCCGCCGTGCCCCAGGGGGCGCGTCCGGGGAAGGCCGGGGAGAGGTGGTGGGATGTGGTCGCGGTACTCACGGTCTCCGAGGGGTTCGTCGGGTAAAAGCGCAGGTCAGCGACGTATCGCCAGCCGGGCAACGGTCGCACGACCAGCCCAGACTACCGGGCTCCCCGGCGTCGTCAGGCCGAAGCACGCGGCCTCGCGGCAGCCTTCCGGAGTGTGCCTGGTCACAGTGGGACAGCCCGTTCCGGGCGGGGGCCGGGGGCCGCCAGGAGGTGGGGCGGCCGGTTCAGCTCGGGCCCGGCGCGGGAGCCGCCGGCCGGACGCGTCCGGAGACCGCGGCACCCAGCAGGGCCACCCCGGTCATCACCACGAAGATCACCGCGAAGCCGCCGGTGGAGCCGGTGCCGGTACCGCCCGAGCCGTGGGCGGCCGCGGCGCCGCCCAGTCCGGAGAAGAGCACTCCGGCCAGGCCGACCAGCAGGATGTTGCCGAGCGCGTCGCTCACCTGGAGGGACGCGGAGTTGGCGCCGGCCTCGTCCGGGGCGGACAGGCTCATCATCAGCACGCTGATGGAGGACACCGCCATCCCCATCCCGGCGCCGCCCAGCGCCCAGGCGCAGGCGACCACGGCCGCCGGCACCGCCGGAACCAGTGCCAGCGCCGCACCCGCGATGGCCGCCGCCGTCAGCAGGAGCCCGATCCGGATCAGGGCGTGGCGGTGCCGCCCGGCCCAGGGACGGCCCTGCAGCCAGGAACCCAGCGCCCAGCTGAGCCCGCCGCTGGTGAGGGAGAGGCCGGCCAGCGTGGGCGACAGATGGCGCTGGGTGACCAGCATCAGCGGGATGAACGCCTCGGCGGCGAAGAACGCCCCCGCCGCGACGCCGCGCAGCAGGATGACGGTGGGCAGCCCCCGGGCGCCGCGCAGGGTGCCGCGGGGCAGCAGTCCGGCAACGGCGGGCCCGAGCAGCGCCGCCCCGGCCACCGCGGGCAGCAGCGCGATCAGGTCGAGCCGCTGCCCGGCGTACTGCAGCAGTCCCGCGCCGGCGGAGACCGCCAGCGCCAGCCGGATGCGGCGGCCGTCCAGCGTCCCCCCGGGGAGCGGGGCTCCGCCGCTGCTCCGCTCGGCGCGGCGCAGCGCGGGGGCCATCACCGCCAGGGGCAGCAGGATGAGCACCGGGATCGACAGGAACACCCAGCGCCAGCCGAGGTGCTCGGTGACCGTTCCGGACACCGCCGGGCCGATGATCGAGGGCACCACCCAGGAGGCGGAGAAGGCGGCGAAGACGGAGGGGCGCAGCCGTTCCGGGAAGGCACGGCCGACGACCACGTAGAGCGCCACGATCACCAGTCCGGCGCCGAGGCCCTGGATCGCCCGGCCGGCCACGAAGAGCCACATGTTGACGGCGGTGCCGGCGACCAGCAGGCCACCGCCGAAGACCGCGATGCCGGTGAACAGCGGGGCGAGCGGCCCGCGCCGGTCGCACCACTCGCCGGAGACCACCATGGCGAAGAGGCTGGTGGTGAAGAACCCGGAGAAGGCGAAGGCGTAGAGGCCCAGTCCGTGCAGCCGCTCCGCCGCCACCGGCATGGCGGTGTTGACGGCGGTCGCCTCGAAGGCGATCAGCAGCACCACGGAGACGATGCCGAGGGTGAGCGCCCGGTACGGGGCGCCCAGCACTCCCGGGAGGTCCTCCGCCGCCCCGCCGGGGCCGCTGCCGGGTCCGGCGAGGAGATCGTCGGGGCGCTGGTCGGCGGACGGCGAGGAGGCAGTGGTCATGCTGTTCAGGGTAAGGCCTCAAAGCGGTGTTTGATCCTGACCTGTCGTCCGGTCACGACTCGGTCTCAGGACGTAGGTCCCGGCCCCTTGAGCGGCCCCCGGCGCCGGGCTGCGGAGAGTTCCAGAATCCCGGAGATCAGCGCGAGAACCCGTGGGGGCCGGGGGATCCCGGAGGGCCCGTACGGGCGCCGGGCGGGCGGCCCGGCGTGGCGGCGCCCGCCGCCCCGCGCCCCGGCAGGGAGGATGCGTGGTCATGGCGCGCTATCAGTCGTACGACGGCACCCCCCTCGCCTATCGCACCCTCGGCCCGGAGGCCGGCCGTCCGGCCGCGCCGCCACTGGTCTGCCTGGCGGGCGGACCCGGCCGGGACGCCGCCTATCTGGAGGACCTGGGCGGACTGGACCGCGATCTTCCGCTGGTCCTGCCCGACCTGCGCGGCACCGGTGAGTCCAGGGCGGCCACCGATCCGGCCGGATACTCCTTCCCCCGGCTGGCGGAGGACGTGGAGGCGCTCCGGGCGCATCTGGGACTGGAGCGGTTCGCCCTGCTCGGCCACTCGGCCGGGGCGGTGGTGGCGCAGGCGTACGCGGCGCGCCATCCGCAGCGGCTGAGCCGGCTGGTACTGGTGACCCCCGGCACCCGGCTGCAGGACCGGCCCACCGCCGACGCCCAGGAGATCTTCCACAGCCGCCCCGACGAGCCCTGGTACCCGGAGGCGGTGGCGGCCCTGGAGCGGCTGGCCGACGCCCACGAACTGACCGAGATCCGACGGCTGCTGGCCCGGGTGGCGCCCGGTACCTACGGCCGCTGGGAGGAGCGGCAGCGGGCGCATGCCGCCGGGGAGGAGTCGCAGCTGCACCCGGTGCCCAGGGCGGCCTTCTGGCAGGGCGTGGACGAGGCGGTGCGGCGCGGCGTCACCGATGCGCTGGGCACGCTGGCCGCACCGGTGCTGGTGGTCACCGGGGACCGGGACGGGGCCAGCGGGGTGGCCGCCGGGGACATCGTGGCGGGGCAGTTCCCGGGCGGACGGCACACCACCCTGGCCGGCTGCGGCCACTACCCGTGGGTCGACCGGCCGGAGGAGTTCCGGCGCACCGTCAGCGCTTTCCTGCTGGGCGATCCACCGGCGGGGTTCCCGGCCTGACGGGCCGGCGGGCGCGGCTCCCGGAGTACTGCCGCGCCGCCGTCCGGAATTGATTTTCCGGCAGGTATTGACGCGACCGCCGCCGAACCCCCTATGATGAATGCATCGGAATCAAGGACAGGAGTCGGCTGATGGACAGGAAGACGGCGGTCACCATGACGCGCTGCACCTGTGCCCGGCGCGCCGACAGCTGTTGTCCCACCGCGTGTCGTCCCGCGGTCTGTTGCGCCTGAGGCGCCTGCTTCCCCCTGTTTAGCGCTCCACCTCTCCCGGCCGTGTGCCCGAGTGGTTCAGGGAACCGCCTGCAAAGCGGTTTACACCGGTTCGATCCCGGTCACGGCCTCTGCATTCCCGTCGTTCGCACTGTTTCTACTCCCCCTGCTTCTGTCCCCACTGTTTCGCGCTCCACCCTTCCCGGCCGTGTGCCCGAGTGGTTCAGGGAACCGCCTGCAAAGCGGTTTACACCGGTTCGATCCCGGTCACGGCCTCTGCATTCCGCCGCATTTCCCAGCCGGTGGGCGAAATTCGCCCACCGGCAATTCGGCATTCTCTGGAACGCAGGTGAACCGCACGCGGACCGGCCGCGTACCCACGGGCGACGGTGTGGTGACAGCCCGCGGGAACGCCGGCGCAACGGTCAGACGACGGCGTCCTGCGGCCGGACAGGAAGGCGGGTGACGGGCCGTCCCGTGGCAGCACGGACGGCGGCGGCCACGGCGGCCGGGGCGACCACGGCGGGTGCCGCTCCGGCCGCCTTGGCCCCGAAGCTCGCCACCACGTCCCGCTCCTCCACCAGGGCCGCGATCCGCACCTCGGGGGTGTCCAGCGCGGTGGGCAGCCGGTAGCCGGCGAAGGAGGGGTTCACCAGCCGCCCGTCCTCGGCCTGCAGTTCCTCCAGCAGGGCCAGGCCCACGCCCTGGGTCACCCCGGCCTCGATCCGGGCCTCGATCTGCCGGGGGTTGAGCGCCCGGCCGACGTCCTGAGCCACCGTCACATCGACCACCCGTACGGCGCCCAGCTCGATGTCGACGTCCACCACCGCCCGCATGGCGCAGAAGGCGAGCGAGACGAAGGCGTCTCCCTGTCCCGCGTCGTCCAGGGGCTCCGTGGGGTGCGGGCGGCACTGGGCGGTCGCCCAGAGCTCCTTGCCCTCCAGTGCCTCGCTCACCGGCATGCCGAGCACCCCGTCATAGGAGGTGATCTTGCCGTCGGCGATCTGCAGCAGCTCGGGCGACATACCGAAGTTGGCGGCGATGGGCTGCAGCAGCTGGTGGCGCACCATCTGCGCGGCCTTCTCCACCGCGCCGCCCGACACCCAGGTCTGCCGGCCTCGCGAGGTGGGCCCGGCGGCGGGCTGGTCGGTGTCGACGGGAGCGATCCAGACGTCGGTGACGCCCAGCACCTCCTGCACGATCTGCCGGGCCAGGGTGGTGAAGCCCTGTCCGGTGTCCACCGCCGCGCAGATCACGGTGGCCTGCTCGCCGCTGATCCGCACGGTCGCCGTGGAGACCTCGTCGGCGCCCTCGGCGCCCAGCATGTGCACCATGCCGACCGCGTAGCCGATCCCCCGGCGCACCGCGGCCGGATCCCCGGCGCCGCCCGGGCCGCCGGGCAGCAGCCACTCGGTGTCGGGCTCGTCCACCGGCAGCGGGGGGAGCGGTTCGGCGGCGACCGCGTCCAGCAGCGCGCCGACCGGCGCGGGGCAGGTGACGGCCTGTCCGGTGGGCATCAGGTCGCCGGTGGCCATCGCGTTGCGGCGGCGGATCTCCAGCGGGTCGACGCCCAGCTTGGCGGCCAGCTTGTCCAGCTGCGACTCGTAGGCGAAGCAGGCCTGGAGGGCACCCTCGCCGCGCATCCGTCCGGCGGGCGGGTTGTTGGTGCGCACCGCCCAGGCGTCCACGAAGACGTGCGGCACCACATAGGGTCCCGCGGAGAAGGCCGCGGCCGCGGCCAGTGCCTCGCTGGAGACGTCCGCGTAGGCGCCGCCGTCCAGCAGGATCTGTGCCTCCACCTTGACCAGGTGGCCCAGCGCGTCGGCGTGGTGGCGGTAGCGCAGCAGCGCCGGGTGCCGGTGGGTGTGGGCGTGGAAGGACTCCTCGCGGCTGAGCGCCATCTTCACCGGGCGGCCGGTGCGCTGCGCCAGCAGCGCCAGCACCACCTGGAAGGAGAGGTCCTCGCGGTCGGTGGTGGCGCCCGGCACCCCGGTGACCACCAGCCGCACCCGGTCCGGCTCCAGGCCGAGGCAGGCGGCGGTGCGATCGCGGTCGCCGTGCGGGTCGGTGGACGCCAGGTGCAGCTCCACACCCCCGTCGGGGCGGGGCACGGCCAGACCGGCCTCGGCGCCGATCGGCGCCGGGTCCTGACGGCCGACCTGGTAGAGGCCCTCCACCACGACCTCGCCGACCGCCTCCGGGTCGCCGAAGCGCAGCGGCAGATGGCGGAAGAGGTTGCCGTCCGGGTGCAGCGGCGCGGCGTGGAAGGCCTTCTCCGGGTCGGTGACCGGCTCCAGCACCTCGTACTCCACCGCGATGGCGGCGGCCGCCAGCCGTGCGGTGTCCGGGTGGTCGGCGGCGNNCGGCGATCACCGGGCCGTGCGGGGCGCCCGCGATGCGGCCCTGGTGGTCGGCGGGCAGGTCGGCCGCGGTGACCACGGTGTGCACGCCGGGCAGGGCCAGGGCGGCCGAGGCGTCCACGGAGACGATCCGGGCGTGCGGATGCGGGGAGCGCAGTACGGCGCCCCAGAGCAGCCCCTCGGCCCACAGGTCGGCGGCGTACGGGTAGCTGCCCAGCGCCTTGGGCAGCGCGTCCTGACGGACCGGGGAGGCCCCCAGGCCGAAGGGCTCCGGCCCGGACGGCTCCGCCGCGGGGTCGGCGCCGGGCTCGGCGGGGGCCGCACCCGGCAGGCCGCCGAGCGCGCCGCCGACCGCGCTGCCGGGCTCGGGGGCGGCGCCGGCGGCGCCGGCCGCGGTGTCGGTGGGGGAGGTCATGCGCGGTCGTCCTCGGGG
>NZ_LIQR01000116.1 GCF_001418575.1 Peterkaempfera griseoplana
GCCCTGGGACTGCTCAGCCCTTGGACGAGGACGAGGACTGGGAGGCCGACGGGTGCGAGGGGGTGGAGGAGTGGGCGGCGGACGGCTTGGCGGCGGGCTGCGACTGGTCCGCCTGGTCCGCGGGGGGCTCGTCCGCGGGGGGCTCGTCCGCGGGCGCCGAGGAGGAGGCCGCGCCGCCCCCGATCGCCTTGCAGCCCGGCTGCTTGGCGATGGCCCGGCCCAGGTCGCCCGTCTGCAGCCGCGCCATGGCGGAGCCCGAGAGCTGGGCCAGCTGCTGGGCCTGGTCCCCCACGCTCTTCAGCCCGTCGGCGAACTTGGCCTGGTCCTCGGTGGGCAGTGCGTCGACCTTCTTCTGCAGCTGCTGGTAGCCGGCCGAGGCCTGGCCCAGCTCCTGTACGGCCTGCCGGTGGAGGTCCGCACCGCCGTCGATCTTGGGCGCTCCGGCCTTGTCCACGGCGGCCGCTATCTGCTGGACGGCCTGACCTCGGACCGACATGTCGGTGGAGAGGCGCTTGCGCAGGACCGCCGGGCTTTCGCCCTGCTCGACCCGGCCGGTGTCCTGCAGTGCGGCGTTGGAGCGGGCGATCGGCCCCTGAGCGGAGTCGCACACCGACTTGGCCCAGGAGTCCAGCTGCGCGGTGTTGTCACTGCTGCACGCGGCAGCGCCGAAGGCGAGCAGTGCGCCCGCAGCGGGCAGTGCCAGCAGCTTGATCTTCACCGGAGTGGTTCCCTTCGGCTAGGCGGTCGTGCGGGGTGCACCGCCAGGGAACCTACACGGCCGAAGGCCGAACCGTGGCCGCCGCGGAGGGTGCGGCTCCGGTTCTGTGAGGTTCAGCGCACTCGGCGCTGCTGGTGCCAGCGCTCGATGAGGGCCGGGATCTCGCGCTGGATGTAGGCGTAGAAGTCACGCATCTCGGCGAGCCGGCGGCCCGCGATGGAGTCCTCACCCACAGCGGTGATGCCCTCCTCGGCGGAGCGCACCATGGCGTCGATCAGCCGGTTGTTGCCGCCGGTCATCACCGCCCAGCCGTCGGCGCGCATCCGGTAGTGCTCCCGGCGGCTCCCCGGGGCCGGCACCCGCTCCACCAGGTTCAGGGTGACCAGCGTCTTCAGCGCGCCGGAGACCGCCCCGGCGCTGGCGGACAGCCGCTCCCCCAGCTCTCCGGCGGTCATGGTCTCCTGCTCCGCGTAGAGCAGGGCGCAGAGCGCCCGGGCCGCCATCCGCTGCATACCGCTCTCGGTCAGCAGCAGCGCCAGATGCTCCGCGGTCGCGGTGGTCTCCGCCATGGGTCCTCCCTCTGCCTGGTGCCTTTGACTGCTGCTGCTCCCTTGCCGAAATCCTAACAGTCCTGAAGCTTCACGAATTACTGAAGATTCAGTATTGTCCCTTGTATGACTCAGGCGATCCGGCTGGAGAAGCTGGCGAAGACCTACGGCCGCCGCCGCGGCCTGGTCGACCTCACCCTCGATGTCGGCCACGGCGAGGTGTTCGGCTATCTGGGACCCAACGGGGCGGGCAAGTCGACCACCATCCGGCTGCTGCTGGACCTCATCCGACCCACCGGCGGCCGGGCCACGGTGCTGGGGCTCGACCCCCGGGTGGACTCCGTGGAACTCCACCGCCGGACCGGCTATCTCGCGGGCGACTTCACGGTCGACGGCCGGCAGACCGTCCGGGAGTGCCTGTCGTTCCTGGCCGCGCTGCGCGGCGGGATCCCGGAGCGCCGGATCACCGCGCTCGCCGACCGGCTGGGCCTGGAGCTCGCCCCCCGGATCCGTTCACTCTCCAAGGGCAACAGGCAGAAGCTGGGCCTGGTTCAGGCCTTTGTGCACCAACCGGAGCTGCTGATCCTGGACGAGCCCACCTCCGGCCTGGACCCGCTGGTCCAGCAGGTCTTCCTGGAGCTCGTCAGGGAGGCCCGCGCGGACGGCCGCACGGTCTTCATGTCCTCGCATGTGATGAGCGAGGTGCAGGCGGTCGCCGACCGGGTGGCGATCATCCGTGAGGGCCGGCTGGTCACCGTGGACACCGTCGCGGCACTGCGCGAGCGGGCCGTGCGGACCGTGGAACTGCACTTCGACGGCACGGTCCCGGCCGAGGAGTTCAGCCGGCTGCCCGGGGTCAGCGACGTCTCCGTGGAGGGCACCCGGCTGCGCTGCCGGATCGCGGGCAGCCCCGACGCCCTGGTCAAGGCCGCCGCGCGGCACACCGTCACCGGGCTGCTCTGCGAGGAGCCCGACCTCGAGGAACTGTTCTTCGAGTACTACCGGAACGGAGCCGGCCATGACCGCGTCACCGCTGCCTGAGGCCCTCCCCACCACCTGGCTGCCCCGCAGCGTCTGGAGCCAGGCGCTGCGGGACGGCCGCCGTACGCTGATCGGCTGGAGCGTCGGGACGGCACTGGTCGGGGCGATGTACTCCAGCTTCTATCCGCAGATCGGCGGCTCCATGGGAGACCTCACCAGGAGCCTCCCCGACGGCCTCAAGCAGGCCTTCAACATGGAGGACCTGGGCTCGGCCGCCGGCTATCTCGGCTCCACCCCGTTCGGGGTGGTCATCCCGCTGCTGGCGCTCTTCCACGGCGCCGCCACCGGCGCCCGGGCCATCGCCGGGGACGAGGAGTCCGGCCGGCTGGACCTGCTGCTCGCCCACCCGGTCGGCCGGGTGCGGCTGGTGCTGCAGCGGTACGCGGCACTGGTCACCGGCTCCGGCACCATCGCCCTCGCCGTGCTGCTGATGATGCTGGCCATCCGGGAGCCCGCCGACCTGGGCACCGTCTCCCCCGCCGAGTTCACCGCGCAGTGCCTCGGCCTGGCGCTGCTGAGCGCCTTCTTCGGCGCGCTGGCGGTGTGCATCGGCTGCTTCGCCGGACGGCGCGGGCTGGTCTTCGGAACCACGGCCGCGGTCGGGGTGGTGTCCTACGCGCTGAACTCCTTCGGGCCGCAGATCGGTCTCGGCTGGACGCGGCACCTCTCGGCCTTCCACTACTACCTGGGCGGGGAGCCGCTGAAGCACGGCTTCCAGTGGGCCGACGACGGGACCATGGCCGCGGCCTGCCTGGTGCTGGTGGGACTGGGCGCCTGGGCCTTCCGGCGGCGCGACATCGGCCTCTGACCCCGCACACCGGGCACCCGCACCGCCGGGCCGCACCCGAGAGGGTGCGGCCCGGCGCGTACCGCCACCGGCGCGGTGCCCGATGGGACCGGGCAGCCCGCCGGTGGGGGCAGGCGGACTCAGTGAACCGCCGCCGGGTCCGCCGACCGGGTGACGGAGCCCTCGTCGCCGTCGTCGTCGCCGACCGCGATACCGCGCCGCTTGGACACGTACACCGCGCCCACCACCACGGCCAGCGCCAGCAGGGCGACCCCCGTCCGCAGCCCGGCGCTGGCGTGCACGCCGAAGCTGAACCTCACCACCGCCGGGGCGATCAGCAGCGACACCAGGTTCATCACCTTGAGCAGCGGGTTGATCGCCGGACCCGCGGTGTCCTTGAAGGGGTCGCCGACGGTGTCACCGATGACCGTCGCCGCATGGGCTTCACTGCCCTTGCCACCGTGGTGGCCGTCCTCGACCAGTTTCTTGGCGTTGTCCCAGGCCCCGCCCGAGTTGGCCAGGAAGACCGCCATCAGGGTGCCGGCACCGATCGCACCGGCCAGGAAGGAACCCAGCGACCCCACACCCAGCGCGAAGCCCACCGCGATCGGCGCCAGCACCGCCAGCAGTCCCGGTGTGGCCAGCTCGCGCAGCGCGTCCTTGGTGCAGATGTCCACCACCCGGCCGTACTCGGGCTTCTCGGTGCCGTCCATGATCCCCGGATGCTCCCTGAACTGCCGGCGCACCTCGAAGACCACCGAGCCGGCCGACCGGGAGACGGCGTTGATGGCCAGGCCCGAGAAGAGGAACACCACCGCCGCGCCCAGCAGCAGACCCACCAGGTTGTTGGGCTGGGCGATGTTCAGCGAGAGGCTGTTGCCGTGGGCCGCCGGGCCCACCTCGTCCACGGCGGTGCCGATGGCGTCCGTGAAGGAGCCGAAGAGCGCGGTGGCCGCCAGGACCGCGGTGGCGATCGCGATGCCCTTGGTGATGGCCTTGGTGGTGTTGCCCACCGCGTCCAGCTCGGTGAGCACCTGGGCTCCGGCCCCGTGCACGTCACCGGACATCTCGGCGATGCCCTGGGCGTTGTCGGAGACCGGACCGAAGGTGTCCATGGCGACGATCACGCCTACGGTGGTGAGCAGACCCGTACCGGCCAGCGCCACCGCGAAGAGCGCCAGCACGATGGAACCGCCCGCCAGCAGATAGGCGCCGTAGACGGCAGCGCCGATGATCACCGCGGAGTAGACCGCCGACTCCAGACCGATCGAGATCCCGGAGAGGACCACGGTGGCCGGGCCGGTGAGCGAGGTCTTGCCGATGTCCCGCACCGGCCGCCGGGTGGTCTCGGTGAAGTAGCCGGTGAGCTGCTGGATCACCGCTGCCAGCACGATGCCGATGGCCACCGCGGCCAGCGAGAAGAGACGCGGATCCCCGCTGTGGCCGCTGATCGCAGCCGGGACGTTGTCCAGTCCGGAGAAGCTGGACGGCAGGAAGGCGTAGACCGCCGCGACCACCAGCAGCACCGAGATGGCCGCGGAGATGAAGAAGCCCCGGTTGATCGCGGACATCCCGCTGCGGTCCCTGGTCCGGGGGGAGACCGCGAAGATGCCGATCACCGCCGTGATCACGCCGATCGCGGGAACGACCAGCGGGAAGGCCAGGCCGTCGTTGCCGAAGGTGGCCGTGCCCAGGATCAGGGCGGCCACCAGGGTCACCGCATAGGACTCGAAGAGGTCGGCGGCCATACCGGCGCAGTCCCCGACGTTGTCGCCCACGTTGTCGGCAATGGTGGCGGCGTTGCGCGGGTCGTCCTCCGGGATGCCCTGCTCCACCTTGCCCACCAGGTCCGCGCCGACATCGGCGGCCTTGGTGAAGATGCCGCCGCCCACCCGCATGAACATCGCCAGCAGGGCGGCACCGAAGCCGAACCCCTCCAGGACCTTGGGCGCGTCGGCACGGTAGATCAGCACCACGACGGCCGCACCGAACAGGCCCAGGCCAACGGTGCACATACCGACCACACCGCCGGTGCGGAAGGCGATCCGCATGGCGCGGTGGGAGACCAGCCGCACATCGGGCGCGGTGCTCGGACCGCCCTCGGTGGGAGTGATCGCGGGCGCGGGCGTGGCGGCACGGGCCGCGGCGGCCACGCGGACGTTGCTGCGCACCGCGAGCCACATGCCGAGATAGCCGGTGGCAGCCGAGAACACCGCTCCCACCAGGAAGAACACCGAACGGCCGATGCGCTGGCCCCAGGTGTCGGCCGGCAGCAGCATCAGCAGGAAGAACACCGCGACGGCGAAGACGCCGAGGGTGCGCAACTGCCGTGCGAGATAGGCGTTGGCCCCCTCCTGGACGGCCGCGGCTATTCGCTTCATGGACTCGGTGCCCTGGTCGTGGACGAGCACCTGGCGGGCCAGGAGCACCGCGACGCCCAGGGCCGCGAGGGCGACGACGGCGACCACGACCACCAGGGTCAGGTTGCCGCCGGTGAGGGCCGCCCGGACGCCCGAGGAGGCGTCGGCGAGTGGCGGGTTGAGGGTCGAGGTCGTTGCGTGCGTGCTTGCCGTATGGATGAGCCCCGCCATCAGTCCTCCTTGACGTCTGGCATGTCGGCGCCGCCGGCCGGGAACGGCCGGAAGGTCGGGGCAGAACCGCAGGAACAGCCGCGACCTGAGCGGTGCGCACATAACTGCTCGGCAGTGCGGGCGTTGCAACAGAGCAGGCCGGACCTCGCGGTACCGGCCGAATGTCGAGGATTGTAAGGACCAACCCTTGATCAAAACAGACCAGCCGCAACAACAACGCTTTCACCGGCAGGTATCGCCACCACTGCGGGCAATTCTCCAATGGCCCGGGACACCCGGCCAACGGGGCGGACAGCGTTCACACGGGCAGCCCAACCCTCCGGCGGCGGCGGGGTGCGCGTGCGGCGCGGCGGGGTGCGGCGGCAGTGGGGCGCGCGCGTCGCGCGGCGGGGTGCCATGGCGCGGCGGGCACGGGGCGGGGACATGGAGTCCGGGCACGGAGTCGGGACCTGGAATCGGGACTTGGAGTCGGGACTTGCAGTCCGGACATGCACCGGGGGCATGCAGTCCGCACCGGGAGCCCGCACACGAAGTCCGGGCCTGGTGCATGACAGGCAGCTGGGACATGCGAGGGGCGCCCCCACTGTGGGGGCGCCCCTCGTCACTCGCTGCTTACTGCCTGCCGGCCGGCCGGCAGGCTCAGGCGGAGACCTCGTGCACCGCCACCGGCCAGCTCATCCGGATCACTCCGCCGGCGGCGTCGCTGCCGACGTCGAGGTCGTCGACCAGGCCGCTGATCACGGCCAGGCCCATCTGGTCCTCAGCGGTGTCGTCGGCGCCGGACGCCGCCTTGGCGGCTGCGTCCGGTTCGGGTCCGACTCCGTCGCCCACCTCGATGAGAAATCGCTTCTCCTGCTCCACCAGGGTCACCCGGACCGGGTCGTCCACCCCGGAGCGGCGGTGCAGGCCCACCGCTCGGGAGCAGGCCTCGCCGACCGCGAGTCTCACCTCGTCCAGCACGGACTCGTCGACCCCGGCGCGGCGGGCCACCGCGGCGGCCACCAGCCGCGCGGTGCGCACATGCTCGGGGAGCGCACTGAATCGGAGTTCGACGGTTGCCATGGCTTCCCCTCGGATCGTTGCGGTGCTGCCGTGAGCCGCGCCCCGGGCTCAATCGGTCGCCGCGACGGCCTCGTCCACGGTGTTGTGGATGGGGAACACCTTGGTGAGACCGGTGATCCGGAAGATCTTCAGAATGCGCTCCTGGTTGCACACCAGGCGGAGCGAGCCCTCGTGCGCACGCACTCGCTTCAGGCCGCCGACGAGGACACCCAGACCGGTCGAGTCCAGGAAGTCCACGCCTTCCATGTCCACGATCAGGTGGTAGTGACCCTCGTTGACCAGCTCGACGAGCTGCTCACGCAGCTTCGGGGCGGTGTACACATCGATCTCGCCGCCCACCTCGACGACCGTGCGGTCGTCGACAGTACGGGTCGACAGGGACAGGTCCACGGAACCTCCAGCACCTTGCCTTGCTTCGTTGCGATCCTCGACCGCCCGGGACGGGCGGCCGCCACCCGCGATGGCATTCAACCACCTGCGACCAGGCAGCACGACGCCTTACGGCGATTCTCCGTCACGCCGGTGACACACTGGGTCCTTATGCCGCCCAGCAGTCGCCCGCCCGGCGCCGTCCTCAACAGGCTGTCCGCCACACGCGGACGGCAAGATCGGCTCACCCATACGGAGCATGTGCCCGCCCGGTCAGGGAGCCATGCGGACTGGCCTGCGGGAATCCGCACAGAGGTGGTCGAGGCCGCGGACGGGCTCGGCATGTCCCGGCCGTGGACCCACCAGGCACAGGCGATGGAACTGGCCCTGGCCGGGCACTCCACGGTGATCTCCACCGGTACGGCCTCGGGCAAGTCCCTCGGTTACCTCGCCCCCGTCCTCTCCGCGCTGCTGGACGGTACCGAGGCTCCCAACGGCCGCGGCGCCACCGCGCTCTACCTGGCGCCCACCAAGGCACTTGCGGCCGACCAGCGCCGCCGTGCGGCCGATCTGGCCCCGCCTCGGGTGCGCGCCGCGCTCTATGACGGCGACACGCCGATGGAGGAGCGCGAATGGGTGAGGCAGTACGCCTCCTACGTCCTCACCAACCCGGACATGCTGCACCGGTCCATCCTGCCCGCCCACACCCGCTGGGCCGCTTTTCTCAAGGCGCTGCGCTATGTGGTGGTGGACGAGTGCCACACCTACCGCGGCGTCTTCGGGTCGCATGTCGCACAGGTGCTGCGACGGCTGCGGCGGATCTGTGCCCGCTACGGAGCCGAACCGGTCTTCCTGCTGGCCTCGGCGACCTCCGCGGAGCCCGGTGCCTCCGCGGCACGGCTGACCGGGCTGCCGGTCGCCGAGGTGACCGAGGACGCCTCGCCCCGCGGTGAGCTGGTCTTCGCCCTGTGGGAGCCGCCCCTCACCGAGCTGGTGGGCGAGCAGGGCGCACCGGTGCGCCGCACCGCCACCGCCGAGGCGGCCGATCTGCTCACCGATCTGGTGGTGGACGCCACCCGGACGGTGGTCTTCGTCCGTTCCCGGCGTGGCGCCGAGGTGGTGGCCCTGCAGGCGCAGGAGCGGCTGGCCGAGGTCGACCGCCGTCTCCCCGGCCGGGTGGCGGCGTACCGGGGCGGCTATCTGGCAGAGGAACGGCGCGGCCTGGAGCGTGATCTGCACTCCGGGCGGCTGCTCGGCGTGGCGTCGACCTCCGCGCTGGAACTGGGCATGGACGTCTCCGGGCTGGACGCGGTGCTTCTGGCCGGCTACCCGGGCACCCGGGCCTCGCTGTGGCAGCAGGCCGGGCGTGCCGGCCGGGCCGGACAGGGCGCGCTGGCCGTGCTGATCGCCCGCGACGACCCGTTGGACACCTATCTGGTCCACCATCCCGAGGCGCTCTTCCAGCGGCCGGTGGAATCCACCGTGCTGGACCCGGACAACCCGCACGTGCTGGCCCCGCACCTCTGCGCGGCGGCGGCGGAGCTGCCGCTGGGCCCGGCGGACCTGGAACTGTTCGGCCCGTCGGCAGAGCCGCTGCTGGCCCAGCTGGAACGGCGCGGACTGCTGCGCCGACGGGCCGGCGGCACCTGGTACTGGACGCGCAGGGAGCGCGCGGCGGACGGGGTGGACATCCGGGGCGGCGGTGGTTCCCCGGTACAGATCGTCGAGGCGGCCACCGGACGGCTGCTGGGCACCGTCGACGCGGGCGCCGCCCACACCGCGGTCCACACCGGCGCGGTCCACCTCCACCAGGGGCGCAGCTATCTGGTGCGGGAGCTGGACCTGGAGAGCTCGGTCGCCCTGGTGGAGGAGGCGGATCCGCCGTACACCACCGTCGCCCGGGACACCACAGCGGTGACCGTGCTGGACACCGACACCACGGTGAAGTGGGGGGACGCGCTGCTGAACTTCGGCTCGGTGGAGGTCGTCAACCAGGTGGTCTCCTTTCTGCGGCGGAAGATCGCCACCGGTGAGGTGCTCGGTGAGACCCGGCTCGATCTGCCGCCCCGTACGCTGCGCACCCGGGCGGTGTGGTGGTCGGTGACCGAGGACCAGCTGATCGACGCCGACATCCCCCCGGACCAGCTGCCCGGGGCCGCGCACGCCGCCGAGCACGCCTCGATCGGGCTGCTGCCGCTCTTCGCCACCTGCGACCGGTGGGACATCGGCGGGGTGTCGGTGCCGCTCCATCCCGACACCGGTCTGCCCACGGTCTTCGTCTACGACGGCCACTCGGGCGGCGCCGGCTTCGCCGAGCGCGGATTCCAGCGGGCCAGGGAGTGGCTGACCGCCACTCGTGAGGCGATCGCTGCGTGCGAGTGCGAGCGGGGTTGCCCGTCGTGCATCCAGTCGCCCAAGTGCGGCAACGGGAACGACCCGCTGGACAAGGCCGCGGCGGTACGCCTGCTGGACGTCCTGCTCTCCGGGGCTCTGTGACGGCCGTCCCGGAACACCGCCCGTCTGCGGATCAGCCGACACGGAGCCGGGCACGGGCGCACCGGGCATCGCGGCCAACGGCACATCTGACGTCACTGAGGCGGGTGGCCCCGGATCGGGCACTCGCTGATCGGGCACCCCCGGATCGGGCACCGCGGGATCCGGCCCGTTCGCGGGATCCGGCCCGTTCGCGGGATCCGGCCCGTTCGCGGGATCCGACCCGTCCGCGAAGAGAGGTCCGGCTCGGGCGCGGGCCCTGGCCGGCGGGAAGAACGCCGGGAGTCCCGGGACGTCCAGCTCGATCCGTACCTCCACGGTGTCGTCGCCTGGAGTGCAGGCCACCAGCCGGGCCCGCTGTGCCGAGGCGATCACCGCTGCGCGCTCACAGGCCTCCGCCGGGTCCAGCAGCAGCGGCCGAGCGGCGGCGAGTGCGGCCAGGTCGGCGGCGGACTCCGCCCGGTGCCGCGCCATCACGGCTGCGCCCAGCCCCAAAACCGCCGCAAAGGCGCAGCACCCCAGCATCGCCAGCGAGAGCAGCCACACAGCGGCGGACCCCGCATCGCCCGCCGGCCGTTCCTCCCCTGCCACAGCCGTATCGCTCCTCACGGGGGACCTCCCGGCCCTGGCAACCGTCCGTCCGGCGGTGGGGAATCGTCGATCCGGACGTCCTCCCGCTCCGCCACCGCAGCGGAGGAGAGCCGTACGGTCAGCAGCCCCCCAAGCCGTCCGGGACCGCCGAACGGGAGGACGACGTCCACCCGTACCGTTCGCGCAGCGCGCTCCAGCCGGATCTCCGCCCCTTCGGGGGCGGCCGCTCTGGCCGCGGCGACCGCCGCCGCGTCACCGTCGCCGCGCGCCGCGGCCCGTGCGCCGACCCTCGCTGCGTCGACACAGCGGATCTGTGCCGCGGCCGCCAACAGACCCCACAGCAGCATCGAACAGAGCAGCACCATCGCCGGGAGAGCGACGGCGGTCTCCGCGGTCGCATAGCCGCCGTCCGGGCCCTCCCTGCCGTTGCGGGAGCTCCGTGGGACGGGCGTACGGACGCGAGCACGCAGGCCGCGCGGTCCGCGCAGCGGGCGCTCAGAAGCCCACATCGAGCGCCCGCTGAACGACCTTGGCGATGGCACCGGAGACCGCGTCGCTGGTCACCACCTTGTACAGGACGGCCGCAAAGCCGCAGGCGGCCACCGTGCCCACCGCGTACTCGGCGGTGGTCATTCCGGCGTCAGCAGCGGCGCGGACGGCCACCAGCCGGTGTCGGAGCAGCAGCGCGAACGCGCGCAGCCGCCGGGTCGTGCGGGTGAGTGCGGTTCCGCAGCTCCAGCGGCGCACCCGGGGGTGCAGCATCGGCAGCACGGGCGCAAGGGGACGGACGGGCAGCGCGAGCGCCATGGTGGATCTCCTCGGAGGTGAAGGTTCGGATCGGAGGGGTGGAACGGGGATGCAGCTCGGAGCGGGGGCGAGTGACGGACCGGGCAGCGGGTGCCTGGGAACGGTTGACCTCAGCGCCGTTCCAGAAAGGCGGAGGCAAGCCCTGTGACCACGGGGACGATCCCGATGAGCACAAAGGCCGGCAGGAAGCAGCCGCCCAGGGGAGCGGTGGCCAGCACACCCGCCTTCCTGGTCCGGGCGGTGGCGGCTCGGGCGGCGGCGGCGCGTTGCTCCTCCGCGAGGCGGGCCAGCGTCGCGGAGGGAGGCGCGCCGCTGGTGCTCGCCCGAGCGAGGCACCGCCCCAGGGGTGCGAGAGCCGCGCAGCCGTCCGCCAGCCGCCCCCAGCAGTCGGCCGGGTCCGCGCCCATCCGCAGTTCCGCCGCCACACTCGCCAGCCGCTCCCGCATCGGCGAGCCGACCGCGCGCGCCACGGCGGCGGCAGCGTCGGAGGGAGGCCCCGACGCCCCCATGCATGCGGCCAGCAGCTCGGCGGTGAGCGGCAGCTGCTCCACCAGGCGCCGGTCCAGTCGGGCCGACCGGATGTCCACCGCGGGCAGCCTGGCCGTGCCCCGGTGCAGCGCCACCCCCAGCAGCAGCCCCACCGTCAGCCCCGGCAGGCCCCCGATCAGCAGGGCGGACCCTGCACCCCCGGCCCAGGGGGCCAGCCGACGCAGTCGGCGGTGGCCTGCGGCCGGTTCGGCGGGCTGTCGCGGCCTCGGCCGCCACGACGGCAGACGGCCGGCGAGGAGGGCCCGGGAGCGGCCCTTCGGGGAGAGGCCCACTGCTGCCGCCCGGCGCCGCAGTACGCGGTGTGATCCAGCGCCGCCCAGCACCGCCCAGAATGCTGCGCAGCCTCCTGCCACCCCGGCTGCGACCGCCGACTGCACCCACATCCGCTACCGCCCTTCCGACATCAAAACCGTCCTGACACAAAGCGCCCGATCGCCCCGCACCCCGCGCCGGACCCGGCACCAGCTCTGTTGCCGGTGCGCCGCCGCCCGCCCCGAGCCTCCGTGCCCGCCGATCCGGTGCGCCACCGACGTCGCGGGTGGAGGAGGCGAGCCGGCGCTTGAAGCCGGTGGGGTTCCGCTCCTGCTCCATCAGCAGCGGGCCGGCTCTTCGTACGGCTCCACCGGAGCCGATGTGATGGGCTGTCACCATCGGGTCGCTCCCTCCGCGCCTCGGACGATTCGGTCGGTCCACACCAGCCCGGCCGTCTCCAGCGCGACGCCGGCCGCCAGGCAGGCCAGCCCGGCGGGGGTGTGCAGCAGCATCTGCAGCGGGTCGGCGCCGAGGGCCGTGCCCAGCAGCAGACCGAAGAGCGGCAGCACCGCGAGCAGCAGTGCGGTGGTCCGGGGTCCGGCGAGTTCGCCGCGTACGGCCTCACGCAGTACGGAGTCGGCGCGCAGCGCGTCCGCGACCCGGTCCAGTGCCGTGGCCAGGGCGGCTCCGCTCTCGGAGGCCACCTGCCAGCACGCGGCCATTGCAGCCGCCCCATCGGCGCCCGGGAGCCGGGACAGCTGTCGCAGAACCTCGGGGACGTCACCGGCGAAGCGCGCGGCGGCTCTCAGCCCCGTCGGATCGATGCCGCCGCCGCGCAGGGCTTCGGCCACCGCCCCCTCGGGGGCCACCGCGGTCTCCAGCGCCCGGCTCGGCAGCACCCCGGTGCGCAGCTCATCGGCGACTGCGGCGCACAGCTCCACCACTGCTTTCTCCCGCCGGGACTCCACCCGGCGCTCCGCGTGGGCCAGCCTCCGTCTGCGCAGCGGGCGGAGGGCCAAGGCGGCGGCCGGCACGGGAACGGGCGACCGCAGCCACCATCCGAGGAGCAGCCCCACGGGGAGCAGTGCGAGCTCCGGCACCATCCATCGAGGCAGCCGAGGGGGGCGGCGGGGCGCGGTGATGTCCTGCTTCCGCCGAGAGCCCCGGCCCACGCCGGTCGCGCCGGGCTGACGGCCTACGACCCGCCTCCCCCGCAGCGCCATGGCACCTCGTGCCCCGGCGGCCAGTGCCCCCAGCAGCACCGCCCAGAGCAGTCCCTGTGAACCGCTCATGCGAGGCCGCCTGGGTCCCGCAGCTCGACTCCTCTGGCCGCACATCGCGCCACCAGGCGGTCCCAGCCGGGCCCGGGCAGGCAGCCGCGCTCGGGGGAGAGCACGGCGGCCGGCGCGGTGACCGCGAAGCCTGCGCCGTCCCGGTCCAGGACCCGCACCTCGGCGACCCGTCGCCGGCCGCTGCCCGGGTCACGGACCAGATGCACCACTGCGTCCAGGGCCGAGCAGAGCTGGCTGTGCAGGGCCGCCCGGTCAAGCCCGGCCATGGAACCCAGCGCCTCCAGCCGCGCCGGCACATCGGCCGCCGTATTGGCGTGCACGGTGCCGCAGCCGCCCTCATGGCCGGTGTTCAGAGCCGTCAGCAGGTCCAGCACCTCGGGCCCGCGCACTTCTCCGACCACCAGCCGATCGGGCCGCATCCGCAGCGCCTGCCGCACCAACTCCCGCAGGTCGATACGGCCGAGTCCCTCCTGGTTGGGCGGCCTGGCCTCCAGGCGGACCACATGCGGATGGGCAGGCCGCAGTTCCGCCGAGTCCTCAGCGAGGACGATCCGTTCAGCGGGGTTCACCAGACCGAGCAGGGCTGCCAGGAGCGTGGTCTTGCCGCTGCCCGTCCCCCCACTGACCAGGAAGGACAGCCGGGCGTCGACCAGGGCGCCCAGCAGCCGGGCGCCACCGCGCGGCAGCGTCCCGGACGCGGTGAGCTCGTCCAGGGTGAACGCACGCGGCCGGGCAACCCGCAGCGAGACATGGGTGCAGCCCACAGCGACGGGCGGCAGTACAGCATGCAGTCTGGTGCCGTCCGGCAGTCGTGCGTCGGTCCACGGCCGTGCGTCGTCCAGCCGCCGCCCTGCCGCCGTGGCCAGCCGCTGGGCCAGCCTGCGGACGGCTGCCGCGTCGGGGAAGCGGATGCCGACCGCCCTGGTCAGTCCCGCTCCCCGGTCGACCCACACCTCGTCGGGAGCGTTCACCAGCACATCGGTGACCTCTTGATCGGCGAGCAGCACATCCAGCGGCCCGGCTCCGATCATCTCTGCCCGCAGGGCATGCACGACTTCCAGGACCTCGCTGCCGCCCAGCGGCGGCCGCTCGGCGCGCAGGGCTGCCGCGACCGAGGCCGTGGTCGGCTCGGCGTCCAGCTCGGCGAGGCGCAGCCGTACGGCGTCGACCAGCGCTGCGGGCCCAAGGCTGTCGCCAGTCCCCGTCCCGGGTGCGACCGAGACCGTGCCGGGGACCGGCCCGGGACCCAGTGTGCGGCGGCCCAGTCCGCGAAAGGGCCGGTCCGTGGTCCGGCGGCTCATACGACGGCACTCCGCCCCGCGGTCGGCGGCGGCACGGCCCGCAGCAGGAAGGCGGAGCAGAAGCGGGCCAGCGGGCCGTGCTCACGCAGGCCGGGCGGACGGCCGCGCTCCACGTCCGCGGTGAGTCCGGGCTCGTCCGGCAGTTCGCCTGCCAGGACCGTCCCCAGCCCGCGGGCGACCTCCTGCCCGTCGAGCCCGGCGCCGCCGGGTGTGCGCAGCACAGTGCGCAGATCGGTCAGCCGCATCCGGACGGTGGCGGCGACCCGCCCCGCCGCCGCCACCGCGCGCAGTTCCGAGGGGACGACCAGCAGCGCGGTGTCGGTCTGTTCGAGGGCCTCCGCCGCCGCGGGGTCGAGATGGCGCGGGAGATCCAGGACGACCAGCCCACCCCGGCGGCGGGCGGCCGCAAGCACGGTGCGCATCGCCTCGGGTGGGATGGTGAGGGTGTCGCTGCGGTCCCAGGACAGGGCCGCCAGGTGGTGCAGACCGGGCAGGGCCCTCTCCAGCTCGGCACCGTTGACCCGGCCCCTGGAGCCCGCCAGATCGGGCCAGCGCAGCCCGGCGGCCTGTTCGGCGCCCAGCAGGACGTCAAGCCCGCCACCGAGCGGATCGCCGTCGATCAGCATGGTGCGGTGGCCCTGCCGGGCGGCGGTCACGGCGAGCGCGCAGGCCAGGGTGGACGCCCCCGCTCCACCGCGGCCGCCCAGCACCGCGACGGTCGTCGCATGGGCTCCGACACCCTCGACCGCGTCGGCGATGCGGTCCAGCAGCCAGGGATCGGCGTCGGGCAGAAAGAGCACATGGTCGGCCCCGACGCGCACCGCGCGCATCCACACCGCGCTGTCGTCGAGGTCCCGCCCGATGAGCAGGACCCCGCCGCGCCGCGGCAGCTCGGTGCACTGTTCGGCGAGGTCGTCTCCCACCAGGATCAGCGGGGCGCCCTCCCACTGGCTGCGGTCGGGAGGTGCGGTGCGCGCCAGGCAGGGGTCGGCCCCGGCCGCTGCGCAGAGTCTGAGCAGCCGCTCGATGAGGTCCGCATCGTCGCTGATGATCAACGGTCCGTTGGGCGGCGGGACCTCGGAGGGTCCCTGTTCCGTCGACGGCTCGGCCATGGTCGTCTCCCCGTGTGGTGGCTCCACGCGGACCGGTCCGGGCCGCGCGGACTCCACGGTGGGCTCAACGGCAGGCAGCCACCATCAGCGGTCCACAGCCTGTGGACAACTCCCGGGTGTGGATAAGTCGGCTCACTCGCGGGAGGGAATCGTCGGCCGTCGCACTGACTCCGGAAACTTCGGGGACGTCTCGTGCGTCGTCAGGAAGCGCACGGGCGACAGCCCGTACGACCGATGCGCGTCGTCGCCGCCCGCCGGCCCTGCAGTCGCCCGCAGGCAGATGTCGACGGCGGACAAGGAGAGCACGTGGCAGGTCGCCGACGAAGCCCAGTGACTCTACGTAATCGACAACTCAGAGTGACCATATCGCCCTGCGGAGCACCTGGACGTCCGCCCGGCCGTCGCGAGGTCCGCCGGAACTCCCCCGTGGCCGGCCGGCCGCATGTGAACGGCGCCGGACATGCGACGACCCCCGCCGGGGGGGAGAGCGGGGGTCGTCGCATGTCCG
>NZ_LIQR01000117.1 GCF_001418575.1 Peterkaempfera griseoplana
GTGCTGCACTGGCCGAAGGCGGGGCGCGGGGGGCGGGTGGGGCCGCCGGTGCGGGTGCCGGCGGTGGAGCTGGTGCTGGAGGAGCTGCTGCCGCTGGCCGCGCAGGGACTGGACGCCTGGGGGGTGGAGGCCGCCGACCGGGACCGCTATCTGGGCATCGTGGAGGCGCGGTGCCGGCTGCGGACCAACGGCGCGGCCTGGCAGAGCGCGACCTTCCACCACTTCCGGGACCGCTACGGGCAGGACCGGGCGTCGGCGCTGGCGGCGATGACCCGGCGGTACATGGAGTACATGCGCAGCGGTGAGCCGGTGCACACCTGGCCGGTGGGCTGAACCGGCGGGGTGCGGGGCGCGTCGAACGGCTGTGGAATGATGATCTGCCCGGCCCTCCTGTGTCTGATGGAGCCCCCTTGACCACGATCGAAGACGCCGCGCAGGCTCCCGCGGTCCCCCGGAGGCTGCTCGGCCAGGAACTGGTCATCGTGCTGGCGCTGTCGCTGGGTGCCAGCGGCCTCAGCGCGCTGATCAGCTTCATCGGCTCGCTCACCCGCCGTGCGGCGCTCAAGCAGCAGACCGCCACCCTCAACGGCTCCCTGGCGCCCGGCCGCCCCTGGCTCGACCTGGCCTGGCAGCTGTTCGACATCGGCACGGCCCTGGTGCCCGTCGCCCTGGTCGCCCATCTGCTGCTGCGGGAGGGTTCCTCGGTGCGGGCGCTGGGCCTGGACCTCGCCCACCGCTGGTCCGACCTGCGGCGCGGTACGGCGGTGGCCGCCGTGATCGGCGGCTCCGGGCTCGCCCTGTACCTGGCGGCCCGCGCCGCGGGCGCCAACCTCACCGTGGTGCCCTCCTCGCTGCCCGACGTGTGGTGGCGCATCCCGGTGCTGGTGGCCTCCGCCTGGCAGAACGCCGCGGTGGAGGAGGTCATCGTGGTGGGGTACCTGCTGCGGCGCCTCTCCCAGCTCGGCTGGTCGTGGCCGGCCGCCCTGGTCGCCAGTTCGCTGCTGCGCGGCTCCTACCACCTCTACCAGGGCGTCGGCGGCTTCGTCGGCAATGTGGTGATGGGTGTGGTCTTTTGCCTGCTCTACCGCCGCTGGGGGCGGGTGACGCCGCTGCTGATGGCGCACGCGCTGATCGATACGGTGGCGTTCGTGGGCTACACGGCCCTGGCGGGGCACGTGGGGTGGCTGCCCACCGGCTGACACCACCGGCCCCGCCGTCAGCGGCGCGGGAGGGACGGAGGCCGGGATGGCGCAACGGGAGCAGACGCAGGCCGGGACGGCGGCGGGGGAGCGGGCGCAGGCCCGGGCGATGCTGGGTCACGCGTGGGCGTTGCTGGGCGGCGACCCCTCCGCCGTCCGGCGCGTCCGCTGGACCGGTCCCGAGGGGCTGCTGCCGGCCGCCCTGCCGCTGGGCGCGCTGGCCGGGGCGAGCGTGGGCGCCGCGGCGCTGGCCGCCGCCGAACTCGCCGCCGTACGCACCGGGCACCGCAGCGCACCGCCGTGGGCCACCGTGGACGCCGCCGCCGTCGCGACCGCCTTCGGCAGCGAGCGGCACCTGCGGGTCGACGGCGCCGCCTGGGACACCTGGGCTCCGCTCTCCCGTTTCTGGCCCGCCGCCGACGGCTGGGTCCGTACCCACGCCAACTACCCCCACCACCGCGAGCGGCTGCTCGCCGCCCTCGGGGTGCCCGACAGCGCGGGGGAGGAGGCCGCCCCCGCGCTCGCGGCGGCCGTCGCCGCGCAGCCCGCCGAGGAGACCGCGGCGCGGGTCACCGCCGCGGGCGGGCTGGCCGTCTCCGTCCGCAGCCCGCAGGAGTGGGCCCGCCATCCCCAGGGCGCCGCGGTGGCGGCGCTGCCGCTGCTGCGCCTGGACCGGGTGGGGGACGCGCCCCCGGCGGCGCCGGGCGCGCTGCCGCCGGGCGGCCCGCTGCTCCCGGCCGCCGGGATGCGGGTGCTGGACCTCACCCGGGTGATCGCCGGGCCGGTGGGCACCCGCACCCTGGGCCTGCTGGGCGCCGACGTGCTGCGGATCGACAGTCCCCGGCTGCCGGAGATCCGCGAGCAGCATCTGGACACCGGCTTCGGCAAACGGTCCGCGCTGCTGGACCTGGAGCACCGTGCGGACCGGGAGCGCCTGGAGGAGCTGCTCGCGGGCGCCGACGCCGTGGTGACCGGGTACCGCCCGGGTGCGCTGGACCGCCACGGCCTCTCCCCGGCCGCGCTGCTGGAACGGCACCCGGGGCTGACGGTCGCCACGGTCAGTGCCTGGGGCCCGGACGGGCCGTGGGCGGCGCGGCGCGGCTTCGACAGCCTGGTGCAGACCGCGAGCGGTGTCGCCCGGCTGCTGGCCGCGCCGGACGGCACCCCTGGCGCGCTGCCGGTGCAGGGGCTGGACCACGGCACGGGCTATCTGCTGGCCGCCGCCGTCCTGCGCGCCCAGGCGGGCAAGGCCGCCGACGGCGGCGGCCGGATCGCCCGGCTCTCGCTGGCGCAGACCGCCGCCTGGCTGCTGCGCGGGCCCCATGGCGGGCCCGGCCCCGGCGGCCCCGCCCTCGACCCGGCTCCCCATCTCGCCGAAGCGGCCACCGACCTGGGACGGATCCGCTATGCGCTGCCGCCGGTCGCCCTGGACGGCGGCCCCCGTGACTGGGCGCAGCCGGTGACGGCCTGGGGCAGCGCGGCTCCCGGGTGGCGCTGAGCCGGGTACGGCGGCCCGGGACGCCGGAGGGCGGTGGGGAGCGGTTCAGCGGTGTCCGGTCTGCAGGGCGCCGTCGAGCACGGTGACCGCATGGCCGGAGAGCTGCACCCGCTCGCCGAGCAGCCGGGTGCGGACCAGGCCCGAGCGGGCGGAGGCCTGCAGCCCGGTGAGGACGGTCCGTCCCAGGCGGGCCGACCACAGGGGAGCCAGTGCGGTGTGGGCGCTGCCGGTCACCGGGTCCTCGGCGATCCCCACCGCCGGGCCGAAGAACCGCGACACGAAGTCGTACCCGTCGCCGGGCCGGGCTGCGGCGGCGGTGACGATGACGCCCCGGGGGCCGAGCGCAGCGACGGCCGCCAGGTCGGGGGCGAGCTCCCGGACGGTCCTCTCGTCGGCGACCTCGACCAGCAGGTCGCCGAGCGCCCCGGTGTCGTACGCGGCGACCACGTCCGCACCCAGCGCCTCGGCGGTGCCCTTCGGCGCGGCGACCGGGTCGGTGGGGGCTGCGGGGAAGTCGAGGGTGAAGGTGCCGTCGGATTCGTGCCGGGCGGTCAGCACACCGCTGAGGGTGGTGAACCGCACGCCGTCGTCGGGCAGGGCGCCGTCCTGGTGCAGTGCGTGGGCGGTGGCGAGGGTGGCATGGCCGCAGAGGCCGACCTCCACCGCGGGGGTGAACCAGCGCAGCGCCCAGTCGGCGTCCGCGCCGGGGGGCAGCGGGTGGGCGAACGCGGTCTCGGAGAGGTTGACTTCGGCGGCCACCTGCCGCATCCAGGTCTCCTCGGGCCAGCCGGCCTGCTCCAGCAGGCAGACGGCGGCGGGGTTCCCCGTGAAGGGGCGGTCGGCGAAGGCGTCGATGATCCTGATCCGCATGGGGCGAGCGTAGGCGCGCGGCGGCGGGCGGTTCCACGGCCAATCCGGGACCGGTGGCTCCCCGGCCGGTACGGCGGGCCCGTCCGCTGAGGTGAGGACCCGGCAGCGGGGGAGGGGCCGGGCGGCTCGCGGGTCGGCGGGGCGCCCGGCCGTACGCCGCGGAACGCGGAGCATTCGGGGAGCGGACCGGGCGAGCGGACCGGGCGAGCGGACCGGGCGAGCGGACCGGTCAGGATCGGAGAAGCGCCGGTCACAGGCCGCGTCTAGCCTGGCCACCAGCCGCCGCGGCGGGGACGGTCAGGGGATCGCGGCAACGGCCCCGCCGGCGAAGGCGACCGGACATACTGCTCCCAGCCGCAGGACCGAGCCAGGCGACGCCGGCGGGGACCGGGAAGGCCACCCCCGCCCGACAGATGGAGACACCATGAGCAAGGCCACCAGCCCCGACCCGCGCTCGCCTGCGGCGCACATCGCCGACAGCCACGACCTGATCCGTGTGCACGGCGCCCGGGAGAACAACCTCAAGGACGTCAGCATCGAGCTGCCCAAGCGCCGGCTGACGGTCTTCACCGGGGTCTCCGGCTCGGGC
The DNA here is from genome assembly GCF_001418575.1 of Peterkaempfera griseoplana. Lineage (GTDB taxonomy): Bacteria > Actinomycetota > Actinomycetes > Streptomycetales > Streptomycetaceae > Peterkaempfera > Peterkaempfera griseoplana. Next base: position 4,157 of record NZ_LIQR01000117.1, read on the forward strand.
AAGAGCTCGCTGGTGTTCAACACCATCGCCGCGGAGTCGCAGCGGCTGATCAACGAGACCTACAGCGCCTTCGTGCAGGGCTTCATGCCGACGCTGGCGCGGCCCGAGGTCGACGTCCTGGACGGGCTGACCACCGTGATCACCGTCGACCAGCAGCGGCTGGGGGCCGACCCCCGGTCCACGGTCGGCACCGCCACCGACGCCAACGCGATGCTGCGCATCCTCTTCAGCCGGCTCGGGAAGCCGCACATCGGCCCGCCCAGCGCCTATGCCTTCAACGTGCCCTCGGTCCGGGCGAGCGGCGCGATCACCGTGGAGCGCGGGGCCCGGAAGGCGGTGAAGGCCACCTTCAGCCGTACCGGCGGCATGTGCACGCGCTGCGAGGGCCGCGGCAGCGTCTCCGACATCGACCTCACCCAGCTCTACGACGACTCCAAGTCCATCGCGGAGGGCGCGTTCACCATCCCCGGCTGGAAGTCCGACAGCTTCTGGACGGTGCGGGTCTACGCGGAGTCGGGCCTTCTGGACCCGGACAAGCCGATCCGTGACTTCACCGCCCGGGAGATGCACGACTTTCTCCACCGGGAGCCGACGAAGGTGAAGGTCGAAGGGGTCAACCTCACCTACGAGGGGCTGATCCCCAAGATCCAGAAGTCCTTCCTGTCCAAGGACAAGGAGGCGCTGCAGCCGCACATCCGGGCGTTCGTGGAGCGGGCGGTCACCTTCACCACCTGCCCCGAGTGCGACGGCACCCGGCTCAGCGAGGGTGCCCGGGCGTCGAAGGTCGCGGGGATCAGCATCGCCGACGCCTGCGCGATGCAGATCAGCGACCTGGCCGGGTGGGTCCGTGACCTCAGGGAGCCGTCGGTGGCGCCGCTGCTCGCCAAGCTGCAGCACACCCTGGAGTCGTTCACCGAGATCGGCCTGGGCTATCTCTCCCTGGACCGTCCGTCGGGGACGCTGTCGGGCGGCGAGGCGCAGCGCGTCAAGATGATCCGCCATCTCGGCTCCCCGCTGACCGACACCACCTATGTCTTCGACGAGCCCACCACGGGCCTGCACCCCCATGACATCCAGCGGATGAACGGCCTGCTGCTGCGGCTGCGGGACAAGGGCAACACGGTGCTGGTGGTGGAGCACAAGCCGGAGACGATCGCGATCGCCGACCATGTGGTGGACCTCGGCCCGGGGGCCGGGGCGGCGGGCGGCACCGTCTGCTTCGAGGGCACCGTCGAGGGGCTGCGGGCGGCCGGCACCGTCACCGGCCGCCACTTCGACGACCGGGCCTCCCTCAAGGAGTCGGTGCGCAAGCCCACCGGCCTGCTGCCGATCCGGGGGGCGAGCGCACACAACCTGCGGGACGTCGACGTCGACATCCCGCTCGGGGTGCTCGCGGTGGTCACCGGCGTCGCCGGTTCCGGCAAGAGCTCGCTGGTGCACGGGTCGATCCCGCCCGGGGCGGGGGTGGTCTCGGTCGACCAGGGCGCCATCCGCGGTTCCCGGCGGAGCAACCCGGCGACGTACACCGGGCTGCTCGACCCGATCCGCAAGGCGTTCGCCAAGGCCAACGGAGTGAAGCCGGCGCTGTTCAGCGCCAACTCCGAGGGGGCCTGCCCCACCTGCAACGGCGCCGGTGTCGTCTACACCGACCTGGCGATGATGGCCGGCGTCGCCACCACCTGCGAGGAGTGCGAGGGCAAGCGGTTCCAGGCGGCGGTGCTGGACCACCGCCTGGGCGGCCGCGACATCAGCGAGGTGCTGGCGATGCCGGTGACCGAGGCCGAGGAGTTCTTCGGCGCCGGGGAGGCGCACACACCGGCCGCGCACCGCATCCTGGAGCGGCTCGCCGACGTCGGACTGGGCTACCTCACCATCGGGCAGCCACTCACCACGCTCTCCGGCGGCGAGCGGCAGCGGCTCAAGCTGGCCACCCACATGGCGGAGAAGGGCGGGGTGTACGTCCTCGACGAGCCGACCGCGGGTCTGCACCTCGCCGATGTGGAGCAGCTGCTCGGTCTGCTCGACCGGCTCGTCGACTCCGGCAAGTCGGTGATCGTGGTGGAGCACCACCAGGCGGTCATGGCGCACGCCGACTGGATCATCGACCTGGGTCCCGGTGCGGGCCACGACGGCGGCCGGGTCGTCTTCGAGGGCACCCCGGCCGATCTGGTCGCGGCCCGCTCCACCCTCACCGGTGAGCACCTCGCGGCGTACGTCGGAGCCTGAGCGGGTGCCCCCGGGGACGCGGGGGCCGTCCAGGAGCAGCTGATCGGCCGTCAGCGTCGAAAGCTGAGCGACCGTCAGCGAGGCTGGTCGGCCCCCGGAGCCCCCTGTTGCGCCGCGCCGGGGGTACCTGCGGCCCCTGACCGGTCGTTGCGCGCCGCCACGGCGGCGATGCCTGCTTTGCTGCGCCGTCCGTCGGTGACTCTTTGTCATGAGTGGTGACTTCCGGTGGTCGGAGTGGTCGACGGGTCCATTGACCGACGACAGTTACCGATATATCGTCGAGGCATCGAGATGCAACGCTGACCGTTCGAGAGAACCGGAAAGGCGGCGATCGCCATGCGACCCGGATTCCCCTTCGACCCCAGGCACCTCCACCGCCCCGACCACCCCGGGCGCCCTGCCTTCGGGCCCTTCCCGCCCCCGTTCGGCGGCCCCGGCTTCGGGCCCTTCGGGCCGGGCCCCCGGGGCCGCGGCCGGCACGGCGGGCGTGCCCGGCGCGGCAATGTCCGCGCCTCCCTGCTGGCGCTGCTCAGGGAACGCCCCATGCACGGCTACGAGATGATCCAGGAGATCGCCGAGCGCACCTCCGGGGCCTGGCGGCCCAGCCCCGGCTCGGTCTACCCCACGCTCCAGATGCTGGAGGAGGAGGGGCTGATCAGCAGTCAGGAAAGCGGCGGCAAAAGGCTCTTCGAGCTCAGCGAAGCCGGACGGGCCGAGGCCGAGAGCGGGCCCGAGGCACCGTGGGAGGAGGCCGCCGGACCCGATGTGGACTGGGAGGCGCTGCAGGACGCCCGCAAGTCGGTGGGCGGACTCCTGGAGGCGTTCCGCCAGGTGATGACGGCCGGTACCCCCGAGCAGCGCACCAAGGCCGGGGCGGTCATCGCCGAGGCCCGCAGGAAGCTCTATCTGATCCTCGCCGAGGAGGACTGAGCCAGGCCGAGCAGCCCGGCCGCCGGCGGCCGGGTCAGCAGCCGGTCCACATGGGACCGGCTCAGTCCCTCCTCCGGGTCCACCCGCAGCAGCAGCCGGTCGCGCCGCAGCCATGAGCGGCGCACCAGCCGCGGCGGGATGACGTCGTCGAGCCAGGCGAAGGGCCGTCCCGCGGCGTGCCGCAGGATGGGTGCCCACTTGCGCGCCGAGAAGAGCTCCATCAGCGGCACCCGGGGGTCCCCGGGCTGCGGCCGGTACCCGCTGAGGCGTACCACCGGCAGCACCGGCAGGCCGAGCAGCGGCGCGATGTGGAGGTTGGCGTCGTCCTCCCAGGTGGTGGCCCACACCAGCTCGTAGCAGGCCGCCAGCTCCCGCAGCCAGACGCCGTGGCGGGCCGAGAGCAGCACGGTGTACCCGAGCAGGGTGTGGGTGTCGAAGCCGCCTCGCGGGTCGGGGCGTGCCGGATTGAGCACCCCGTCGATGTCCAGGTACAGCAGCGGTCTGTGCATGGCGTCCCCCGTCCGTGTGCACCTTCCCAGCGTTGGACGGCCCCGCGGGCGGGCGCGGTTGCGGCGCACGGGGGGCCGGGCGGGGCGCACACCGCGGCTGCGGGCGGTCCGGGGCCGCCCGGCGCTGTGCCGCGGGGTGCGGCAGGATGGGCGGCGAGCGATCTCCCGGGCTGCCCGCGGTGGGCGGACGGGCGCGCCACGGGTTGCGAGGAGGCTGCGGGTGGAGTGCACGGCGGCGGGGCCGGGGTCCGGCGGCGGGGAGGCCGGGTCGCTTGCGGAGGTGCTGAGGGGGCGGCCGCCGATGGCCCGGGAACTGCCCTCCTTCGACACCGGGCGGGCGCCCGACCGGCCCGGTCCGCTCTTCGAGGAGTGGCTGCTGGGGGCGGTACGGGCCGGGGTGCCCGACGCCCAGGTGGTCACCCTGAGCACGGTGGACGCCGACGGGCGCCCGGACGCCCGGGTGCTGGTGCTGCGCGACGTGGACGCGGAGCGCGGCGCGTGGTGGTTCGCGGCCGACGCGGACAGCCCCAAGGGCCGCCAGCTCGCGGCGACGCCCTGGGCCGCGCTCACGGTCTACTGGCCGGCGCTCGGCCGCCAGGTGCGGCTGCGGGGGCGGGTGGAGACCGGCGGCGCCGAGCAGGCGGCGGCGGACTTCCGGCTGCGCAGCCCGGCCGCCCGTATCGCGGTCCTGGTCGGCCGGCAGAGCGAACGTCTCGACGGCGACGCGGAGTTGGCCGACGCCTGGCGGGAGGCCGAGGCCGTACTGGACCGGGATCCGCAGACGGTCGCCCCGAGTCACACCCTGTACGCGGTCGTCGCCGACGAGGTGGAGTTCTGGCAGGGCGACCCCGGCCGCCGCCATGTGCGGCTGGCGTACACCCGCAACCCGGACGCCACCTGGCGCCGCGGCCTGCTCTGGCCCTGATGCGGGCTTCGCCCGGTCTCAGTCCAGCGCACCGCGCAGAAACGCCAGGGTGCGCCGCCATGCGATGCCGGCCTGCTCCGGGTCGTGGGTCCCCAGCAGGTTCTCGTCGTTCATGAAGGCATGGCCTGCCGGATAGAAGTGGATCTCCGGTTTGCGGCCGGAGGCGGCCTCGATCCGTGCGGCGGCGTCGTCCACCGCGGCCATGGAGATCCCGTGGTCCTGCTCCGCGTAGTGGCCGAGCACCTCGGCGGTCAGCCCCCGGTAGTCGAAGCCGGGGGCGTCCGGCAGCCCGTAGAAGGGGACCGCCGCGGCCACCCGGTCGCCCTCCTGGGCGGCCAGCACCAGCGCGAACCCGCCGCCCATGCAGAACCCCACCGCGCCCACCGCGTCCCCGGTGACGGCGGGATGCGCCAGCAGGAAGTCCACCGCCCCGCGCAGGTCCCGCGCCGCTCGCTCCACCGGCAGCTGCTGCTTCAGCCGCGAGGCCTCCTCGCGGTCATGGGTGGTGGCGCCGCCGAAGAGGTCCGGCGCGAGCGCGGTGAAGCCCTCCGCCGCGAAGCGGTCGGCCATCGCGGCGATGTGCGAGGTCAGGCCCCACCACTCCTGGACGACCACCAGGCCCGGGCCGGAGCCGGCGGGCGGCAGCGCGAGGTAGCCGTGCGCCTCCCTGCCGTTGCTGGGGAAGGAGACGTTCTGCTGGGAACCACCCGGGTCGGCCATTTGCCCCTCCTCAGGGACGGCATGTGCACGGCACGCGGGGCGGGTCGACCCGCGCCGACGATGGTATTAGCCCGGTGCCGATCCCGCGCGCCACCACGCTGACCTCTTCGGGTGGCGGCGATCCTCCCGCCTGGGCCTCGAGTGCCAGTACAACGATGGTATCTGTGGGTTGACGCATCGTCACAATACGCAGCAGACTGCTCGCAGCGATCCCGTCAGGGTCGACCTCCTCCCCGTGGAGGAGCGCGGCCCGCGTCGGCCCTCCTCCCGGTGGATCCCGGGACGGTCCTCCGAGAGGACGACCGTGCCCGTGGCCGAGTGATGTGGTGGATACGTGCAACCAGACTTCATGTGCACCACCCCGGCATCCGAGCTGCCCACCGCCCTGCGTTCAGTGGCGGCCGCGGCGCGCCGCAGAGCCGCCCGCGCCGGCGACGAGGAGGTCGACACCGGCCATCTGCTGCACTCGCTGCTGGAGTCGGACCCGGAGGCGCTCGCCGCCGCCGCCCCGCTGCCCCACCAGGCCGCCCGGCTGATGGGCTATCTGGTGCAGCGCAGCATCGGCTTCGGCCGCCAGTGGCAGGGCACCGCCGAGCAGCGCACGCCGGGCCGGGGGCCCTCCGTCGGGCAGCCCGAGCGGGACCCGGCCGCGCAGCCCCAGTGCAACGCCGCCGCAGCCGGGGCGCTGGACCGGGCGGCGGGCGGCACCGGAGGGCTGGCGCTGCTGGCGGCACTGGCCGCCGACCCCGACAGCCGGGCCGTGCAGATCCTCCTCGCGGCGGGCATCGACCCGATCGCGGTACGGGCCCGCTGCGCAGGGGCGCGCCGTACCGTCTAGGACCCGACCGGGCCCGCGCCTCACCCCATGGACTCAAGGGTCCGGCCGCGTGTCTCGCGGATGCAGAGGGCGACGAACGGGATCGACAGCAGGGCGAAGCAGGCGTAGATCGCGTAGGTGGCCGACAGGTTCCAGTCGGCGAGCGAGGGGAAGGAGACGGTGATCGCCCAGTTGGCGAGCCACTGGGCGGAGGCCGCGACCCCCAGCGCCAGCGCGCGGATCCGGTTGGGGAACATCTCACCGAGCAGCACCCACACCACCACGCCCCAGGAGAAGGCGAAGCAGAGCACGAAGAAGTGCGCCGCGACCAGCGCCACCGTACCCTGGGCGCCGGGGAGGTGCGCGGAGGTGCCGGTGCCGGTGCGGTACGAGAAGGCCCAGGAGGCCACGGCCAGCGCCACCGCCATCCCGGCCGAGCCGGCCAGCGCCAGCGGTTTGCGGCCGATCCGGTCGACCAGCGTCATGGCGATCACGGTGCCGACGATGTTGATGACCGAGGTGGACAGGCTGATCAGCAGCGAGCTGCTCTCCTTGATGCCGACCGACTGCCACAGCAGCGACGAGTAGTAGAAGATCACGTTGATGCCCACGAACTGCTGGAACACCGAGGCGCCGATGCCCACCCAGACGATGGGCAGCAGACCGCCCCGGCCCCCGGTCAGATCACGCATCCGGGCCCGCTGCTCGGTCGCCATGACCGCACGGATCTCCGCGATCCGGGCGTCCAGGTCGGCCTCCGGCCCCTCCACCTCGGCGAGTACGGCGCGCGCCCTGGCCTCGCGCCCGGATGCGATCAGGTAGCGGGGGGACTCCGGGATGGCCAGCGACATCATGCCGTACACCAGCGCGGGGACGGTCTCCACGCCGAGCATCCAGCGCCAGGCCTCGATGCCGCCCAGCTTTCCGGTGGAGACGCCGCCGGCGGCCTGGTTGATGGCGTAGTTGGCCAGCTGGGAGACGGCGATGCCGAGGACGATCGCCAGCTGCTGGAAGGAGCCGAGCCGCCCCCGGTAGGCGGGCGGGGCGACCTCCGCGATATAGGCCGGGGCGATCACCGAGGCGATGCCGATGGCGATGCCGCCGACCACCCGCCAGGTCGCCAGGACGCCGATGCCCGGCGGGAACATCGAGCCCACCCCGCTGATCGCGAAGAGCACCGCGGCCAGCTGCATGATGCGGATGCGGCCGAACCGGTCGGCCAGCCAGCCCGCCCCCGCAGCGCCCGCGGCGGATCCCAGCAGCGCGGCGGCGACGGTGGCGGCGGTGGTGGCGTCACTGACGGCGAAGTGGGACTTGATGCCAGTCACCGCACCGTTGATCACCGCACTGTCGTAGCCGAAGAGGAACCCGCCCATGGCCGCGCTGGCGGCGATGAAGACCACATGGGCGAGGGGTGTCTCCGCGGCGGGGTGCTGCGCTTGTGTGCTGGTCAGGGTGGGCTCCCGGGGCCGGGGCGGAGCCGTCCGGCGCCGGCCGGTCGACGTGGTCCGCCTCCATGACATCAGGAAAGCCGGTGTATCGCACGTATCATCCGGTGATGGTGGGATATGGAAGGTTTCCTGATGTCATGACCCCCTGCGTCCTCCGGGGCGTCAGTCCACCGGGCAGCCCCCGGCCCTGGCGGCGGCGCGGCGCAGCAGCTGGGCCCGGGCGGCCGCGTCACGGGGCAGACCGCGTTCGGCGAGCCGTTCGGCCGCCGCGGCCTGCTGGGCGGGGCTCTTCTTGTCGTCGTACTTGAACTTCGCCCTGACCCGGCGCACCGTCAGCCGCATGCCGCGCAGCCCGGTGAGCTGGTCACCGAAGGGAGCGGCGCCGGGGACGATGGTGTCGACCGGTGTCTCCGGCTGGAAGTGGGCCAGCTGCCGCACCAGCAGGTCGGCCTTCTCCGAAGGGTCGTCCAGGATCTGCGCGGTGCAGTCGAACTGCACGGCGGCGTAGTAGCTGGTGGGGACGCCGTGCTCGGGAGGGGTGCCGTCGGGAGCCCGCCAGTGCCCGGGTGCGTAGGCGTAGTCGTCGGTGACGGTGAGGGTGGCGTGCGGGTCGGCGCGCAGGGCCTCCCACAGCGGGTTGGGGGCGGCCAGGTGCACCAGGATCTCCCCGCGGTCGGCGTCCAGCAGGAAGTGGGTGGGGGTGACCACGGGCCCACTGCCGTCCGGGCCGTTGGCGGCGAGCGTCCCGAAGTCGTGGCCGGCGGCGAGCCAGGCGCGCCACTCGGCCTCCTCGCCGCGGTCCCAGGAGCGGATCAGCACGGTGGGTCCTCCTTCAGCTGCGCTCGCCCAGGTACCCGGGCAGGGGGCGGTCGGGTGCGAGGCCGGGGTCGGGCACGGGGGTGCCGTGCACGGTGCGCACCGGGATCACCCCGGCCCAGTACGGCAGGTCCAGGTCCTCGGGGTCGTCGTCGGCGCCGTCGGCGCGGACCTTGGCGGAGACCTCGTCGAGGTCCAGGCGTACGACGGCGGTGGCGGCCAGCTCCTTGTCGTTGGCGGGCCGGCAGTCGCCCGCGCGGCCGGGCACGGCCTGGTTGACCAGGGCGTCCAGGGCGATGGCCCGCTCCGCCGGGTCGGTGACCTGGCGGGCGGTGCCGTGGGCGACCACGGAGCGGAAGTTGACGGAGTGGTTGAACGCGGAGCGGGTCAGCACCAGGCCGTCCACCAGGGTGACGGTGACGCAGACCGGCATGCCGGCGTCGGCGGCGCCGCGCAGCGGGCGGCTGCCGGTGGAGCCGTGGACGTACAGCCGGTCGCCGACCCGGGCGTAGAGGGTGGGCAGGACCACCGGGGCGCCGTCCACCACGAACCCCAGGTGGCAGAGGTAGCCCTCGTCGAGGATGGCGTGGATGGCCTCGCGCTCCCAGGTGGCGCGCTCCCGGTACCGGGTGGGTGTGGTGCGCGGGGCTCGGGTGAACTCCTGGGTACCGTCGACCGACATGACAACCTCTCTGCACTAGTGCATAATCTTCTTTGTGCTAGGAGAGTATCGAATCAGCGGGCGCCGCGCCACGGAGATCGCCGCCGACGTCGAACGGGCCGTCGGCACGGGCGAGTTGGCCCCCGGCCAGTCGCTGCCCCCGCTGCGCGACCTCGCCGCCGAGCTCCGGGTCAACCCCAACACGGTCGCCGCCGCCTACCGCCTGCTCCGCGACCGCGGCGTCATCGAGACCGCCGGCCGCCGCGGCAGCCGCATCCGCCCCCGGCCCGCGGTGGCCCCCCGCGACCAGATCCGGGTCGAGGTCCCCGCCGACGCCCGCAACCTCGCCGACGGCAACCCCGACACCGCCCTGCTCCCGCCGCTCGCCCCGGCCGCTGCCGCGGCCGCCGCCTCCCTGGACCGCGACCCCGTCCTCTACGGCTGCCCGGCCGCCGACCCGCCGCTGCTCGCCCTGGCCGAGGCCGCCTTCCGCGCCGACGGCGCCCCCGAGGGGCGGCTCGCCGTGGCGTCCGGCTCCCTGGACGCCATGGAGCGGATCTTCGGAGTCCACCTGCGCCCCGGCGACGCGGTCGCCGTCGAGGACCCCGGCTGGGGCAGCCTGCTCGACCTGGTGCCCGCGCTGGGACTGCGCGCCCTGCCGGTGGCCGTGGACGACCAGGGCCCGCTGCCCGACCAGGTCGCCCGCGCCCTGGCCGGCGGAGCCCGCGCCCTGGTGATCACCAGCCGCGCGCAGAACCCCACCGGCGCGGCCCTCACCCCCGCCCGGGCGGCCGACCTGCGGGCCGTCCTCGCCGCCCACCCCGATGTGCTGCTGGTCGAGGACGACCACGGCCACGGCATCGTCGACCAGCCCTACCAGCCCCTCGCCGCCGCCCCGGGCGGCCCGCCGCTGGTCACCCACTGGGCCGTGGTGCGCTCCGCGGCCAAGGCGTACGGGCCCGATCTGCGGCTCGCCGTCGCGCTGGGCGACCCCGCCACCATCGACCGGGTCCTGGGCCGCCAGCGGCTGGGCGCCGGATGGGTCAGCCATCTGCTGCAGCGCACCGTCGCCGAACTCTGGCGCACCGGCGCCGCCCCCGCCCCCAAGGTCGCCGCCGCCTACCGGGAACGGCGTGACGCCCTGCTGAACGCCCTCGCCGGGCTCGGGGTGCCCGCCCACGGCGCCAGCGGCCTCAGCATCTGGATCCCGGTACGCGACGAGGCCGCGGCCGTCGCCGGACTGCTCCAGCGCGGCTGGGCCGTCGCCCCCGGCGCCCGCTTCCGGCTCCAGTCGCCCCCCGGCATCCGGATCACCGTCTCCACCCTCGCCCCGCACGACACCCCGGCCCTCGCCGCAGACATCGCCGCCGCCCTCAACCACCGGGAACCGCCCACCGGCCGCCTCGCCTGACACCCCGTCGGACCCGCCGGCGGCCCGCCGCCGCCCGGGCCCGAATGCGGCCAGTCATAAGCGGGCCGCCACCGGGGTAGCCGCCGGACATGCAGCGGATCAGCGACTTCGACAGGCGCCTGTTCAACCGCGTCGCGGCCGCCCGGCTGCGGCGCGCCCACCCGGTACTGCCACGGCTCAGCCGGGCCGCCGACCACGGGATGCTGTGGATGGGCACCGCGGCGCTGCTGGGCGCCGCCGGCGGCCGCAGCGCCCGCCGGGCGGCCCTGCGCGGCATCGGCTCGCTCGCGGTCGCCTCGCTGGCCGCCAACACCGCGGGCAAGTGGGCGACCCGCCGCGGCCGCCCGCTGGTCGACACGGTGCCGCTGATCCGCCGCCTGGCCCGGCAGCCGCTCACCAGCTCCTTCCCCTCCGGCCATGCCGCCTCCGCAGCCGCCTTCGCCACCGGTGTCGCCCTGGAGGCCCCCGGGTACGGCGCCCTGGTGGTCCCGGTCGCCGCCGCGGTGGCCGCCTCCCGGGTCTACGTCGGCGTGCACTACCCCGGCGACGTGCTGGCCGGCTGCGCCCTGGGCGTCGGAGCCGCCGCGCTCACCTGCCGCTGGTGGCCGCTGCGCCCCGGGCGGCCCGCCGAGGCGCGGCCCCGCACCTCCGCGCCGGCGCTGCCGGGCGGCCGGGGACTGGTGGTGGTGGTCAACAGCCGGGCGGGCAACGGCGCGCTGGGCTCCCCGGACCCTGAGGAGCGGCTGCGGCTGCTGCTGCCGGCGGCCGAGATCGTCCCCTGCACGCCCGACGACGACCTGGGCGAACTGCTGGAGAAGGCCGCCCGCCGGGCCGCCGAACTGGGCGGGGCGCTGGGGGTGTGCGGCGGCGACGGCAGTGTCAACGCCGCCGCGGTGGTCGCCGCCCGCACCGGCCTGCCGCTGGCGGTCTTCCCCGGCGGCACCCTCAACCACTTCGCGGCCGACCTCGGCGTGGAGACCCTGGAGTCGTGCGCCGACGCCGTGGACGCAGGGGAGGCCGTCGCCGTGGACCTGGCCACGGCCAGGCCGCTGGACGGCGGTGACACCGCTCCCGCGTCCTTCCTCAACACCTTCAGCATCGGCGTGTACCCCGAACTGGTCCGCGCCCGCGAACGCCTGGAGAGCCGGCTGGGCAAGTGGCCCGCCGTCGCCGTCGGCCTGGTACGGGTGCTCTGGTCGGCCCAGCCGCACACCGTGGAGGTCAACGGCCGGCCCCGCCGGCTGTGGCTGCTCTTCGCGGGCAACGGCACCTACCAGCCCGAGGGGTTCGCGCCCACCTACCGGCCCCGGCTTGACGACGGACTGCTGGACGTCCGCGCGGTGGACGGCAGCCGTCCGCTGGCGCGGACCCGGCTGGTCGTCGCCGTGCTCACCGGCACCCTGGGCCGCTCCCGGGTCGTCACGGCGGCCCGGCTGCAGCGGCTGCGGCTCTCCGGCCTCGGCGCGGTGGCCGACCTCTCGTACGACGGCGAGGTCGCGCCCGCGCCGGACGCGCTGCTGCTGGAGAAGCAGCCGCGGGCGCTGACCGTCTACCGTCCGGCCTGAGCGGTCACTTCGCGCGCACCGCTCCCCGCAGGATCTTGCCCTCGGTGGAGAGCAGCCCGCCGCGCTGGTCGAAGCGGGGGCTCCTGGCGAACATCAGATAGAGGTACTTGGGGTTCTCCGCGAACCAGTAGCCGGGGGTGAGATCGCCCAACTGCACCGGGGAGGAGGTGACGTCGGCCGCCACCGTGTAGCCGCCCGGCACCCGCAGATGGTCGCGCAGGCCGCGGAAGTACCGGTAGGCGGAGCGCTTGTACGCGGCGTCCCCGGTCAGCCGCCACAGGTCGAAGGCGGAGTTGGCGTACTCGGGCCGCAGGTCGTTGCGGGGGGAGGTGACCTGCAGCCGGGTGAAGTCGACGGCCTCCGGCAGCAGCGGATAGGTGTCCAGCAGCGCCGTCCACGTCCGGTGGTAGTCCGCGCCCTGCGCCAGGTTGCCGCCCTTGCCCAGCAGGCCCGCGTAGAAGGAGCCCAGCTCCGACTGGCCGTGCCCGATCGTCCGCCCGGTCTCCGCGTCGACCTGGGCGAACCACAGGCGGCCGTTGCGGCGCTGGCTCTGCACCCGCAGCACCGCGTCGGTGAGCAGCCGGTACCAGTCGCTCAGCTCCCGGTCGCCGAAGAGCTCGCCGCCGGCCCACAGGTACTCGTAGAAGGAGTCGACCGGAGGGTTGGGGGCGACCGAGGCGGTGTCCAGCCAGCGCCCGCTCTCGGTGTCCAGGGTGGTGCCCAGCAGGTCCAGCGACGAGCGGCGCTCCAGCACCGCCCGGTAGGCGCGCTTGGCCGCGTCGTAGTAGCGGCTGTCCCCGGTGAGCTGGGAGAGCAGGCCGAACTCCAGGATGTTGCTGCCGATCTCGGCCAGCGGGGGATTGGTGCCGGACACGGCGCCGGTACGCAGATTGACATGGGTGTACGGGATGCCGGTGGGCGAGGCGGTGAACGCCGGGAGCAGCCGGTCCGTCAACTCGCGGCAGCGCTGGAGCAGCTGCGGCCTGCCCGTGCACAGATGGCCCGACAGCAGACCGCCGACCAGCCGGATCACCGCCTCGAAGACATGGATGTCACCGTCCTGCGCGGGGTCCAGGTGCCGCTCGATCCAGTCCGCGGCGAGCTTCACCTCATGGTCCAGCTCCATCACGTACAGGGTGTCCAGCGCCTCCACGATGGAGAGCCCGAAGGTGCGGCCCGGCAGATAGAAGTCGTTGTGGCCCGCGGAGAGCGGCCGCAGCTCGTCGTGCCCCCAGGCGCCGCGTTTGTACCCCTCCCAGCTGTGCACGAACTCCGCCTTCACCTGCCGTGCCACTTCCGGGTCGGAGGGGACGGCGGCCCGGCCCGGCGTCGCGGCCGGCGGCACGCTCCGCGGCGCGGCGGCGGCCGGGCGCGCGGGCAGCAGGGTGGCCAGGGCGGTGGCCGCGGCGGCACCGAGCACGCCGCGGCGGGGGAGCCGGGCGCGGAGCGCGGCGGACGAGAGCGATCGCATGATCGTAGGACGCTACCGCCGCCACCCGGCCGCCGGATCGCCGTCGCGGGCCCCCGGAACGCCGCCGACCCTGCCGCAGCGGGCCGTACGGGCCCTGCGGGCGCCCCCGAAAGTCACCCGTGCGGGTGACCCTCCACTGCTGCCTTCGGCTCACCCCAGTGGGTGAGGCGGGGCGGCTGCGGAGCGGGCGGGCCGCCGGGGAGCACCACCCGGAAGACCGTCCGGCCCGGGCGGCTCTCCACCGCCACACCGCCGCCGTGCGCCGTCACCACCGCCCGGACGATGGCCAGTCCCAGCCCGGTGCTGCCCGACGTCCGCGAGCGCGCCCGGTCGCCCCGGACGAAGCGGTCGAAGACCGCGTCGCCCAGGCCCGGTGGCAGACCCGGCCCGTCGTCGGTGACGGTCAGCACCACCGTGCCGTCCGCCGCAGCGGGCGGATCGAGCCGCAGCGTCACCGTGGTGCCCTCGGGAGTGTGGGCCCTGGCGTTGGCCAGCAGATTCCCCACCACCTGCCGCAGCCGGTGCTCGTCCCCGGCCACCGTCACCGGCTCCTCGGGCAGCTCCAGCCGCCACCGCCGCCCCGGGCCGGCGGCCCGGGCGTCCGCGGCGCAGTCCACCGCCAGCAGGGTCAGGTCCACCTGCTCCCGGGCCAGCGGGCGGCCGGCGTCCAGCCGGGCCAGCAGCAGCAGGTCGTCCACGATGGCGCCCATCCGCAGCGACTCGGACTGGATCCGCTCCAGCGCACGGCTGACACCGGCCGGCACCGGACCGGGGTGGCGCAGCGCCAGCTCGGCGTGGCCCCGCACGGTGGCCACGGGGGTCCGCAGCTCATGGCTGGCGTCGGCGGCGAACGCCCGCAGCCGCTCCTCCACGGCGTGCCGCTGGCCGAGGGAGTCCTCGACATGGCCCAGCATCCGGTTGAGAGCGGCGCCGACCCGCCCGACCTCGGTCCGCGGGTCGGCGTCCGGTGCCCTTTCGGAGAGCGCCACCCGTCCGCTGGCCAGCGGAAGCTCACTGACCCGCTGCGCGGTGTCGGCGACCCGCCGCAGCGGGCGCAGCGACAGCCGTACCCACACCGCCCCCGCCGAGCCCGCCGCCACCAGGGCGACGCAGAACACCACGGCCTCGACCGCTGCCTGCCGGTGCACCGTCTGCTCCACGGGCTCCAGCGGAAGACCGGTCACCAGGACGTCGCCGTCCTCTCCCGGGACCGCACGCATCCGGTACGGGCCCAGCGCGGAGAGGCGGACGGTGCGGGCCCGGCCGTCCGGGGACAGCGCCGCCAGGGTGCGGCGGTCACCGGCGGTCAGGGTCACGGTGTCGTCGGCGTTGCCGCCCCGCAGGTCGTCGGCGTCCGCGTCGACCACGCCGCACCGGGTGACCCGGCCGCCGGCCAGCCGGGCCCCGAAGGTGCCGTCGGCCTGAGCCCGGGTGTCGCTGCCCTCGTCCGGACGGCCGCCGAGGGGGTGCTCCAGGCTCGCGGCGTAGCGGCCTCCGGCGTCGGCCAGCTGCTGGTCGAGGCGGGTCACCAGGAAGCGGTCCAGAGCGGTGGTGGTGGCCAGCCCGACGCCGGTGCAGGTGACGGCCAGCAGCACCAGCAGGCCGGCGATCAGCCGGGCCCGCAGGGTGCGCGGCAGGGCCCGCCGGGCCAGGGCGGACCAGGCCGCCGCCCGGCCTCCCGCAGGCGCCCGGCCCGCGGCCGCCCGGGTGCGTCCGGCCGCGCGGCTCACGGCTGCCCCGGCTTGAGGACGTAGCCGGCGCCGCGCACGGTGTGGATCAGCGGCCGCCGGCCGGCGTCGATCTTCCGGCGCAGATAGCTGATGTACAGCTCGACCACATGCGCCTGCCCGCCGAAGTCGTAGGACCAGACATGGTCGAGGATCTGGGCCTTGCTGAGCACCCGCCGCGGGTTGCGCATCAGAAACCGCAGCAGGGCGAACTCGGTGGGGCTCAGCTCCACCACCTCGCCGCCGCGGCTCACCTCGCGGGCCTCCTCGTCCATCACCAGGTCGCCCACCACCAGGCAGCCGTCGCCGGGCACCGGAGCGACCCCGGACCGGGTACGGGCCATCCCGGCGCGGCGCAGCAGCCCCCGCAGCCGCGCCACCACCTCCTCCAGGCTGAACGGCTTGGTCACATAGTCGTCGCCGCCCGCGGTCAGCCCGGCGATCCGGTCCTCCACCGCGTCCCGCGCGGTGAGGAAGAGCACGCACACCTCCGGCTGAGCCGCCCGGATCCGGCGCAGCACCTCCAGCCCGTCGACGTCGGGCAGCATCACGTCCAGCACCACGGCGTCCGGCCGGAAGCCGGCCGCCGCCGCCACCGCGGCGCCCCCGTCGGGGGCACCGCGGACCTCCCAGCCCTCGTAGCGCAGCACCCCGCAGAGCACCTCCACCAGATCGGGCTCGTCGTCGACCACCAGGACGCGTACGGGGGAGCCGTCCGGCGGCGGGGGCACGGCGGTCGGGGTCTGCTCGTCCATGGGCTTCCGTCCGGTCGGGTCGGGGGCTGGGGCCCATTCTCTCTGCCGGTTCTGAGAACCCTATGAGAACCGGGTACCGCCCCCGCCGCCGGTATCGCTACTGTGACCTGCGGTTTCGACGGATCCGGCGGTCGGCGGCCGGTGCGGATTCATAGCGAACGCAGAAGTGCCGGTGTCAGGGTGGCCGGGTGCCGCGGTCCGGGACCCACAGCGCCGCGGCGGCACCGTGAAGGAGGAGCCCATGACGACCCTTGCCGACGGCCGCCCGGCGACGGGCGGCCCACCGGCGCACCGCCGCAGCCGCGCCTCCCGGCCCGGCCGCACGCCGCCGAACACCCTGGCGGCCGTGATGCTCACCCTGGTGTGGGCGGGCGCGGCGGCGGTGCTCGCCCTGTGGTGGCACGGCACCCCCGTCGTCGCCGGAGCCGCCGCCTGGCTCACCGGCGCCGGCCGGATCACCGGGCTGCTGGCGGGCTACGCGGCGCCGCTGCTGGTGCTGCTGATGGCCCGGCTGCCGTTCCTGGAGCGGGGTGTGGGCGCCGACCGGCTGGCCCGCTGGCACGCCATGGGCGGCCGTTACATGATCAGCCTGGTCGCGGCCCATCTGGTGCTCGTCATCTGGGGCTATGCGCTGACCGGACGCACCGGGCTGGTCGCCGAGACCGCCGACATCGTCCTCGGCTACCCGGAGATGCTGAAGGCGACCGCCGGCACCGTGCTGCTCCTCGGCACCGGGGTGGTCTCGGCCAGGGCCGCCCGCCGCAGGCTGAGCTACGAGGTCTGGTACTTCCTGCACCTGGCCACCTATCTCGCCGTCGCCCTCGCCTTCTCCCACCAGCTGGTCAACGGTGCCGACTTCGTCTCCGACGGCGCCGCCCGCGCGGCCTGGTACGGGCTCTACCTCGGCAGCGCCGCGCTGCTGGGCTGGTACCGCCTGGCCGTCCCGTTCCGGCTGGACCGCCGCCACCGGCTGCAGGTCGCCGAGGTGCGGCCGGAGGGGCCGGGTGTGGTCTCGGTGTTCCTCACCGGGCGGCACCTGGAGGAGCTGAAGGCCGAGCCGGGGCAGTTTTTCCGGCTGCAGTTCATGGTCCCCGGGCTGCGCTGGGCCGCCAATCCGTACTCGCTCTCGGCCCCCGCCCACCCCCGCTATCTGCGGTTCACCGTCAAGGACCTCGGCGGCCACAGCCGCGCCGCCGCCCGGCTCAGGCCCGGTACGCGGGTACGCGCCGAGGGCCCGTACGGGGCCTTCACCGCAGCCCGCCGGCGCTCCCGCAAGGTGCTGCTGATCGGGGCCGGGGTGGGCATCACCCCGCTGCGTGCCCTGTTCGAGACGCTGCCCGCCGCGCCCGGCGACCTCACCCTGCTCTACCGCACCAGCCGGCCCGAGGACCTGCTCTTCCGCGGCGAACTGGAGGCCATCGCGGCCGCCCGCGGCGCGGCCCTGCACTACCTGGTCGGCGCGCGCGCCCAGATCGGGGAGCCCCTGGAGCCGGCCGCCCTGCGCCGTCTGGTGCCCGGCCTCGCCGGGCACGACGTCTACCTCTGCGGACCCGACGCGATGGCCGCCGCCACGGTCCGCGCACTGCGGGCGGCGGGGGTGCCGCGGAGCCGCATCCACCACGAGTCCTTCGCCTTCTGACCGCCCGGCCGGACCCCTTCGGACCGCCCACACCGGCCGCCCACTGCGACCGCCCCTTCCGACCGCCCACTGGGACCGCCCACCCGACAGCGAGGAGCCGACCGTGCGTCGAGCGATCGTCACCAGCGCAGCCACCGTCTCCGGCGTGGTGCTGCTGCTCTCCCTCAAGCCTCACGACCAGTCCGCCTCGGCGGCCGCGCCCATCACCTCGGGCGGGGGCACCGGCACCTCCGAGGGCGGCGCCCAGAACGGCACCGGCTCGTCCCGGGCGACCGCGGCGCCCACCCAGGGCGGCTCCACGTCCGGCAAGGCCACCGGGGGGACCCGCAGCATCACCGGTGACGCGGCCGGCACCCGCTACGGCCCGGTACAGGTCCGGATCACCGTCACCGGCAGGAAGATCACCGACGTCTCGGTGGTCCAGTACCCCTCCGAGGACCGCCGGGACCAGGAGATCAACAGCTATGCCCTGCCGGTCCTCAACCAGGAGGCGCTGACCGCCCAGAGCGCCCGGATAGACGCCGTCTCCGGCGCCACCTACACCAGCGACGGCTACACCCGGTCGCTGCAGAGCGCCATCGACCGGGCCGGCCTGTGAGCGCAGAACCGCTGCGGCATGTGGAACAGGCCATGGGGACCGTCTTCTCCTTCGACATCCGCGACACCGGCGGCGACGCGGACCCCGGCCGCCGCGCCGCCGTCGAAGCCGCACTGCGGGACGCCGTGGCCTGGCTGCACCGCGTGGACGCGGTGTTCTCCACCTACCGCCACGACAGTCAGATCAGCCGGCTGGAGCGCGGCGAAGTCACCGTCCAGGAGTGCGACCCCGAGGTCGCCGAGGTGCTGGCGCGGTGCGAACGGGCGGCCGAGGAGACCGGGGGCTGGTTCACCGCCCGCCCCGGCGGGCGGCTGGACCCCTCCGGCCTGGTGAAGGGGTGGGCCGTGGAGCGCGCCGCGCTGCTGCTGCGCGCCGCGGGCTCGACGGCGCACAGCGTCGGCGGCGGGGGCGACATCCAGACCGCGGGCGACGCGTCCCCCGGCCGGCCCTGGCGGATCGGCATCGCCGATCCGCTGCGCCCCGGCGGGCTGGCCGCCGTCGCCACCGGATCCGGGATTGCGGTGGCGACCTCGGGCAACGCCGAGCGCGGGCCGCACATCCGGCACCCGCGCACCGGCGAGCCGGCCGGCGCCCTGGCCTCGCTGACGGTGGTGGCACGGAGCCTCACCGAGGCCGACGTATGGGCCACCGCCGGTTTCGCCATGGGCCCGGAGTGCCTGCGCGTCCTGGAGGACCGGCCAGGCCTGGAGGCGCTGGCCGTGCTGCCCGACGGCACGGTGCGCGGCACCTCACGCTTCCCGCTGCTCGCCGCCGCAGCGCCGGGCCCCGCGGGGCCCGGCGACTGGCGGCAGGCCCTGCCCTCAGCCCTTGGCCAGCAGTGACCGGGTGTGCTCCCTGACCTGGTCGACGGTCAGATAGGAGTCGGTGTACTCGAAGTCCCGCAGCGCGGCCGGGCGGCGCGCCAGGAAGCCCGTGCGGACGAAGTCGTCCCCCGCCACCGCGTTCATCGCCCAGTTGGCAGCCACCCTTGCCTTGGCGACATTGGTGCGCATCGCCATCAGGTGGTAGCCGCGGGCGACCCCCTGGGCGGGCAGTCCGTGCAGCTCCACACCCAGCGGACGGGACACCGCGTCCCTGCCGCCGAGGTCCACCACCAGGCCCAGGTCGCGGTGGTGGTACGGCTTGAGCGGCTGGTTGCGCAGCAGCGCGACCAGGTTGTCGGCGATCGTCTTGCCCTGCCGCTGCGAGTGCTGCGCGGTCGGCGGGCAGACCGCCCCGTCGCCCTTGGCCAGGTCCGGTACGGCGGCGGCGTCACCGAGGGCGAACATCCCGTCGAACTGGGGGACCCGCATCTCGGCGGTGACCGCGAGCCTGCCCTTGACGGTCTCGGCGTCCAGCGTGCCGATCAGCGGGCTGGCGGCGACGCCCGCGGTCCAGATCAGGGTGCGCGAGGGGACCAGCCGGCCGTCGGTGAACTTGACGCTGTCCTCGCCCACCTCGGCCACCGACACTCCCAGCGACACCTCCACGCCGCGCCGCCGCAGGATCTCCAGCGCGGTGCGCCCCAGCTTGTCGCCGAGCTCCGGCATCAGCCGGGGGGCGATGTCGATCAGATGCCACCGGATCAGCCGGGGGTCCAGCCGCGGGTAGCGCCGGGCGGCGGCGGTGGTCAGCCGCTGCAGGCAGGCGGCGGTCTCGGTGCCCGCGTAGCCGCCGCCCACCACCACGAACTGCAGCCGCGACTCGCGCTCGGCGCGGTCATGGGTCGCGGACGCAAGGTCCAGCTGGGCGATCACATGGTCGCGGATGTAGGCCGCCTCCGCCAGCGTCTTCATACCGCGGGCGTACTGGTTGAGGCCGGGGATGTCGAAGGTGCGGGTGATGCTGCCGGGGGCCAGCACCATGTAGTCGTACGGCTTGACCAGCACCTCGTCGCTGATGGTCCGGATCACGCACATCTTCGCCTGGCCGTCCACACCGATGGCGCCACCCGGGATGATGTTGGTGCGGTGCAGAGTCCGGCGCAGGGAGACGGCCACCGACTGCGGGGAGAGCACCCCGGCGGCGACATGGGGGAGGAGCGGCAGATAGAGCTGATAGCTGAAGGGGGTGACCAGGGCGATCTCCGCCTCGGCCGGCGCCAGTTTCCGTTCCAGCCGCCGGGCGCACTCCACACCGGCGAAGCCGCCGCCCACCACCAGGATCCGAGGTCGTTCCATCAGACATCCCTCACCGTGCTGGTCCCTAACCGTAACCGGCCGACGCGGGCGGTGCGGCCCCTGCCATCTGCGGCCACAGTGGCACGCGGCGCCGGGCCTCGCCACCCGCGCGGGACGGCCCTTGCTACGGGAGCCTGACCGCAGCGCCGCGCTTCATGCCTGAGGACGGCCGGGAGCGGGCCCGCCGCACCGTGCCGGACGGCTGATCACCGACGGTAGGGTGGGACGGTGCTTCCCGAGGTGACGGCGGTCCGCTATGTGACGCCACTGCGTGAGGGCGGGTCGATGCCGGGCGTCGTCGAGGGCGACGACCTGGCCGTCTACGTCGCCAAGTTCGTCGGCGCCGCCCAGGGCCGCAAGGCCCTGGTCGCCGAGGTGCTGGCCGGTGAGCTGGGGCGGCGGCTGGGCCTCGACGTCCCGGCGCTGCTGCGGCTGCGGCTGGACCCGGTGCTGGCCCGCAGCGAGCCCGACCAGCAGATCCAGGACCAGCTCCGGGCCAGCGGCGGCCTCAATCTGGGCATGGCCTTCGTCTCCGGGGCGCTGGGCTTCGATCCGCTCTGCTTCGAGGTCGACTCCGCGCTCGCGGGCCGGATCGTGTGGTTCGACGCGCTGATCGGCAATGTGGACCGCTCCTGGCGCAACCCCAATCTGCTGTTCGCCGACGGCCGGCTGTGGCTGATCGACCACGGCGCGTGCCTGATCTTCCATCACCACTGGCCGGGCGCCGCAGCCTGGGCCCGCCGCCCGTTCGACGCCGCCGACCACGCGCTGGCCCGCTTCGCGCCGGACGTGGCCGCGGCCGACCGCGACCTGGCGCCGCTGGTCACCCCCGCCCTGCTGCGGGAGGCCGCGGCGCTGATCCCCGACGAGTGGCTGGCCGACGAGCCCGGGTTCGACAGCCCGGACGCGGTCCGTGCGGCCTACGTCGACCTGCTGGCGGCCCGGATGGCCGGGCCCCGCGACTGGCTCCCGGAGGCAGCGGCATGACCGTCGACCAGCGGCCGGAGCGCCATGACTTCGAGTACGCGGTGCTGCGGGCGGTGCCCCGGGTGGAGCGCGGCGAGTGCATCAACGTCGGGGTGCTGCTCTACTGCCGCGCCGCCTCCTTCGTGGGCGTGCGCACCCATCTGGACGAGGCCCGGCTGCTCGCCCTGGACCCGGCGGCGGACGCGGCGGGGGTGCGCCGGGCACTGCGCGGTGTCGAGGGTGTCTGCGTGGGCGGTGAGCAGGCCGGGCAGGCCGCGGGGGACAACCCGGGGCAGCGGTTCCGCTGGCTGACCGCGCCGCGCAGCACCGTGGTGCAGCCCGGCCCCGTCCACACCGGCCTGACCGCGGACCCGGAGGCCGAACTGGAGCGCCTGGTGGAGCTGCTGGTCCGCTGAGCCCCGGTCTCCGGCGGCCCGGCCGGCGCAGGCCCGGCCGGGACGCGGCGGGCGGTCCCGGCGGTTCCGGCGCTTGCCCGGGGGACGTTGCGATCATGGAATCTTGAAGCTGTCAAGTTTCCTGCCGTACGGTTGCCCCATGCCCGAGACCGCCGCTGCTCCCACCACTGCCGAGCTCATGGAGGCGGTCGCCGCCGTGGGGACCGCCTACTTCCACGACTTCGCGGCCGCCGCCGCCCGCCTGGGGCTGACCTCGGTGCAGGCCAAGGCGCTGGGAGCGGTGCAGGAGCCCGTGCCGATGCGGGAGCTGGCCGGGCGGCTGGGGTGCGACGCCTCCAACGTCACCGGCATCGTGGACCGCCTGGAGGCCCGCGGCCTGGCAGCCCGGCAGGCGGCCGAGGCCGACCGCAGGGTCAAGATCGTGGTCGCCACCGACGCGGGCCGGGTCGCCCTGCGCAGCATCCGCGCCGGGATGGACCGGGCCCAGGAGGCGTTCGGCGCACTGGACGAGGGGCAACGGCGCGCCCTCTTCGAGGCCTGCGGGGCGCTGCTGCCCGTCCTCACCGCTCCCGGACAGGACTGATCGCGCCGCTCCCCCCGGGCCGCCGCCACCTCCCGCTCGCGCCGCCTCCCCGCTCGCGCCGCCTCCCCGGACGGCCCGGACCGGCTCGGGCTGACCAGGGCTGTTAGGCTTGCCGAACGTGAGCGCCAAGCCCCAGATCCCCGATGTCCTCGCCGCCCGGTATGCCTCTGCGGAGCTGGCCAGGCTGTGGTCCCCCGAACACAAGGTGGTGCTGGAGCGCCGCCTCTGGCTCGCCGTGCTGAAGGCCCAGCAGGACCTCGGCATCGAGGTCCCCGACACCGCCGTCGCCGACTACGAGCGCGTGGTCGACCAGGTCGACCTGGCCTCCATCGCCGCCCGGGAGCGGATCACCCGGCACGACGTCAAGGCGCGGATCGAGGAGTTCAGCGACCTCGCCGGACATGAGCAGATCCACAAGGGCATGACGTCCCGGGACCTCACCGAGAACGTCGAGCAGCTCCAGATCAGGCAGTCGCTGGAGCACGTCCGCGACCGCACCGTCGCGGTGCTGGTCCGCCTCGGCCGGCTGGCCGCCCAGTACTCCGAGCAGGTGATGGCCGGCCGCTCGCACAATGTCGCCGCCCAGGCCACCACCCTCGGCAAGCGGTTCGCCACCGCCGCCGACGAGCTACTGGTCGCCTTCGCCCGCCTCGAGGACCTCATCGCCCGCTACCCGCTGCGCGGCGTCAAGGGACCGGTCGGAACGGCCCAGGACATGCTGGACCTGCTCGGCGGCGACGCCGCCAAGCTGGACGAGCTGGAGCGCCGCGTCGCCGGCCACCTCGGCTTCGACCAGGTGCTCACCAGCGTGGGCCAGGTCTACCCGCGCTCGCTGGACTTCGATGTGCTCAGCGCTCTGGTGCAGCTGGCCGCCGCCCCGTCCAGCCTGGCCAAGACCATCCGGCTGATGGCCGGGCACGAGCTGGTCACCGAGGGCTTCAAGCCCGGCCAGGTCGGGTCCTCCGCCATGCCGCACAAGATGAACACCCGCTCCTGCGAGCGTGTCAACGGCCTGGCCGTCATCCTGCGCGGCTATGCCTCGATGACCGCCGAGCTCGGCGGCGACCAGTGGAACGAGGGGGACGTCTCCTGCTCCGTGGTCCGCCGGGTGGCCCTGCCCGACGCCTTCTTCGCCTTCGACGGCCTGCTGGAGACGTTCCTGACGGTGCTGGACGAGTTCGGCGCCTTCCCGGCCGTGATCGAGGCCGAGCTGGACCGCTACCTGCCGTTCCTGGCCACCACCAAGGTGCTGATGGGCGCGGTGCGCGCCGGTGTCGGCCGGGAGACCGCACATGAGGTGATCAAGGAGCACGCGGTCGCCTCGGCGCTGGCCATGCGTGAGGGCGCCCGGCACAACGAGCTGCTGGACCGGCTCGCCGCCGACGAGCGGATCCCGCTGGACCGCGCCGCGCTGGACGCCCTGCTCGCCGACCGGCTCTCCTTCACCGGTGCCGCCGGCGCCCAGGTCGCCGAGGTGGCCCGCCGGGTGCAGGAGACCGCAGACCGGTACCCGGAGGCGGCCAAGTACACCCCCGGCGCCATTCTCTGACACCAGGGGAGTGACACCTCGCGGGGAGTGACACCTCGCGGGGAGTGACTCCTCGGGGGAGTGACATCGCAAGCCACGGTACGGCCCCGCTCCGGCGGGGCCGTACCGCTTTCCGGACGGCCCGCGGCGGCCCGCTCCACCACCCGGTCGGGTGCCTCCCGGCATGCCCGGCGTGCCCCGGGCGGTGCGCGGTGCTAAGCCGGTACCGGGGGCGGTTGCGGCCTGCCCGCCGGCGGCGCCGGACAGCGGAGGAGCTCGGCATGCGCAGTGAGTGGTCAGGCGGCGGACCGCCGGCCGACGGCCCGTCCGCGGAGCAGCTGCGGGACGAGCCCATGCCGAGCCGGGTGGAGTTCGCCTCGGTGATGATGGTGCTGCTGGGCACCTTCCTGGTGATCGCCGCCGTCACCGAATGGGCGGACAGCGACTGGCTCGGCCGCCGGCAGTTCGCGGTCTTCGGCTCGGCACACGCCTGGTGGGCGGTGTTCGACCTGGTCACCGCGCTGCTGGCGTTCTACGCCGCCTGGGCGCTCTACGGGCGTCAGCGCCTCACCGGCAGACTGCTGGCCCTCGCCTTCGCCGTCGTCAGCGCCGTGCGTTGGATGTTCTTCATCCCTGCCGCGCCGGTGCTGGGGGTGCTGGTGGTCGCCATCGACGCGGTGATCATCTGGGGGCTGACCTCGGCGTCCGACTGGTTCGCTCAACCCTCCGTCTGAGCGATCGCCTGCCGCGCCCAGATCACCTTGCCCGAGCCCGTGTAACGGGTGCCCCAGCTCTGCGCCATCCGGGCGACGATGAACAGCCCGCGTCCGCCCTCGTCGCCGGCCCGGGCATGCCGAAGCCGGGGCGCGTTGCCGCCCGAGTCGAAGACCTCACAGGTCAGCCCCTGGTCGCGGATCAACCGCAGCCGGATCGGCGCGGCACCGTGGCGCACCGCGTTGGTGACCAGCTCGCTGGCGACCAGCTCGGTGGAGAAGGTCTCGTCCGTCAGCCCCCAGACGTCCAGCTGCTCCCGTACCCGGCGGCGTGCCGCGGCCGCGGAGGACGGTTCGCAGGGCAGCTCCCAGGTGGCCACCTGGTCCGGGCCCAGCGCGCGGGTACGGGCGAGCAGCAGCACCGCGTCCTCGTGGGGCCGGGCGGGCAGCATGGTGTAGACGGCCGTGTCGCAGATGTCGTCCAGTGGCCGCTCGGGCCGGGAGACCGCCTCCCGCAGCCGCTTCAGTCCCGTGTCCGGGTCGGCCGTCCCGCGCAGCGTCCCCTCGGTGAACAGGGTGAGCAGGCTGCCCTCGGCCAGGTGCTGCTCACAGGCGTCGAACGGCAGGTCGCCCGCGCCCAGCGGCGGCCCGGTCGGCACCGCCAGCTGCCCCACCGTGCCGTCGGGGTGGGTGATCAGCGGCGACGGATGACCGGCGCTGGCGGCGGCGCAGCGCCGCGAGACCGGGTCGTACACCACATAGAGGCAGGTGGCGCGGAGCCGCTCGCCGAACTGTGCGGCGGGAGTCGGCCAGCCGGCGCTCTCCTCGGCGATCCGCAGGGCGGTGTCGTCCAGTCTGGCCAGCAGTTCGTCTGGTTCCAGATCCAGGGCGGCCAGCGCATCGATGGCGGTGCGCAGCCGCGCCATGGTGGCGGCGGTGCGCAGGCCCCGTCCGGAGACGCCGCCCACGACCAGGGCGACCCGCGCCCCGGAGAGCGGGATGACGTCGAACCAGTCGCCCCCGGCGCCGGCCGGCAGGTAGTAGCGGGCGACCTCGGCGGCGTCCTGCTGCGGCGGGGTGGAACGGACCAGGTGCCGCTGAAGAGTTACCGCGACGGTGTGCTCACGGGTGAAGCGGCGGGCGTTGTCCACACAGAGCGCGGTCCGTGCGGCCAGGTCCACGGCCACCGCCAGGTCGTCCTGGTCGAAGGGGTCGGGGTGGGCCGAGCGGTAGAAGCTCGCCAGGCCCAGCACCGCACCCCGTACCACCAGCGGGGCCACGACCAGCGAGTGGGTGCCGACCGAGCGCAGCCGTGCCGCCCGGTCGGGGTCGTTGGCCAGCCAGTCGCGGCCCTCGGTCTCCAGGTCGCGCACCAGCCGGGGCTGCAGATCGATCAGGCTCTGGGTGAACGGGGTGGGGAACCGGTAACCGCTCACCGATCCGACCGGGAAGGCGCCCAGCTCGGGGTGACGCGAGCGGAAGGCGGCGCGTCGTACGGGGGCGTCGGGCTCGACCGGGCCGGTCGGCGGGTCCGCTCCCCTGACGACGGAGTCCAGCAGGTCCACGGCCACCGCGTCGGCGAAGCGCGGGACGGCGACCTCGGTCAGCTCGACGGCGGTCTGCATGGTGTCGAGGGTGGTGCCGATGGACACCCGTGCGTCGTGCAGCAGCGACAGCCGGACCCGGGTGCGTTCCTGCTCGGTGACGTCGGACACCGCGACGGCGACGCCGAGCACCTCCCCGTCCGGGTCCAGCAGCCGGAAGGCGGAGACGGAGAAGATGTGTTCCCTGCCCGTCCCGGATCCCGAGCCGCAGTGCACCAGGTGGTCCTGGAGCTTGACGCCGCCGGTGACCACCTCGCGCAGCAGCGGTTCGATCTTGCTGTCCTCGCACGCGGGATAGAGCTCGCAGATGGACCGCCCGACCGCGTCGTCCGGGTGCACGTCGAGGGTGCCGACGGCGTTGGTGTTGAACCGCAGCACCCGCAGCTGCGGGTCCAGCACGTGCAGGCCCAGCGGCGACTGGGTGAAGAGCGCTTCCAGGACGGCGGAGCTGATCGCCCGCCGGCCCGCCGACGTCCCGGTCCGGGCCGCCACCGCCCAGGCCGGCGCCCCGTCCCTCCCGGGCACCGGACGCACCTCCAGCCGCAGCCCCTCGACGACGCGGGCGTCCGCGGGGACCAGCGCCGCCACGGGCTTCCCGACCGCCTGCTCGGCCGTACGGCCGAGCAGCCGCTGTGCCTCGCGGCTCCACTCCACGACGACACCCCCGGCGTCGAGCAGCATCAGGTGATCCAGTTCTGTCACTGATCAGCCCACCTCCGCGGCTCCGGCTCGTCGTGCGGGCCCGCTCCGGTTCTGCCTCCACCATCGCAGACTTCCGCTGCAAAGCCTGCGTTGCCATGCCTTAATGGGCTATATCCGGCGTATCGACCATGGAGGAAGTGCCGTGATCGCTCTCCAGATCATCGGATACGCGCTGCTGGTGCTCGCCATCCTCGCCGGGACGCTGCTCTTCCTCATGGGCGGCCTGCGCTACCGCGACCGGCCCGCGTCGCGCCCCCGCGGGGACTGACCGGCAGCCGCCAGGGTCAGCCCCCGCCGGGCGGCGGGGGCTCGAGCCGCGCGAGGTTGCGGGCGACGGCGGTGAGCCACACCCGTACGTCGGCCGCGTGCAGCGACTCCTGACCGGCGGTGCGACGGGTGGCCGGGTCGTCGTCGGCCAGGGCCGGCAGCACCGCGGGCGGTACCGGCGAGGCCAGCCGCAGCCCCGCCGCGGCGCAGCGATAGGCGGCGGCCACCTCGGCGGCCTCCCGCTCCAGACGCCGTACCGCGACCGGCGCCCCGGCCAGACACCCCGGGGAGGAGCGGCCCAGCACCACCTCCGCCCCGAGCACGCTGAACTGCCCGGCGACCAGCGCGGCCTGCCAGTCGACGGCGGCCAGTCTGCGGTCCGCCCGCTCGGTCTGGTACTGCGCATAGCCGGCCTCGGCGAGGATCATGACCCGCCGGGCGTGCGGCAGCACATGCCCCGGGTGCGGACGCCCGCCCACCACGGCGACGGTCTCCTGCACCGCGTCCGCAGCACCGCGCAGGAATTCCCCCATCGCCCGGCGCAGCTCACCGCCGCCGCCCCGCGGCCAGGCGCACAGCCCGGTGACGGTGCCCACCAGCGCCCCCACGACGACATCGACCAGCCGGACCTCGGCCAGCCGCCAGCCGGCCGGTGCCAGCTGACTGAAGAGGATCGACACCACCAGGGTGAACAGCCCCTGCCCCCAGCCCGGACCCAGCAGCGGACCCGCGGTGAAGGCCAGCAGCATCACCGGCGGCATCGCCGCGGCGTAGAACGCCGGATGGTCGCCCACGACCAGCAGCAGTGCCCCCGCGGCCAGCGCCCCCGTGAAGGTGCCGACCAGCGCCGGGCGCAGGGTCGTCCTGGTGTCCGCCGCCGAGCCGCGCATCAGGGTGAGCGTCGCCAGCAGCACCCAGAAGCCGTGCGTCACCCCGAGCCCGGCGGCGGCCAGCCGGGCCGCGGCGAGGGCCAGTGCGATCCGCACGGCGCTCTGGAAGGCCACCGAACGCGGCGTCAGATGGCAGCGCAGCCGGCTCCACCAGAGCGCCGCCGCCGAACGCTCGGCGTACCAGAAGGGGCCCGGCCGCTCCTCCGGCGGCGCCTCGTCCGGCGGCACCGGGGCGCCCCGGCCGATCCGGGTGGCCAGCAGCGCAAAGCGGGTCGCGACGGCCACATCCAGCGCCACCGAGCCCCGGCGCGCCCGCTGCCGGTCGTCCTCGGGCGTCAGCCGCCGCAGCGCCCGAGCCCGTACCTCCGCGAAGACCCGCATCGCCTGCTCCAGCTCCCCGGTGGTGGGCGGAGGACCGGTGCCGTCCTGCGCGGCCGCGGCGGCGCGCAGCGCCCGGGCGGTGCAGTGCAGCAGCGGCGCAGCCGTCGGCAGCGGCTCGAGGCCGCGGCTCAGCTCGGCCAGCCGCCCGGTCTGCGAGGCCGCGTACCGAAGTGCGGACGCCGTGTGGCCGCGGGAGCGGTCGACCCGTCCGGCGGAGGCCGGCCGCTCCATCGGCGGTACCCGGGAGAAGCGCAGCTGCTCCACCGCGGCGGCGGTCAGCGGCAGCAGCCGCTCGGCGCGCAGTACGGCTCCCGGCCGGCCCTCGGCGGCGTCGCCCAGCGCCGCGACGCAGTCCGCCAGCGCCCGGGCCGCCCGGGCGAGCCGGTCCTGGTAGCGCTCGGGTGGCGGGTCCGGCCAGAGCGTCACCTCGGCGACGGCCAGCAGCCCCAGACCGACGCTCACCCCGGCGAGCCGGTGGGGCAGGGTGGCGGGTTCGTACGGTGGGAAGCACGGCAGGATGTAGAACAGCTGCAGCCCGTTGGTGAGGCCGACCAGCCGGGGGCCGCCCACCCCGGCGAACGTGACCGTGAAGCCGAGCAGCAGCATCCCCAGCGCCGCGGCCCAGGCGTGCGCCGCCAGCACGGTACCGACCGTGATCAGCGCATACGCCGCCGGGAGGAGCCGCAGCAGGGTGACGGCCCGCTCCGCCGGGGGGCCGCCCGACTGGGAGAGGAACCCGGTGGCGATGGTGCCGAAGATCGCATAGGTGGCCGTCGTCCGGTCGGAGAGGCCGTAGCGGCAGGCGTAGAAGCCGACGCTGGCTGCGACGGTCACCCGGGCGCCGTGCCGGACGGCGGGCAGCAGCCCGGGAACCTGCCGGCACCACCGGCCCACCGAGGAGGTCACGGCCATCCCCGCGGAGGACGGGCGGCGGTGCGGACCGCGCACCCCGGGGCGGCGTTCACGGCCCCGACCGGGAGGGCCGCCCCGGCTGCGGCGACTGCCGTACGGCGTCCGCCCCGGCGGGCGTCCGGCCGGGCAGCAGCTCGCTGACCACGAAGGAGACCACCGCCGCGATCACCACCAGCGGGATCTGGTCGACCCCGGGCTTCCCCAGCAGCAGCGCGGCGAGCACCACCGCGGAGACGGGCAGCCGCAGCGCGGCGGTGGAGGACGCGGTCAGCCCCGCCGCCAGGGCGGGCAGCGCCCCGAAGCCGGGAAGGCCGCTGCAGGCAACCCCGAGGGCGGCGCCCATCAGCACCGAGGGGAAGATCGGGCCGCCGCGGAAGCTGCCCAGCGAGATCGCCCACCCGACCCCCTTGAAGAGCAGGAGCAGCACCAGGGTGGAGACCGCCCAGACATGCGGGTCCCGGGCCAGGGTCACCAGGGTGGTCTGGCCGGAGAGCGCCACGTCGTCGGGCGGGCGGCCGGTCGCCAGCGTGTAGCAGGCGGCGCACACCCCCACCGCCACCCCGCAGAGCACGGTGCGCTGCAGGGTTCGGCGCCCGGTCCACCGGGCGGCGTGGCGGGCCAGCAGCATCACCCCGGCCGTGCCCAGCGCGGTCACGGCGGCCAGCGGGACGCCCCACAGCAGGTCGCCCGCGTCCAGCGGTTCCGACGGCCCCGACAGGGGCAGCGCGAGCGAACCCACCTCAAGGCCGGTCCAGTGGCCGAATCCGGTGAAGACCAGTGCGCCCACCCCGCTCGCCAGCAGGCTCGGCAGCAGCACCACGTACAGCTGCGGCGCGCCGATCCCGGCCACCTCGATCATCAGCACCGCGGCGACCAGCGGGCTGCCCAGGATGGTGGAGATGGCGGCCGCCGAACCGGCGGCCCCCAGCACCGGCACCAGCTGCGGTGTCGCGGCCCGCCCGGCCGACCGTACGGACATCAGGGCCAGCCCGCTGCCCAGCGCCATCAGCGGGGCCTCGGGACCCAGCACCGCGCCCAGCGAGAGGCCCGCCAGTGCGGCGAGCACGACCCCCGGCAGCGCGGAGGGCAGCGTCGGCGCCCCGCCGAACCCCTCGGCCGCGACATGTCCGCCGCGGCCGGGCAGCGCGATCACGCACCAGGCCACCAGCAGACCGCCGAGCGTCAGGCAGGGCAGCGGCCACCACCACGGCGCGGCGGCCATCCCCAGGGCATGCGGCAGCGAGACCCAGACGCCGTGCTGCATCTGGTGCTGCAGGGCGACGAAGCCGAAGGCGACCAGGGAGACCGGGATGCCGACGGCGGCGGAGAGCAGCAGCAGCCGCAGATAGCCCGGGTTGCGGAACACCTCGTGCACGACCGCGGGCCGGGGCGCCTGTCCGGACTGTGCCATCCCGGTGTCTCCTCGCTGGCGGGCCGCTCCCTCGCCGACCGGCCGCCGACCGCGGCCGATGCCACTCCAGCCTCCGTGACCGGCTGCGGTCCGGCATCTCGGCCGGCGGCGGCGGGGGCCACCCCGCCCGGGATGCGGCGCCGGACGGGGTGGCGCATGGTGAGGTCATGAACCACCACCTGCACTCCATCCCCCAGGCGCTCGACATCGACACCCGGCTTGTCACCGCCGGCGCGGTACTGACCGCCGGCGGCGCACTGGTGGCCCTCACCGGCATGTCCCTCGTCGGCTTCGCCCTCGCCACCGCCGGCCGCCGCTGGGTGCGGCAGCTGGAGGTCCCGCCGAGCGAGCGGGCGGCGGCCAAGCTGCGCCAGGCCCGACATGCCTCGCTGGCAGGCATGGAGGCCTGGCGGGCGGCCGCGGGCAACGGCCACAGCTGAGCGCGTCCCCGTCGAGCGCATCCCCCTCACGGCCCTCTCCCGGCCCCCGCGGCCGGGGGAGGGCGGTCGGGGGCGGTGCCGGGGTGTGCCCGGCGCCGCCCAGGCCGGCTGCGCCCGGGGGCGCCCGCAGGCTCCGGTCAGCCGGGGTCCCGGTCCGGCCCGGGCGCCGCGTCGGCGCGCCGCCGCAGTCCCACCTGGACGGCGCCCAGCAGCGCCCTGGCGATCACCCCCACCAGGATCAGGTCCGCGGTCATCTGTACGGTCGTCAGCACCCGCGCGGTGGTGGTGAGGGGGGCGATGTCGCCGAATCCGACGGTGGCGAAGACCGTGACGGTGAAGTACAGCGCGTCGGTGCGGTCCAGCGGTTCGGTGAAGGAGTGCCCGGCGTTCCGGGCGAGCAGGTAGTAGGCCGTCGAGAAGACCAGCAGGAAGAGCGGTACGACCGCGGAGAGCGCTTCCAGCGCCCGCAGCCTGGGGTGGTCCGAGCGCATGACCGCCAGTGTCTGGCGGACCGCCAGGCCGCAGAAGAGCACCAGCCCCGCCACCAGTTCCAGCACCGTCGCCCGGTCGATGCGGCCGCCGTCCAGCGGTGCCACGTAGTACAGGGTCAGCAGCACCGCCATCGTCGCCGTGGAGCGCAGCAGTGTGCGCAGCAGTAGTCGGCGGCCCGGCCCGGGGGCCGGGCCGCCGTACGGTGCCCCGGCCGTCCGGGCCGGTTCGCTGTCCGGCATGCGGCCTTTATACCCTTACGTGCTCCGCGTGGGACGGCGCTGCGAGCGGGCCGGCCGGCGCGTGTCCGCGCCCGAGGGATTGTCAGGGCACCTGTCAGGAGGCCAGCAGCCGGGCCTTCTGCTCGGCGAACTCGGCGTCGGTGAGCAGGCCCCGGTCCCGCAGGTCCCCCAGCTGCTTCAACTGGTCGATCTTGGCGGCCACGGAGTCCTCCACCGGCGCGTCCGGCGGGGTCTGCGAGGCCGCCCCCCGGGACGGCGACTGCTCCTGATGGGCCCAGCGGCCGGCCTGGAGCCGCGACACCCGGTTGGCGACCGCGGTCGCGGTGCCCGCGGCCACGGCGGTGCGGGCGACCCCGCGCAGAAGTCCGGTCATGGTGCGCTCACTTCCCGATGACGTACGGCCGGCGGCCGTGGGTGGATTCCCGGGCGGCCTCGGCCGCGTCCAGCGAGGCCATCAGGGCCTGCACCTGGACCCGGCCGCCGGCCACCCACCGGGCGCCGGACCGGCGCAGCGCGGCGGCCAGCGGCTCCGCCCACAGGTTCTCGTAGACCACGACGCCCGCGCAGTTGCCGGGCTCCAGCGCGGAACCGGCCTCGGCGAGGTCGTCCCGGCCCAGCAGCCCGGAGGAGGCGCCCTCGAACAGGGTGATGTCCAGTCCACCGTCACCGCTGAGCTCGTTCGCCTCCAGCACGGAGACCGAGCCGTCGCGGTCCTTGCGGACGAAGACCAGGTCCAGGACCCGGATGATGCCGCGGTCGACCAGGTCGAGCAGCAGGGGAAGACCCTCGCCGGTCATACGGTTGCCCGGGAACTCCACGACCAGGTAGTCGATCGGTCCCAGATCCTCGAGTTCGTCGCTCACGTCGACCCCTCCGGGTGCGCGTACGTCCGTCCGGGGCGCGGCCGGCGGCCCCGCCACCGTCCATTCGACCACCGGGGGCGGTGGGCCGCACTTCTGGAGCCGCCGCTCCGAACGTGCTCCGGGAGCGGCCGCTCGGAACTTCTGGAGCGGCCGCTCGGACCTTCTGGAGCCGCCGCTCCGAGATGCCTCTGTGTGGCGCCGGTGGCACGCTGAGGAAAGGGGCCGCCGATCGCCCCGGTGCGCGTACGCGTCCGGAGGGCGATCCCTTGACAAGGAGCCCGACATGGCCAGTCAGGTCAGCGGAGCGGGGGCCGGTACCACCGCTCCCCGCCCCGAGAACCCGCAGGTGTCCGGCTGGACGATGTTCGCCGCCGTCATGATGATCTTCACGGGCATCACGGCGGTCTTCGAGGGCATCTCGGCCATCGCCAAGGACAACCTGCTGGTCGTCACCCGCCACTACGCCTACCAGTTCAACACCACCGGCTGGGGCTGGATCCACCTCATCCTCGGCGTCGTGATCGCCCTCGCGGGTATCGCCCTGTTCACCGGGGCCACGTGGGCACGCATCGTGGGTATCACACTCGCGGGCCTGAGCCTGATCGCCAACTTCGCCTGGCTCCCCTGGTACCCGCTCTGGGGCATCGTGGTGATCGCACTGGACGTGGTCATCATCTGGGCGCTCTGCGCCAGAACGGGCCACCACGCGGCGACCTGACGGCCCCGCGCACACCCCTCCCCGGGTCCCGGCCGCCGCACCGGCCGGGATCCGCCGTCGGCGAGGGACCTCCCCCGAACGGCGCACACCGCGGCGCCGACGCGCCGCAGTCCCCCGC
>NZ_LIQR01000118.1 GCF_001418575.1 Peterkaempfera griseoplana
GCCAGAAGGTGCCGGCCGACCGATGACAACAGGGCATGGACCGGGCACATACTGTGATGACGCGGGGGCGGGTCCCCGAGGCGCCCGGTCCGTCCGCCACGCCCCCAGGGGCGCGGCGGACGGACCATGACGAGGGGCGGTGACGACGGCAATGGCCGGTGACACACTCCACAGCCGGGACGGCGACGGCCTGGGCACCGCCCTCGCGGCTGCCCTGCTGGACCACCCCGAGGCGGCCTTCGTCCTGCTGGACGACCGGCTGCGGTTCTCCCGGGTCAGCCGCGGCTACACGACGCTGATCGGACTGCCGGCGCAGACCCTGATCGGCCGCCGCCCCTCCCAGGTGCTCCCCGCCCCCCACGGGCGCCGGGCCGAGCAGGCGGCGCGCCGCGCGATCGAGGGCTGCGCCCCGGCGAGCGAGGTGGCCCTGCTCCCCGGTCCGGACGGGCATCGCCGGCTGCGCTTCACCTGGCGCCCCGTGCCGGGGGCCGACGGCCGACCCGGCGCGGTGCTCTGCGTGGTCGTCGACGTCACCGAGGAGCATCGCGCCAGACAGCTGCTGCGCGAGGGGCAGTGGCGCACCGCCCGGCTGCAGGCGATGACCGACCAGCTGGCCGGCGCCCTGGCCGCGGACGACGTCGCGCGCACGGTGGACGCCCTGGGCCGCAGCATCGGTGCGGAGCGTACGGAGCTCCATCTGCTGGACGCCCGACTGCAGCGTTTCCCCTGGCCGGATCTGCCCGCCGACGAGCCGGGCCAGACCCCTCGGATGGTGCCCGACGAGTGGTCCGAGGCGCTGGCGGCGACCGTGCGGGACGGCCGGGCCCGCTACTTCCCCGCAGGCCTCCCCGAGCCGGAGGCGGGTCCGGCCGAGGCGGGTGGCGGCGGCCGGGCCCGGCTGGGACCGCCGCGCACCGCCCCCGACCGGGGCGCCCACCCCGCCGGGCCGCCGACGGCGGCGCCGGACCAGCCGTCCGGGATCCCGGGTCAGTCCAGGGACCCGGCGGCGGCCCCGCGGGAGGTGAAGGCCGCACGCGCGGGCGTGCGCTCCTGGGCTGTGCTCCCGCTGGTCGCCTCCGGGGCTCCGCTCGGCGGTCTGCGACTGGTCTTCGAGGGCGAGCACCGCTTCGACGCCGACGACCGGGCCTTCCTGGACGCCCTGGCGGGCCAGTGCGCGCTCGCCGTCGAGCGCTCCTGGCTCTACGAGCGTGAGCGCCAGGCGGCCCTCAGCCTGCAGCGCAGTCTGCTGCCCCGCCGGCTGCCGGCGGTCCGGGGGGTCGAGGCGGGCTATCGCTACCTGCCGGGCGCCCCGGGCACCGAGGTCGGCGGCGACTGGTACGACTGCTTCCAACTGCCTGACGACCGGGTCGCGATGGTGGTCGGCGATGTGATCGGCAAGGGGCTGACCGCGGCCGCGGGCATGGGCCGGGTCCGCAGCGCGCTGCGGGCGCTGGCCTTCACCGATCCCGAGCCGGCGGCGGTGCTGGCCGGACTCGACCGGCTCTTCACCGCCACCGAGGACGACGAGTCGCTCACCACAGTCCTCTACGGGGTGCTCGACCCGGCCACCGGTGAACTCGCCATCGGGGACGCCGGCCATCTGCCGGCCCTGGTGGTCTCCGTGGACGGTCGCGCCAGGCTGGTGGACGCGGGCCCCGCGGCCACTCCGCTGGGCATCGCGGAGCCGCGCGTGCAGCGCGTGGTGCGGCTGGATCCCGGGGACATCGTGGTCGGTTTCTCCGACGGTCTGGTGGAGACCAGGACCCGGGGTCTGCAGCAGGGACTGGACCTGCTGCTGGAGCTGGCCGGGGGCCGCCCCGCCGGCGACGGCGGATTGCAGGCGCTGCTGGGTACCCTGGTCTCCGGCATGCTCGCGGGGCAGGAGCGCAATGACGATGTCACTGTGCTGGGAGTGCGGATCGCAGCGGCCGAAGCGGGCCCGCGAGGGCCGTCTTCGGCCAGTGTGACCCGCGCCACGAAGGGCATGCGTAACACTTGAGTCTGCGCAGCGATGTCTACGGAGGCGGAAGCAGCTCCGGAACACGGGCGGCATGTCAGAATGGTGTGTTGCCCTGCGGTGGTGTCTCCGTCCCGCAAACCCAGCCGTGAAGCCCGAACCCGACCCGCACCGTCGCGCGCCTGCCGCGCTCCCGGTACTCCTCCAGCCCATCGGGCGGGAGGCGGAGCCGGCTTCCCGTCCACTCACGTCCGAGAGGTTGTTCGTGTCGGCCAGCACATCCCGTTCGCTCCCACCCGAGATCGCCGAGTCCGCCGCTCTCATGGCGCTCATCGAGCGGGGCAAGGCCCAGGGGCAGATCGCCGGTGACGACGTGCGTCAGGCCTTCGAGGCGGACCAGATCCCGGTCACCAAGTGGAAGAACGTCATGCGCAGCCTCAACCAGGTCCTCATTGAGGAAGGGGTGGACCTGATGGTCAGTGCGGCGGACCCGTCCGCCTCCAAGCGCACCCGTAAGAGCGTGGCGGCCAAGAGCACCGCGAAGCGCACGGCGACCAAGACGGTCACCACCACGCGCACCGTGGCCGCACCGCAGGCTTCCCCCGTGCGGCCGGTCCCGGCCCGTACGGCCGTGGCGGCCGCCGCTGTGGCCCCGCTGGCCGTCGCCGCGGACGCCGTCGCGTCGCTGGAGACGGTCGAGGTGGTCGAGATGGTCGAGGACGCGGGGGCTGCGGCCGCCAAGAAGATCGCCGCACCGGCCAAGAAGGCCGCCGCCAAGAAGATCGCCGCACCGGCCAAGAAGACCGCCGCCAAGAAGACCGCCGCCAAGGCCGGCGGGAAGAAGGGCGACGACGACCTCGCCGGCGAGGACGAGCTGGTCGAGGATGTCGCGGCGCCGGGTGCCAAGGGCGACGGTGAGCCCACCGGCCCCGAGGAGGAGTCCGAGGGCTTTGTGCTCTCCGACGAGGACGAGGACGACGCCCCGGCACAGCAGGTCGCCGCGGCCGGCGCCACGGCCGACCCGGTCAAGGACTACCTCAAGCAGATCGGCAAGGTGCCGCTGCTCAACGCCGAGCAGGAGGTGGAGCTCGCCAAGCGGATCGAGGCCGGCCTCTTCGCCGAGGACAAGCTCGGCAACGGCGACAAGCTCGCTCCCAAGCTCAAGCGCGAGCTGGAGATCATCGCCGAGGACGGCCGCCGGGCCAAGAACCACCTGCTGGAGGCCAACCTCCGTCTGGTGGTCTCGCTGGCCAAGCGCTACACCGGCCGCGGCATGCTCTTCCTGGACCTGATCCAGGAGGGGAACCTGGGTCTGATCCGTGCGGTCGAGAAGTTCGACTACACCAAGGGCTACAAGTTCTCCACCTATGCCACCTGGTGGATCCGTCAGGCGATCACCCGTGCCATGGCGGACCAGGCCCGGACCATCCGCATCCCGGTGCACATGGTCGAGGTCATCAACAAGCTCGCCCGGGTGCAGCGCCAGATGCTCCAGGACCTGGGCCGTGAGCCCACTCCGGAGGAGCTGGCCAAGGAGCTCGACATGACCCCGGAGAAGGTCATCGAGGTCCAGAAGTACGGCCGGGAGCCCATCTCGCTGCACACCCCGCTCGGCGAGGACGGCGACAGTGAGTTCGGTGACCTGATCGAGGACTCCGAGGCGGTCGTCCCGGCGGACGCGGTCAGCTTCACCCTGCTCCAGGAGCAGCTGCACTCGGTGCTGGACACCTTGAGCGAGCGCGAGGCCGGCGTGGTCTCGATGCGCTTCGGTCTGACCGACGGCCAGCCGAAGACGCTGGACGAGATCGGCAAGGTCTACGGGGTGACCCGTGAGCGCATCCGTCAGATCGAGTCCAAGACCATGTCGAAGCTGCGCCACCCGTCGCGCTCGCAGGTCCTGCGCGACTACCTGGACTGAGCCGGACGGTTGCTTTCCCGAAGGGCCCGGAGCTGTTGCTCCGGGCCCTTCGGCTGTCCCTCGGAAGGGTTGTTCCGCCGCGCGGCCCGGCACTCCTGGTATTCAGTCAATTACTCTGTGTCGGTTGCCTGTCGCAGACCCTCCAGGAGGACACCGGTGCTGGTCAACCGTCGAGTGCGGGCTGCCGCGCCACCGCGTCGTGGGGCTTTCCTGGCCCTGCTGGCCCTCGCCCCGCTGGCGGTGGCGACCGCTGCGCCGGGCGCCGCCCAGTCGGCGCAGGCCGCCCAGGCCGAGCGGAGGGTGGTCGGCGGGGCTGCCGACTCCACCGACCAGCACCCGTGGGTGGTGGCGCTGTCCAGCAGGCCCCAGTTCGGCCTGCTGCGCTCCGGCCAGTTCTGCGGCGGTGCGCTGGTGACCCCCACCAAGGTGGTCACTGCCGCCCACTGCTTCTACGACGAGACCACCGGCCTGCGTACGGACCGTCCGGAGCTGAGGGCCATCGTGGGCCGTACCGACATCACCGGGGACGAGGGCCAGGAGGTCCAGGTCCAGGACGTGTGGATCGAGCCGGACTACTCCTTCCAGGACAACACCGGCGATGTGGCGGTGGTCACACTGGCGCAACCGCAGACCGGCCGTACCACCCTGCCGCTGGTGTCCCCCGGCGACGCCCGCCCCTACCGGGCCGGCACCGAGGCCACCGTCTTCGGCTGGGGTGACACCACGGGTGCGGGCCGCTACGCGGCGCGGCTGCGCTCGGTGCGGGTGCCCATTCTGGACAACGCCGTGTGCTCGGCCGACTACCCCGGCGGTCCCGGCGGACGGTTCGACCCCACGGCCATGGTGTGCGCCGGGGAGCGCTATGGCGGGCGCGACGCCTGTCAGGGCGACAGCGGCGGCCCCATGGTGGTCAGGGGGCGCCTGGTGGGACTGGTCTCCTGGGGTACGGGCTGTGCCCAGCCGGGGCATCCGGGGGTGTACACGCGCCTCGCCGCCTTCGCCGATCTGGTGCGGCGGCAGCTCTGAAGCGCGACCGGGGGATGGCGGGTGCGAGGCGCGACTTCGGGGCGGCGGCTGTGCGGGGGCGACTCTGAGTCGCCGTCAATGCACCCATGGTGTGCGCCCTCAGGGCCGATGTGGGGTACGGCACAGCAAAAACCGGGTGGCGGACCGTGGAACGGTCCGCCACCCGGTCACCGGCCTGTGCCGGCCTCAGCTCGTCGGTGGTGTCTTGCTCGTGTCAGCGCTCCTCAGGGGAGGCCGTGGCGGCGGTCGCGCTCAGCCGACCGGTCTCGTCCTGTATCTCCACGGCGATCTTCTTGAGCTCCGGCTCGAACTTCCGCCCGTGGTGGGCACAGAAGAGCAGCTCGCCGCCACTGGCCAGCACGACGCGCAGGTAGGCCTGGGCGCCGCAACGGTCGCAACGGTCGGCCGCGGTGAGCGGACTCGCGGGGGTCAGAACAGTAGTCACGTCGCCTCTTCTCTAGCTCGACGAGCTGTCGTACCAGGGTCAACATCCAACCAGGCCGAATTCGTTCCCGCTCACAGCTTTTCTTTCTGCTGCATTTTGATCGCTGTGGGTAGGTTCAGCCGGTCCCGGCCGGGTGACCGGTTGGCGGCGGACGGTGGCGGCCTCTTCGTCGCCGGTTCGCCTGTTTGCCGTTGTGGAGTTTCCGTTGTGTTGGTGAGGACGTGCCCCGGGCGCGGACGGTTCATGCGTACCGGTACCCGTGACGTGTCTATCACTCGAACGTGTTATCGAACTCCTGTCCGAGGTGCGCGTAGCATAGAACGGACGGGGGTTGGAGCATAAGCCCCGGCTCGCGCACCGGTAGCCTGCATCTCAGCAGTGCGGTCGTCCTAGGCTGGCCCCGGCAGCGGCCAATGCCGGTGCTGCGCAACGTGTTCCGGGCAGACGCAACCTCAAGTCCGTGTTCGCGCAGCGCGTACAGCCCCGGCGTCCGGACCGGAACCGCACCATGACACAGACGGATTGAGGAGTAGCACCGCGTGACCGCCGAAACGACCGTGCCGACCGCCCTGCTCGGCGACGACGGCTCCAACTACACCGCGCGGCACCTGCTCGTCCTCGAGGGGCTCGAGGCGGTCCGCAAGCGCCCCGGCATGTACATCGGCTCCACCGACAGCCGTGGACTGATGCACTGCCTGTGGGAGATCATCGACAACTCCGTGGACGAGGCCCTCGGCGGCCACTGCGACCACATCGAGGTGGTGCTGCACGACGACGGCTCGGTGGAGGTCCGCGACAACGGCCGAGGCATCCCGGTCGACGTCGAGCCCAAGACCGGCCTCTCCGGGGTCGAGGTCGTGATGACCAAGCTGCACGCCGGAGGCAAGTTCGGCGGCGGCTCCTACGCGGCCTCCGGCGGCCTGCACGGCGTCGGCGCCTCCGTGGTCAACGCCCTCTCCGCCCGGCTGGACGTCGAGGTGGACCGCGGCGGCCACACCCACGCCATCAGCTTCCGCCGCGGCACCCCCGGGCTGTTCACCGAGCTCTCCCCGGACGCCCCCTTCGAGCCCGGCAGCGGCCTCGCCAAGATGCGCAAGGTGCCCCGCACCCGCACCGGCACCCGGATCCGCTACTGGGCGGACCGGCAGATCTTCCTGAAGGACGCCAGGCTCTCCCTGGAGCACCTGCACAACCGCGCCCGGCAGACCGCCTTCCTGGTCCCCGGCCTCACCATCGTGGTCCGCGACGAGCGGATGCTGGACACCGACCAGGTGGACGAGCAGGTCTTCCGCTTCGACGGCGGCATCGGCGAGTTCTGCGAGTTCCTGGCCCCGGACAAGGCGGTCAGCGATGTGCTGCGGCTCTCCGGCGCCGGCACCTTCAAGGAGACCGTCCCGGTCCTGGACGACCGCGGCCACATGACCCCCACCGAGGTCACCCGCGACCTGGGCGTGGACATTGCGATGCGCTGGGGCACCGGCTACGACACCACCCTGCGGTCCTTCGTCAACATCATCGCCACCCCCAAGGGCGGCACCCACGTCAGCGGCTTCGAGCGCTCCCTGACCAAGACGCTCAACGAGGTGCTGCGTTCCGCCAAGCTGCTGCGCGTCGCCGAGGACGACATCACCAAGGACGACGCCACCGAGGGCCTCACGGCGGTGGTCACCGTGCGGCTGGCGGAGCCCCAGTTCGAGGGTCAGACCAAGGAGGTGCTGGGCACCTCGGCGGCCTCCCGGATCGTCGCCGCCGTGGTCGCCAAGGAGCTCAAGGCCTTTCTGACCTCCTCCAAGCGCGACGAGAAGCAGCAGGCCCGCTCGGTGATGGAGAAGGTGGTCGCCGCGGCCCGCACCCGCGTCGCCGCCCGTCAGCACAAGGAGGCACAGCGCCGCAAGACCGCGCTGGAGACCTCCTCGCTGCCGGCCAAGCTCGCCGACTGCCGCAGCGACGACGTGGACCGCAGCGAGCTCTTCATCGTCGAGGGCGACTCCGCGCTCGGCACCGCCAAGCTGGCGCGCAACTCCGAGTTCCAGGCGCTGCTGCCGATCCGGGGCAAGATCCTCAATGTGCAGAAGGCCTCGGTCGCCGACATGCTCAAGAACGCCGAGTGCGCCTCGATCATCCAGGTGATAGGAGCGGGCTCGGGCCGCACCTTCGACATCGACCAGGCCCGCTACGGCAAGATCGTGCTGCTCGCGGACGCCGATGTGGACGGTGCCCACATCCGCACCCTGCTGCTCACC
The DNA here is from genome assembly GCF_001418575.1 of Peterkaempfera griseoplana. Classification (GTDB taxonomy): domain Bacteria; phylum Actinomycetota; class Actinomycetes; order Streptomycetales; family Streptomycetaceae; genus Peterkaempfera; species Peterkaempfera griseoplana. The sequence continues at coordinate 7,590 of NZ_LIQR01000118.1, forward strand.
CTCTTCCAGCGCTACATGCGGCCCATGGTCGAGGCCGGCCGGGTGTTCGCCGCGGTCCCGCCGCTGCACCGCATCGAGCTCACCAACCCCAAGCGCGGTCAGGACAAGTACCTCTACACCTACTCCGACCAGGAGCTGCGTTCGCTGTTGCTGGAGCTCCAGCGCAAGGGGCAGCGGTGGAAGGAGCCGGTCCAGCGGTACAAGGGCCTCGGCGAGATGGACGCTGACCAGCTGGCGGAGACCACCCTGGACCCCCGCCACCGCACCCTGCGCCGGATCAACCTCGGCGATCTGGAGGCCGCCGAGAGCGTCTTCGATCTGCTGATGGGCAATGACGTGGCGCCCCGCAAGAAGTTCATCGTGGACTCCGCCGCCACCATGGACCGCTCCCGCATCGACGCCTGAGGCGGCGCCGGCCGGCGACACCGGCCGCCGCGGCGGTCTCTCCACCCGCGGGTGGAGAGACCGCCGCGGACCGCTTCCACCCGGACCTCCACCGCTGCTCCGAGGCTGCGGCCGCGCCTGATCCGTAGCGTCGGCCGTGTGCAGTCCCGACACGGAGAGGTCCCATGAGCGGCAGCGTCATCGATGTGCTGACCCCCGTCGCGGCGGTGGTCCTGGTACTGGTCCGGCAGTTCCGGGCCCGGCAGGTCGGCGAGGACCGCAGAGTCTGGTTGATACCCCTGGTCCTGGCGGTCCTCGCCTTCCGGGACCCCCAGCTGATCGACCCGGCGCACCGGACGGCGGCGGTCGCCCTGCTGTCGGGGGAGATGCTGCTCGCGGCGGCGTCCGGCTGCGCATGGGCCTGGACCACCCGCATCTGGCGGGCGGCCGACGGCACCGTCTGGGCCAAGGGCACCTGGGCGTCCTTTGCGGCCTGGGCCGGGATGGTGGTGGTGCGCATCGGCCTCTTCGGCCTGGGCCACGCCCTCGGCGTGCACCAGAGCAGCGCCGGGCTGCTGCTCTCCGTCGCGGCGATGCTGCTGGTCAGGGGGGCCCTGGTGAGCTGGCGGGCCGGTAACCTCGAACCGTCGTACCGTGTCCCTGCTGCGGGCTGAGCGCGGTCCCGCCGCACCACCGCGACCGGTGCGCGGGGCGGCCCCGGAACCCGGCCGGGCGGGCCCGGCGGCGGAAGGACTGCGGGTGGCGTGGGAAGCATGGACCAGCTGGCCCTCCCGGGAGGCACTGAGCCGGGAGGGCGCCGGTCGTACCCGCGCCAGGATCGGGGTCGCGGTGCGGGTCGCGGTCGCGGTGGCCCTGGTCTCCGCCACGTTCGGCACCGGGCGTTTCACCGGCTGGGCGGCGCTCGGCATGGCGCTGGCCCTGGTGGTGGTGGGCTTCGCCCTGCACGCCTTCCATCGGGTGACCCTGGAGCACCGGCTGCCGGCCGCGCTGGGGCAGCTGGCCGTGTTCATCGCCGCGGGCTTCGGCGCCCGGGTCGTGGACGCGCCGGTGATGGCCACCATCCTGTGGTGCGGAGTGGCGGTCACCGCGATGCAGCGGCTTCCGCTGGCCGCTGCGGTCTCCGGCTGTCTGGCGGCCCTCGGCTGCTATGCCGCGGTCAGCCGGGACGGCTGGCTGGCCACCGGCGCCACCGCGGTCGGCCTGGCGCTGCTCGGCTATCTGCTGAGGCTGGACGCGGAGGCCCGCGGCACCGCGCAGCGGCTGCTGGCGCAGGAGAGGGTCGCCCGGAGCGCGGAGGCGGAGACCGCGGCCCTGGCGGAGCGGGCCAGGATCGCCCGGGAGATCCACGACGTCCTGGCGCACAGCCTCTCGGCGCAGCTGGTGCACCTGGAGGCGGCCCGGCTGATGCTGGACTCCGGAACCGCCCCGGAGCAGGTACGGGAACGGGTGGTGGCGGCCCGCCGGATGGCCCTGGAGGGACTGACCGAGACCCGGCAGGCGCTCTCCGCGCTGCGGGGCGAGTTCACACCGGTGGGGGAGTTCCTGGCCGCTCTGGCCGCTGCCGAGGGCGCCCGGCTGGAGGTCGAGGGCGTGGCCCGTCCGCTGGCCGCCGATGCCGGGCTGGCGGTGCGGCGTACCGCTCAGGAGGCGGTCACCAATGTGCGCAAGCACGCCGCCGGCGCAGGCTGTGTGCTGCGGCTGCGTTATCTGGAACACATGGTGGAGCTGGAGGTGCGCAACACCCGGACCGGGCGCCGGGAGGGCCTGTCCGAGCTGGCGGCCAGCGGTTCCGGGTACGGTCTGCTGGGGATGCGGGAGCGCGCCGAACTCCTCGGCGGCACCCTGGAGTCGGGCCCCGACGAGGGAGGATGGCGAGTGCGGCTGCGAGTGCCGGCGTGACCGGGCGGGCGGTGCGGGTGCTGGTCGCGGACGACCAGACGGTGGTCCGCGAGGGGATCGTGATGCTGCTGGGGCTGCTGCCCGGTATCGAGGTGGTGGGCTCTGCCGGGGACGGCGAAGAAGCCGTCCGGCTGGTCGCGGAGCGTGCGCCGGACGTGGTCCTGATGGATCTGCGGATGCCCCGTTGCGACGGGGTGGAGGCGACCCGGCGGATCCGGGCGGACCATCCGGGCACCGAGGTGGTGGTCCTCACCACCTATGCCGACGACGACTCCCTCTTCCCCGCCCTGCGGGCCGGCGCACGCGGCTATCTCACCAAGGACGCGGGCGGCGAGGAGATCGCCAGGGCGATCGCCGACGTGTGTTCGGGGGCCGCCGGTCTCTCCCCGCAGGTGCAGCGGAGGCTGCTGGAGAGGCTTGCCGAGGGCGGCCCCGCACCCGGCGGCCCCGCCTCGAACCCGGCACCGTCCGCCCCCGGCCCGCTCGGCTCCGCACCGCTCGGCCCTGGTCCGCTCGCCCCGGAGGCGGGGTCCGCGCCGGCGCTGCCCGACGGCCTCACCGCCCGCGAGGCGGAGGTGCTGGCGCTGATCGCGGAGGGCTTCTCCAACCCGGAGATCGCGGCGGAGCTGTTCGTCAGCGTGGCCACGGTGAAGACGCACATCAACAACCTCTTCGCCAAGACCGGGGTCCGCGACCGCGCCCAGGCGGTGGGCTACGCCTATCGGCACGGCATCTCCCGGCAGCCCTGAGGCCACCCGGCACCCCGCCTGCTGACTCTCTGTCACCGAGCCTTCACCGGATGGAGTGAACATAGCTGCTGCCGTCCGCGCAGGCGTACGCGGGCGGCCACCCTGGATGGGGCAGGGTGCCCGCAGCCGGCGGTGCGCCCGACTCAGGGAGCGCTCCGTTGAACAGACCGTTGAGCCAGCAGGATCCAGCGGCCCCGGCCGAGCCGGCGGGCGGGTTCGACTGGTGGGGTGGTACGGCCCCCGCCGAGCGGCCCGCACCGCATCCCGCACCGGCCGAGGTGTACCGGGCGGTCCAGCGCAGTGAGGCGTTCCAGCGGATCCGCCGGGCCCACCGGGGGTTCGTCCTCCCGATGTCCGCGCTCTTCCTCGGGTGGTACGTGGCCTTTCTGGTCGCCGCCACCACGGCACCGGAGCTGATGCGCCAGCAGGTGGCGGGCCCGCTCAATCTGGCCTGGCTGCTGGGGCTGCTCCAGTTCGCCTCCACCTTCGTGATCACCTGGCTGTACGGGCGCAACGCCCGCGCCAAGCGCGACCGGGCCGCCCTCGGTCTGCGCTGGGACACCCAGGACCAGCTCCGGTGAGCGGCCGCACCCCTCTCGCCGTCGCGGCGCCGACCGCCCAGCACCACGGGCTGGCCACCGCCCTGTTCGCCGTGGTGGTGCTGATCACCCTGGCGATCACCCTGTGGGCCGGCCGCCGCACCCGTGCCGCCGAGGACTTCTACACCGGCGGCCGCACCTTCTCCCCCCTGCAGAACGGATTCGCCGTCTCCGGCGACTATCTCTCCGCCGCCTCCTTCCTGGGGGTCACCGGACTGATCGCGCTCTACGGCTACGACGGCCTGCTCTACACCATCGGTTTCTTGGTGGCCTGGCTGGTGGTGCTGATGCTGGTCGCCGAGCTGGTCCGCAACGCCGGGCGCTACACCCTGGCCGACGTCCTGGCCGTACGGATGCGGGAACGCCCCGTCCGGGCCGCCGCGGGCACCGCCGGTATGGCCGTCAGCCTGCTCTACCTGGTCGCCCAGATGGTCGGCGCGGGCAGCCTGGTCTCCCTGCTGTTGGGCACCGCCGACGGCCCGGCCAGGAGCTGGACCATCGTCGGGGTGGGGGCCCTGATGGTGCTCTATGTGACCGTCGGCGGCATGAGGGCCACCACCTGGATCCAGATCGTCAAGGCGGTGCTGCTGCTCTGCGGTACGGCGCTGCTCACCGTGCTGGTCCTGGTCCGCTTCCGCGGCGACCCCGGCGAGTTGATGCGGGCCGCCGCCCGCGGCAGTGGCGTCGGCACCGCCTACCTGGAGCCGGGCCTGAAGTACGGCCTCGGCCTCGTCAACCGGCTGGACTTCATCAGCCTGGGCCTCGCCCTGGTCCTGGGCACCGCCGGCCTCCCGCACATCCTCGCCCGCTTCTACACCGTGCCCACCGCCCGGGCCGCCCGCCGCTCCGCGGTCTGGTCGATCGGCCTGGTGGGCTGCTTCTACCTGATGACGATCGTGCTGGGCCTCGGCGCGGCCGCGATCGTGGGCTCCGCCGCCGTGCAGGCCGACAACCCTTCGGGCAACACCGCCGTCCCGCTGCTGGCGCTGGACCTGGGCGGCGGCGCCGACAGTACGGGCGGTCTGGTGCTCTTCGCCGTGATCTCAGCCGTGGCCTTCGCCACCATCCTTGCCGTGGTCGCCGGGCTCACCCTTGCCTCATCGGTCTCCTTCGCCCATGACATCTACGCCAGGGCACTGCGGCGGTCCGACGAGCGGCCGGTGACGGAGCGTCAGGAGCTGTCCGCAGCCAGGGGCGCGGCAGTGGTCGTCGGCGCGCTGGCCATCGCGCTCTCGCTCTTCGCCCAGAAGCTCAATGTCGCCTCCCTGGTCGGCCTGGCGTTCGCCGTCGCAGCCTCCGCCAATCTCCCGACGCTGCTCTATGCCCTCTTCTGGCGGCGCTTCACCACCCGGGGCACCGTCTGGGCGCTGTGGGGCGGACTGCTCTCTGCCCTGGTGCTGGTGGTGTTCTCCCCGGTGGTGTCCGGGTCCCCGGGTTCCATCGTCACCGCTGTCGACTTCCACTGGTTCCCGCTGGAGAATCCCGGACTGGTCTCCATTCCCTTCGGCTTCCTGGCCGGCTGGCTGGGCACCCTCACATCCCGTACACCGGCAGACCCGGACCGCTATGCCGAACTGGAGGTCCGCGCCCTCACCGGCACCGGCGCCGTGTGACCGGACCCCCGTCCGGAGCCGGCTGTTCCCCCGGGACCCCTCAGGAGGCGTCGTCCCGAAGGCGCATCGGGGCGTGCCGGTCGCGGCCACCCGACCCTCCCGGCGCGGGCCACTGCGGCACGTCCGCCACTGCGGCCACGCCGGTCACCACGGTCACGGGCGCCGGACGGGCAGGCCGTAGAGGTGCTCGGGGCGGCCGGTGTCGCCGTACCGCAGGGTGAGCTGGAGCCGGCCGTCACGCTCCAGCTGCTTGAGGTACCGCTGCGCCGTGGAGCGGCTGAGACCGGTCACCTCGGCCACCTCCTGCGCCGAGACCGGTCGGCCGGACTCCCGGAGCATCCGCAGCACCAGGTGCGCGGTGGGCGCCGAGTGGCCCTTGGGCAGGGTGGCGGAGGGGCCGGCGGCGCGCCGCAGCGCCCCGTACAGCCGGTCGACCTCCTCCTGCCCGGCCTCCTGGGCGGACCCGGCCAGGGCCCGCCGCAGCTCCGCATAGGCGGTCAGCTTCTCCCGCAGCCCGGCGAAGGTGAAGGGCTTCACCAGGTACTGCAGCGCCCCGTGCTGCATGGCCGCGTGCACGGTGGAGACGTCGCGGGCCGCGGTGACCATCACCACGTCCCCGTGCAGCCGCCGGTCCCGCATCCGGCGCACCAGCTCCAGTCCGGTCTCGTCCGGCAGGTAGTGGTCCAGCAGCACCAGGTCGACGGGGTGGCGCTCCAGCGCCGCCAGTGCCTCCCCGGCGCTGTGCGCCTTGGCGACCACCCGGAAGCCGGGCACCTTGGCGACATAGGCGGCATGGACCTCGGCGACTCTGAAGTCGTCGTCCACGACCAGTACGTCGATCATCGTGCGGCCTCCACTGGCGGGTTGGCGACGGCTCCGGCAGGGACGGGATGCAGCGCCTCGGGCAGTTCCACCGTGAACTCCGCGCCGCCGAGCGGTCCGTCGCCCACCGTGATCCGGCCTCCGGCCCGCTCCACCAGGCGCCGTACCAGGGCCAGGCCGAGCCCGCGCGGGCGGTGCCCAGGGGCCTTCTTGGTGGTCCAGCCCTCGGCGAAGACCGTCTCACGCAGCGCGGGCGCCACCCCGGGCCCGTTGTCGGCGACCCGCGCCAGCACGGTGCTGCCGTCGGTGGTGAGGCTGACGGTCACCGCCGGCCGCCCGGCCCCGCCGGCGGCGTCCAGGGCGTTGTCCACCAGGTTGCCCACGACGGTGACCAGCAGCCGGGTGTCCACGACGGCGTCCGGGAGATGGCTGCCTGCGGTGATGGTGAGGGCCGCGCCCCGTTCGGCGGCCACCGCGGTCTTGCCCGCCAGCAGGGCGGCCAGATGCGGGTCCTGGACCTGTTCGGCGATCCGCTCGGCGGCGGCGCGGGCGGAGCCGGACGCCTCGGTGATGAACTCGACCGCCTGCCGGTGCATGCCCAGCTCCAGCAGGCCCAGGAGGGTGTGCATCCGGTTGGCGTGCTCGTGGTCCTGGGCGCGCAGCGCATCGGTGAGCCCCCGCGTGGTGTCCAGCTCGCGCACCAGTTCCTCCAGCTCGGTGCGGTCCCGCAGGGTGACCACGGCGCCTCCGTCGGCGGTGGCCATCCGGTTGACCACCAGGACCCGGTCGTCGCGGACGGCGGGCAGGTCCTCGCCCAGGCTGCGGCCGGTGAGGGCGTCCGCCAGCCGGCCGGGCGGCAGCGCGTCGTCCACCAGCATCCCGGTGGCGTCCTCGGGCAGCGCCAGCAGCCGTATCGCCTCGTCGTTGGCGAGCCGGATCCGGCCGCGCCGGTCGAGGGCGATCATGCCCTCGCGGATGGAGTGCAGCATGGCCTCCCGCTCCACCAGCAGCGCGGAGATGTCCGCGACGGCGATGTTGTGGGTGCGCCGCTTCAGCCGGCGGGCCAGCAGCAGGGTCACCAGGGTGCCTGCGGCCAGTCCGGCCGCGGAGCAGAGCAGGATGCCGGTGATCATGGAGGCCAGCCGGCTGCGGATGGAGCCGTCGTCGATGCCGACCGACACCTCTCCCACGATCCGCCCGTCGGCGAGCCGCAGCGGCACCTTGCCCCGGGCACTGAGGCCCAGCGTGCCGTGCTGGATGGCGGTGACGGTCTGACCGCGCAGGGCCGGTCCGGGGTCGGTGCTGACCCGCTGCCCGATCCGGTCGGGGTCGGTGTGCGACAGCCGTACGCCGTGGTCGTCGGTGATCACCACAAAGCTGGCGCCGGTGGCGAGGCGGATGTGCTCGGCCGCCGGCTGGACGCGGGCCGAGTCGCGGGCCGCCGCGGCCAGCGCCAGATCGCGGTCGGTGGCGGTGACCTGGGCGATGGCCAGTGCCCGCTGCATGGCGGCGCGGTCCAGCTCCGCGCTGACCGGGGCCAGGAAGAGCCCGGCGGTGAGGGCGGTGACGCCGACCGTGACCACGGTCTGGCTCAGCAGCAGCTGGGCGAAGACCCGGCGGGGCCAGTGCGGTCGTCTCATCGCGTCTCCCTTCCCTGTCGCCGCTCGTATCCGGATCGCTCCCCTCCGCTTCATGGCTGCGGGATCGGCCGCCACCTTATGTTTCCGCGGCGTTTCCGGCCAGGGGCTCCCCGCTGTTGTAGCGCAGGCAAAACGAGCAGAACAGTCCCGAACGCCCAGAACCCGCAGTACGCCCGCAAGGCTGACGCGGCTCCCGCACCCGCTCCTAACCTCCCCTCGACAGCGATTCCCGGCGGTGGCGCCGGGGCCGGAGGTGGTACATGAGCAGCGCGAAGGAACCCGGTTCGCCGGGCGGTGGCGCGGCGGCCGGGCACGACGCCGACGGCGTCCCGGCGATCGAGCTGGTCGGTGCGACCAAGCGGTTCCGCACCCCGTCGGGCGGCGTCCACACAGCCGTCCGCGACCTGGACCTCACGGTCCGGCAGGGCGAGTTCGTCGCCGTGGTCGGTCCGACCGGCTGTGGCAAGTCCACCACGCTCACCCTGGTCAGCGGCCTGGAGGAGCCCAGCGAGGGCGAGGTACGGGTGCAGGGGGCGCCCGTGGACGGCATCGGCCGCGAGGTCGGCTTCGTCTTCCAGCAGGACGCCGTCTTCCCCTGGCGCACCGTGCTGTCCAACGTCATGGCCGGCCCGCGCTTCCGTGGCACCCCGGCCGCCGAGGCCCGGGAGCGGGCCCGGGAGTGGCTGGCCCGGGTGGGCCTGGCCGCGTTCGAGGACCGCTATCCGCACCAGCTCTCGGGCGGGATGCGCAAGCGGGTCGCGCTGGCCCAGACCTTTGTCAACGACCCCGGGATCCTGCTGATGGACGAGCCCTTCTCGGCGCTGGACGTCCAGACCAGGGCCCTGATGTCCGACCAGCTGCTGGAACTGTGGGCGGGCACCGGCTCCTCGGTGGTCTTCGTCACCCACGACCTGGAGGAGGCCATCGCGCTGGCCGACCGGGTGGTGGTGATGACCGCGGGGCCGGCCACCGTCAAGCAGGTCTTCGACATCGACCTGCCGCGTCCGCGCACCGTCGAGGCGGTGCGCCTGGAGCCGCGGTTCATCGAGATCTACCGGGAGATCTGGGCCTCGCTCGGCGAAGAGGTGCGCATCACCCGCGAGAGAGGAGCGGGCAATGCCGCTTGAGACAGCACCCGCCGGTACGGTCCCGGTCCAGAAGGACACCGGAGGGGCCACGGCACGCACCGAGGCCCGCGAGCGGGCCGCCCGCAACCGCCGGATGGGCGTCTACGCGGCCAGGATCGCGGTGCTGGCAGGCGTGCTGGGCCTGTGGGAGGTGTTCGCCAGGACCGGCGTCATCGACTCCTTCAACTTCTCCATGCCGTCGAAGATCTGGGACCAGATCTGGCAGTGGATCACCCATGGCACCGCGCAGGGATCCCTGGGCGAGCAGATCGGCTACACCCTCTACGAGGCACTGCTGGGCTGGGCGGTGGGCGTGGTCTGCGGCGTGGTGCTGGGCATCGCGC
>NZ_LIQR01000119.1 GCF_001418575.1 Peterkaempfera griseoplana
CCGGCAGGCCGCCCAGGCGGCCAGGAACGCCTGGGCGGCCTGCCGGGCCCCGTCCGCCGACGGTGTCTCGCCCGAGGTGGTGCGCGGTCCGGCGGCCGCGGCCGGGGAGGCCGCAGGGGTGCTCCCGCCGGTGTGGCCGGAGAGCGACGCCACGATGTTCACCACCCCGTACCCGGCAACCGACAGCATTCCGGCGCATATGGTCCCGATGGTGACCTTGGCCGCTCTGTGCATGGTTCATCCCCCCACGAACTTTCCTGGACGGAGAGATCGTAGGCCCGCTGTGCAGGGAATGCAGCCGAATTGTTGAATGCGTTCAAATCCAGGCGTTGAACCACATGCGGGCCTGCCAGTCCTTGAAGGGGATCGTCTGGCCGGTGTAGATCGGGAAGAAATACAGGAAATTCCACACGATGGCGAGGACCAGCAGCCCGGCGGCGACCCCGCCGATCATCCTCCGCTCCCTGCTGGCCCTGGCGGTGCCGATCATCGCCCCGATCATCATGGTGACCGCCAGCACCAGGAACGGTACGAAGATCACCGCGTAGAAGAGGAAGATCGTCCGCTGCTGGTACTGGAACCACGGCAGGTACCCGGCGGCCAGACCGGCCAGGATCGCCCCGGCCCGCCAGTCGCGCCGCAGCGCCCACCGGTATAGGCAGTAGGCCAGCGCCACCACGCCCGCCCACCACAGCAGCGGGGTGCCGATGCCCAGCACCTCACGGGCGCACTCGCTGACCCGGCAGCCGTCCGCGCCCTGCTTCGGCGACTCGTAGAAGAAGGAGACCGGGCGCCCCAGCACCAGCCAGCTCCACGGGTTGGACTGGTAGATGTGCGGGCTGTGCAGGTTCTTGTGGAAGTCGTAGGTGTCCGAGTGGTAGTGCCACAGGCTGCGGAACATGTCCGGCACCCAGGTCATGTCCACCTGGAACGGCATTTTGTGCCTGCCGATCAGCGGCAGTGTGAAGTACTGCGAGGAGATGCCGTGGCGGTGCACCGCCCAGTCCCGGTAGTAGCCGCCCTTGCCCGGGACCGGGCTGCTGGCGAACCAGCCGGCCCAGGAGGACACGTACACCACCAGGGAGACCACCACGAGCGAGAGCACCGCCGGCAGCCCGTCGCGGCGCAGGGTCGCCAGGTACGGGTTGCGGGCGCCGGCCAGCCGGCGGGCGGAGGCGTCCCACAGCAGCGCCATCACCAGGAAGGTCAGCATCACATAGAGCCCGCTCCACTTGGTGGCGGCGCTCAGTCCGAGGCTCACCCCCGCGAGCACCCGGTACGGGCGCCATCCCAGCTTCAGCCGGGCGGCCAGGACCGCGTCCGGCTGGGCGTCGGGACTGTCCTCGGTGGCGCCGAGCGCGTCGGCGATCCGGGCCCGGGTGCGGTCGCGGTCGATCAGCAGGAAGCCGAAACCGGCCAGCGCCCAGAACATCACCACCAGGTCCAGCAGCGAGGTGCGGCTCATCACGAAGTGCAGGCCGTCGACGGCCAGCAGCAGGCCGGCGACGCAGCCCAGCAGCGTGGAGCGCAGCAGCCGCCGCGCGATCCTGGCGATCATCAGCACCGACAGGGTGCCGAGCACCGCCACCGAGAACCGCCAGCCGAAGGGGTGCAGCCCGAAGAGCCACTCGCCCACCGCGATCGTCCACTTGCCGACCGGCGGATGGACGATGAAGGCCGCCTGTGTGGAGAGCGGGATGGTCTGCGGTGAGCCGATGATCTCCCGGTTGGCGTCGTCCGGCCAGCTGGTCTCGTAGCCGTGGTGCAGCAGCGCCCAGGCGTCCTTGGCGTAGTACGTCTCGTCGAAGATCACCGCGTTGGGGCTGGCCAGGTTGTGGAAGCGCAGCACACCGGCGAAGATCGCCACCGCGATCGGTCCCAGCCAGCCGGACCAGCGGCACAGCCACACCCAGAGCGTCGAGCTGAACGCGAACCCCAGCCGGTCCATCACCGGGCCGGGGCCCTGCGCCGGTGCGGTGCCGGGGCCGTCGGGCATCGGCGGCACCAGCCGGTGGCGCAGCGGGCTGCGGTCCGGGCCGAAGTACCCGTACCGGGCCAGACCGCGCTGCCACGCCGAGCCCGTCCCCGGCTCCCCGCCCGTCTCGGCGGGCGGGTCGGACCGCTCGCTGGTGAGCACGGAACCGCCGTCCGCCGCCCGGCCGTGGCCGTCCCGGTCGTCCGCCGGGGGTGCGCCGGCCGTGCCCGCGCCGCCGCTGCCGGTGGGGTCCCCGTGCGCCGGGGCTCCTGTCGCCTTGTCACCGCTCACCCGCACATCGTAGGGGTGGGGGATGAGAGCGGGGCCCGTCCGCTGCGGACGAACAGGGCCGGGCTGCGAGGATGGGGAGGTGACAGGTCTACTCGTACTCGCAGGAACACCCATCGGCGACGTCGAGGACGCCCCGCCGCGCCTCGCCCGGGAACTGGCCGAGGCGGATCTGGTGGCGGCGGAGGACACCCGCAGGCTGCGCAGGCTCACCCAGGCCCTGGGGGTGGTGCCGGGCGGCCGGGTGGTCTCCTACTTCGAGGGCAACGAGGTGTCCAGGACCCCCGAGCTGGTGGAGGCGCTGACCGGCGGCGCCAGGGTGCTGCTGGTCACCGACGCCGGTATGCCGTCCGTCTCCGACCCGGGCTACCGGCTGGTCGCCGCGGCGGTGGCGGCCGGGGTGCGGGTCACGGCGGTGCCCGGGCCGTCGGCGGTGCTGACCGCGCTGGCGATGTCGGGACTGCCGGTCGACCGGTTCTGCTTCGAGGGGTTTCTGCCGCGCAAGGCGGGCGAGCGGGCCGGGCGGCTGCGCGAGGTGGCCGCCGAGCCGCGCACCATGGTCTTCTTCGAGGCCCCGCACCGGCTCGCCGAGGCGCTGGCGGCGATGGCCGAGGCGTTCGGCGGGGACCGGCCCGCCGCGGTGTGCCGGGAGCTGACCAAGACCTACGAGGAGGTCCGGCGCGGCCCGCTGGAGGAGCTCGCCGAGTGGGCGGCCGCCGGGGTGCGGGGCGAGATCACCGTGGTGGTGGCGGGCGCGCCGCCGGCCGCACCGACCCGGCTGGAGCCCGCGGAACTGGCCCGGCTGGTCACCGTACGTGAGGAGGCGGGGGAGCGCCGCAAGGAGGCCATCGCCGCCGTCGCGGCCCAGGCGGGGCTGCCCAAACGGGAGGTCTTCGACGCCGTGGTGGCGGCCAAACACGCGGCCCCCGGCGCCGGCTGAGTCTGGCCGCGCGGACCGGACCTCTCGGCGGGCGCCGCGAAGCCGTGCAGGTCAGAGGCCTGGCGTCGGCCGCCGGGAAGGGACACCCTGGGTAGGGGAGGCCCGGCGGCGTACGGTGAGAGGAAGCGCGCCTCGTCCGCGCGGGCGGCCCCGGAGCACTGCGCCGGAGTGCGCCGCACGGGGCCCCGGAGGTCGCTCGGACAGGGTGTGCGGAAGGTAAAGAGGAGGCCTGCAAGGCCAAGGATCAACGCGGGCCGGGAGCCGGTCCGTACAGGAATTCCCAACAGCGGGCCAAGACTCGGCAACCCGGGAATCCACCGGGCCGCCCCGGGAATTCCCTGGAGAGGAAAGACCCGCACCGGACGAGCGTCCGGAGGGCACCGGGAGACCGTCATGAGCGAGACCATCGGTAACCCTGTGAGCAGGCCGGGCACGGACCCGCTGTCGGCAGCAACCACCGTCACCGCTGTCACCGGGGGCCCGGTCGAGACCGCCCACGAGGCCTACTCCTTCGCCTGCCTCAGCTGTGGATACGGCTGGGAGCAGGACTACGAGATAGAGCACCACACCGACCGCGACGGCCACCTCACCTGCCAGTACCGCGCCAACGGCGTACGCGTCCCCTCGCCGCTGCTCAAGCCCAGCTGCCCCGGCTGCGGCGGGCACACCGTGCGGATCATGCGTGCCGGACGGGTCGACGCGGTGAGCCGGGCCTGGTCGGCCGGCCACGGGCACGGCCACGGCGCCCCCACCGCCGCCGTGCACGACACGGGCGCGCAGCTGGACGAGGCCGCCGAGCAGCACCGCCGGCACCGGTTCCACCTGCCGTCCTTCCTGCACCTGCACCCCCGCGACCACAGCTGACCCGGCGGACGCGCAGCGCGGCGCTCCGCGGTCCGGCCGCCGCCACGCGCGGCGGCCGGACGGTGCAGTCCTCGCGCCGCTATAGGATTTCTGACCATGGCGGCCACTGGAACCAACAGCAACGGGGCGTCGGCGTACTACGTCACCACGCCGATCTACTACGTCAACGATCGCCCCCACCTGGGCCACGCCTACACGACCGTCGCAGGCGACGTGCTCACCCGCTGGCACCGCCAGCGGGGCGAGAAGGTGTGGTACCTCACCGGCACGGACGAGCACGGTCAGAAGATCATGCGCACCGCCGATGCCAACGGCGTCACCCCCCAGCAGTGGTGCGACAAGCTGGTGGAGGAGGCCTGGAAGCCGCTCTGGCAGCACCTGGACATCGCCAACGACGACTTCATCCGCACCACCCAGGAGCGGCACACCCACCGGGTGCAGGAGTTCGTGCAGGACCTGTACGACAAGGGTGAGATCTACCAGGGCGGCTACGAGGGCCCGTACTGCGTCGGCTGCGAGGAGTACAAGACCCCCGGCGAGCTGCTGGACGGCGAGGGCGGCGCCAAGCTCTGCCCCATCCACAAGCGCCCGGTGGAGATGCTGAAGGAGGAGAACTACTTCTTCAAGCTCAGCGAGTACGGCCCCAAGCTGCTGGAGTTCTACGAGGCCAACCCCGGCTTCATCCAGCCCGAGTCGGCCCGCAACGAGGTGCTGCAGTTCGTCCGGCAGGGCCTCCAGGACCTCTCCATCTCCCGCTCCACCTTCGACTGGGGCATCCCCATCCCCTGGGACCCCAAGCACGTCATCTACGTCTGGGTGGACGCGCTGCTCAACTACGCCACCGCGGTCGGCTACGGCGCCGACTCGGCGAAGTTCGACGCCACCTTCCCCGCCGACGTCCACCTGGTCGGCAAGGACATCCTGCGCTTCCACGCGGTGATCTGGCCCGCCATGCTGATGGCGCAGGGGCTGCCGCTGCCCAAGCGGGTCGTCGCCAACGGCTGGCTGATGGTCGGCGGCGAGAAGATGAGCAAGTCCAACCTCACCGGCATCGCCCCGCAGGACCTCACCTCGCACTTCGGCGTGGACGCCTACCGCTGGTACTTCCTGCGGGCCATCCAGTTCGGCCAGGACGGCTCCTTCTCCTGGGAGGACTTCTCCGCCCGCTACACCTCGGAACTGGCCAACGACTTCGGCAACCTCGCCTCCCGGGTCGCCGCCATGGTCGGCAAGTACTTCGGCGGCGCACTGCCCGCGGCCACCGCCGCGGGCGACGCCGAGCAGGCGGTCGCCGACGGACTCGCCAGGGCCGTCGCCGAGGCCGACCGGAAGATCGGCGAGGAGATCGACTTCGCCGGCGGCATCGCCGCGGTGTTCGACTTCATCAAGCAGGTCAACGGCTACCTCACCGAGCAGGAGCCGTGGAAGGTCGCCAAGGATGGCTCCCCCGAGGGCCAGGCCAGGCTCGCCACCATCCTGTACACCGCCGCCGAGTCGCTGCGCGCCATCGCGGTGCTGCTGAACCCGGTGATGCCGGGAGCCGCGGCCAAGCTCTGGGACTCGCTGGGCGCCGAGGCGGCGCTGGGCGCCCTCGCCGACCAGCGGATCGGCGAGGCCGCAGGCTGGGGCCTGCTCCCGGCCGGCGCCACCGTCACCAAGGGCGACATCCTCTTCCCCCGCCTGGAAGAGAAGAAGGACGCCTGAGCCGCGATGAGCAGCAGCAAGTCCGCGCCGCCGCCACTGCCGGAACCCCTGGCAGTGGCGGTGGCCGACTCCCACACCCACCTGGACATGCAGGACGGCACCCCGGAGGAGGGCCTCGCCAAGGCCGCCGCCGTCGGAGTCACCACCGTGATCCAGGTCGGCTGCGACCTGCCCGGCTCGCGCTGGGCCGCCGACCTCGCCGCCGCCC
>NZ_LIQR01000012.1 GCF_001418575.1 Peterkaempfera griseoplana
CCGCCGGACGACCCGGCCGTGCCGCCCGGATACACCGCGGTCCGCGACCCCCTGGGCTTCTCCCTGGAGGTGCCCGACGGCTGGACCCGTTCCCTGGAGCCGCCCAGGGTCTTCTACTACTCCCCTGGCCGGGTCTTCCGGCTGGGCGTCCGCATCGGCGCCCGGACCGCCGCCGGCCCGGTGGCGGACCTCAGCGCCCAGGCCGCCCGGGGCGCCCGGGACTATCCCGGCTACCACGACGGCACGGTCGGCCGGACGGTGATGCACGGCGGCACGGCCGCCCTGTGGCAGTTCACCTGGGCGGGGGACGGCGGCGGGAAGCGCCGTACCCGTGATCTGTGCTGGGTGGAGCACGGCCGCACCTACGACCTGTGGATCTCCGCGCCGCTGGAGCGGGACCAGGAGGCCTGGAAACACTTCCAGACCGTGCAGGCGTCGTTCCGTCCCTGAGGCCCGGCCGCAGCGGACCCCGCGGCGCCGCGGCGCCGCGGCGCGTCAGCTGCGGCTCAGCGCATAGGTGCGCAGTCCGCCGACGTCCTGGGTACGGAGGAACCCGGCGCGGTCCATGACCCGCTGGGACGGCAGATTGCCGGGCGCCGCGGTGGCGGTGACCCGGTGCACCCCGGGCTGCCCCAGTGCCCAGCCCGACAGGGCCCGCAGCGCCTCGGTGGCATAGCCGCGGCCGCGCGCACCGGGGGCCAGTTCGAAGCCGATCTCGGCGGCGCCGTCGAGCGGCGGTCCGTGGAAGCAGATGCCTCCCACGGTGAGGCCGTCCGCCCGGCGGTCGATCCGGTAGAGCGCCCAGCCGGGGGTGTGGCAGCCCGCGTCGGCGGCCAGGGTGAGCAGTCCGGCGGCCTCGCGGGTGCCCTCGCCCGGGACGCCGCCCAGCCACTCCCGGTCGCCGGTGCGCCCTGTCATCAGCAGGGCGGCCTCGGCGGGCAGCACCTCGTGCAGCACCAGACGCTCGGTGGGCAGGGTGCACGGGGCGGAGGGCTGGGACATGGCGGCCATTATGCCCGCCCGGGAAATTTACTTGAGTACTCAATGGTTGTGGCATGCTTGAGTACTCAAGGAGGTCACGATGAGTGAGTATCTGGACACCTGCCTGCGGCTCGCCCGGGCCCAGGCGGTGCTGGTCAAGCGGTTCGACAACCAGCTGGGCAGGCTGCACGGCCTGAGCTTCGCCGACTTCGTGCTGCTCCAGCAGCTCGGCAGCGCCCCCGGCGGCCGGATGCGGCGGGTGGACCTGGCCGCCGCCGTGGGCCTCACCGCGTCCGGGGTCACCCGCTCACTGGGCCCGCTGGAGCGGATCGGCCTGGTGGAGCGGGAGCCGGACCCGCGGGACGCCCGGGTCGCCTACGCCGCACTGACCGAAGCCGGCCGGGAGCGCCTGCAGCACGCCGAGAAGGCGGCCGGACAGCTGGCGGCGTCCGTGCTCGGCGGCGAGGAGTGGGCACCCGGGGAGGTGGCCTCGCTGGCCGGCTACCTGGCCCGGCTCGGCGGGACCGGGCTGCCCGGCCCGACCGCCTGACCTGCCGCCACGCCCCGCCGGCGGCAGTCCGGCGGGGCTCGGCGGGACCGTCGCGGTAGCGTGCTCGGCATGGCACCGAGATTCGCTACCGCACACCGTCCCGACCTCGCCGAACTGGTGGAGTTCCTGCGCCCCCGGCACCGCGCGCTGCTGATCACCACCCGGGCCGACGGCCGCCCCCAGACCTCGCCCGTCGCCTGCGGAGTGGACGCCGAGGGCCGCATCGTGGTCTCCACCTATCCGCAGCGGGTCAAGTCCCGCAACGCCCGCCGGGACTCCCGGGTCTCGGTCTGCGTGCTCTCCGACGACTGGGACGGCCCGTACGTCCAGGTCGACGGTGCGGCCGAGGTGCTGGACCTGCCGGAGGCCCTGGAGCCGCTGGTCGACTACTACCGCTGCATCGCGGGCGAGCACCCGGACTGGGACGAGTACCGGGAGGCCATGCGCCGGCAGGGCAAGTGCCTGATCCGGGTCACCCCGGAGCGGTGGGGCCCGATCGCCACCGGAGGCTTCCCCCCGCCGTCGGACGCATAGCGTCCCCCGCCGGGGCCCTCACCCCGGATGCCCCAGGTGCGCGGTGGAGCCCTCCAGCACCCCGCCGAGCCGCAGCCGCAGCCGCGCCAGGGCGGCCGGGTCCCCGCCCACCGCCCAGCGCGGCCCCACCAGGTAGCGGCCGTAGCTCTCCGCCTCGGCCTTCCACTGCTCGAGCCCCGTCTGCCTGGTGAAGACCACCATCGCCACCCGCCCACCGGCGGGCGAGGTGCAGACCGCCTGCCGGAAGTCGGCGTTGGCGGTGCCCGGGCGCAGTGCGCAGCCCGAGAGCGCCGCCAGGCGGCCCAGGTCCGCCGGCGCGGGCGCCACCGCGGGGGCGGGCGGGGCAGCGGCGGAAGCCCCGGACCGGCCGGCCGCGGACCCCGGCGTGCCCCCCACGAAGGCGGCCCCCGCGAGCGCCGCACAGAGCGCCGAGCCCGCCAGCAGCCGGGTCTGCAGGCGGCGCGCCGGGGCGGCGGTGGCGGGGATCGCCGGGCTGACGGCCATCGCGGCCCTCCTCGCGTACACGGTCGTGTCCCTGGGTACGCGCCGGACGGCATGGTGGTTCACCCCGTGCGGGCCGGTCGGGGAGCCCCTGGTGAGCGCGGGCTCCCGGGCGGGTGCAACCCGCGGATCCGGCTGCGGGGGCGGCCTCGAGGCGATGTAATGACCAGGTGGGAGGCGAGCAGGCGGAGAGGCACCGGACAAGGACGCTGCGCGCGGAACTCGCCCGCAGTCTGCTCCGTGCCGGTCTCGACACCGCGACGCCGCTGCGGTCCCTCGCCGAGCAGGTGCTGGTGTGCACGGGCGCGACGCTGGCCGCGGTGTACACCCCCTGTGAGCGCACCGACCAGCTCACCCTGGTCGAGGAGGCCGGCGTCCCGCGCAGCGTGTACGGACTGCAGAGCTCCTACCCCGTCACCGGGGACTCCCCGCCGGCCAGGGTGGCCGCCACCGGGGTGCCGCTCTGGCTGGCGTCCGGCGAAGCGGTGCACGTCGCCGCCGGACCGGTGGTGGTCGCGGCCCCCGGCGGTGAGCCCGCGGCGCCCGCCGGTGAGCCGGTGCTGCACGCGGGGGCGTCGCTGGCCGTGCTGCCGCTGGGCGGCGGGGCGGGCCGAGGCTGTCTGCTGGTCGTGGACGACTGGCCGGCCCCGTTCGACGAGGAGTACCGGCGGGTGCTGGCCCTGTTCGCCGAGCGGATGGCCACCGACAGCACCCTGCCGCCGCCCGGCGAACGCACCGGCGACACCGACGTCGGCCACTTCTCGCTGACCCTGACCACCGGCCTGCTGGAGGCCGACGCCCGGGTGCTGGACCTGTTCGGCCTGGCCCCGGAAGAGTTCGACGGCCGGGTGGAGACGCTGCTGGCGCTCACCGTCCCCGAGGACCTCCCGGGTCTGATGTCCGCGCTGGACCCCAGCCACGGGGCCGCCGGACGCGACCTGGAGTTCCGTATCCGGCGCCGCAGCGGCGAGCTCTGCTGGCTGCGGATGTACAGCGAGCTCTCCCTGAGCCGCGACGGCGCGCCCACCCGGCTGGAGGGCACCATCGCCGACGCCTCCCGGATGCGCCCCGGCGTCGACGACATCGCCCTGGTGCGGCGGCTGGCGGCGACCCTGGCGACCGCCGTCACCGTCAAGGACGTGGGACGCGCCGTGGTGGCAGCGCTTCGCCACCCGCTGGGCGCCGCCCGGGTGGCGCTCGCCGAGCTGGAGGCGGACCGGCTGGTGGTCACCATGCTGGACCCGCCCGAACCCGACGCCTGGCCGGACATCTGGCGCGGCCAGTGGCGTACCGAGTGGCCGGACGCCCCGGCCCGTGCCATGCCCACCCTGGAGAGCGCGCTGCGGGAGGGCCGCGCTTCCTACTGGCCGGCGGGCGCGCCGCTGGAGGAGGCGCTGACCGGCATCGGGCCCGGCGGGCTGGCGGTGCTGCCACTGCCGTCCTCGGGCCGGATGGTGGGCGGCTGCATGCTCGGCTGGTCGGCGCCGCACGAGTTCACCGCCGACGAGCGGGCCCTGCTGACCGCCGCCGCCGCACTGGCCGGGCAGGCCCTGGAGCGGGCCCGTGCGCTGGACGCCGAGCACGAGCTGATCGGCACCCTGCAGCGCAGTCTGCTGCCGCGGCGGCTGCCGGAACTGCCCGGCGGCACGGCCGTGGCCCGCTACCTCCCCGCAACGGCCGGGCTGCAGGTGGGGGGCGACTGGTACGACGTCATCCCGCTGACGGACGGGCGGGTGGCGCTGGTGATCGGCGACGTACAGGGGCACAACGCGGTCGCCGCCACACTGATGGGCCAGATCAGGACCGCCATTCGCGCCTACGCCATGGAGGGGCACCCCGCCGACGTGGTGGTCTCCCATGCCAACCGGCTGCTGGTGGGGCTCGGCACCGACCTCTTCGCCACCTGCTGCTACGTGGTGGTGGACATGGAGGAGGGCACCGCCTGGTGCGCGCGGGCCGGGCACATCCCGCCGGTGCTGCGCCTCCCGGACGGCACCACCGAGGTGGTCAGCGCCGAGGGGGGACCGCCGCTGGGCGTCGACGACGACGCGTACTACCCGATCACCCCGCTGGCGCTGATGCCGGGCACCGTGCTGGTGCTCACCACCGACGGTCTGGTGGAGTCCCGCTGCCTCACCCTGGACGACGGTCTGGACCAGCTCCGCGCCATCCTGGCCCGCACCGACCCGGGCGATGTGGAGCTGGTGGCCGACGCGCTGCTCGGCGGGGTCGAGCGGCGGGACGACGACGTCGCCGTGCTGCTGCTGCGCTACGTGGGCGTGGGATCGCTGCCGGTGCGGGCGGGCTGGGCGGTGTGGCGACTGCCCGAGGCGGTCTCGCACGCCCGCCGCTTCGTCGGCCGTACGCTCGGCTCCTGGGGGCTGGCGGACCAGCGGGACGTGGCCCTGCTGATCGTCTCCGAGCTGGTCACCAATGCGCTGGTGCACACCCAGGGGCCGGTGCGGCTGGATCTGACGTATGTCGCCGACCGGCTGCGGATCGCGGTGACCGACTCCTCGCCGCGCTCGCCCGTCAAACCGGCCAGCATCGGCTGGGAGGCCACCGGAGGACGGGGGATCCTGCTGGTGGAGGCGGTGTCCACCGGGTTCGGCTCACTGCCGATGGGCGGCGGCAAGCAGGTGTGGAGCGAGATCACCGTCCCTTCGGGGCGGGCGGACCACCATCGGTCCGGCAACGGGCGCAACGGCCGCCGGCGCTGAGACCCGTGGTCACCGTTGAACTGACTCGTCGTCACTTCCGGGCGGCACGACCGACTCCCGCTCCACCAGGGCGGTGAGCAGCGGCAGGGACGCGGCCAGCCAGGCGACTGCCAGCAGCCAGCCGCCGAGGACGTCGGTGGGCCAGTGCACCCCCAGATAGACCCGGCTGGCGCCGACCGCGGCGGCCCAGCAGCCGCAGAGCACGGCGACGACGCGTCCGGTGGTGCGGCCGCCTGCCCGCACCGCGGCCCAGGCGAGCAGACCCGCGGCGATCGCCGAGGTGGTGGTGTGGCCGGACGGGAAGGCGTGGCCGCCGGCTGCGGCGGCCCAGTCGGCCGCCGCAGGGCGCGGCCTGGCCACCGCCTCCATCACGGCGGTGCGCACCAGTTGACCGAGCGCCAGCACCGCCGCGCAGGCCACGGCGACGGTGGTCCTGCGGCGTGCCGGGCTGCCCGGGCGGCAGACCGTCCAGCCGGCGGCGAGGGCCAGCAGATAGGGGACGGCTCCGGTGCCGGTCGCGGTGAGCAGCCGGACCAGGGTCGTGGCGGCGGCGGGGCGGTGGGCGACGGCCCAGTCGTGCAGCGCCCGGTCGACCGGGAAGGGGTGCCCCGACCTCGCCGTCACCGCCAGGGCGAGCAGCGCGAAGGCGGCGGCCGGCAGCGCGACGGCGAAGGCCCGGCGTAGCGCGGTCGCGGTGCGCGGGGCCATGGGTGCTGCCTTTCCGTTCGGGTGCGGGCGCCGACGGGCGACACCGATTCGTCTACGCCAATGTAGACGACGCTGGGGGCGGCCACCGCCACCCGGTCGGCGCAGCGCACGCCGGAGCGCCTCCGGGGCAGGGTCGCACAGGGACGGAGCGTCCGCCCGGGGAAGCGCCGCCGTCCGGGTGAGCCGCCGGTGGCCACGCAGCGTGCCGGACGGCCGGGTACCGGGGCGGCCCTAGCGTGCTCCCGAGGAGTGCGCCGGGCGCCTCCGTGTCCCGTGACCGCCTGCACCGCGGACGGGAAGGCCGTCGCTTCCGGGGAGGCACACCCATGTCCGCTGCACCGCCGTCCGCCGCCGGCAACCGGCGTCTGCTCCCCCTGCTCTCCGGCAGCAGCCGGGCCTTCGGCGCGGGCGCCGCAGCGCTGGTCCTGCTGGCCGCGGCCCCCGCGCCCGCCGCCGCCCCGGGCCGCGCCGCCGGGCCGGGGCCCGATCCCGCCTCGCTGGTGAACCCGCTCATCGGCACCGCCGGGGTGGTGCACACCTTCCCGGGCCCGGTGGTGCCGTTCGGCATGATGCAGCTGGGCCCGGACACCACTCCCCTGCGGCCCTACGGCGGAGGCTACGGCTACTCGGCCGGACGGCTCTCCGGCTTCAGCCTCACCCACCTCAGCGGGCCCGGCTGCCCCGCGGCCGGGGACGTACCGCTGCTGCCCGTGTCCGGCGGCCTGCCCGCCGACCCCGGCAGCGCCTCGGTGGGCTTCTCGCACCGGCGGGAGACCGTACGCACCGGCCTCTACCGGGTCACCGACGACGGCGGGGTGACCACCGAACTGGCCGCCGCCGCCAGGGCCGGGATCGCCCGGTTCACCTTCCCCGCCGGGAAGGACGCCCGGCTGCTGCTGAAACTGCGCGGCGGCGCCACCCGGGTCGACTCCACCCGGGTCCGCTTCGTCTCCGACCGGGAGATCACGGGGTCGGTGCGCAGCGGCCACTTCTGCGGCGCCGACAACACCTACACCCTGCACTTCGCCATCACCTTCGACCGCCCGCTCAAGGCGGCCGGCACCTGGCGCGGCCGCCGGCAGCAGAGCGTCCACGGCCCCGCCGGCACCGACACCCAGGGCGCCGACGGCGCCTACGCCGCCTTCGACACCTCCGGCGGGCGCACCGTCACCGCACGCATCGGCATCTCGTACACCAGCCGGGCCGGGGCCCTGGGCAATCTGCGGCGCGAGGCCGCGAACCGGGACGTCCACGGTCTGGAGGGGGCCGCCCACGCGGCCTGGAACCGGGTGCTCGGCCGGCTGCGGGTGACCGGCGGCACCCGCGACCAGCAGGTGCAGTTCTACACCGCCCTCTACCACGCGCTGCTGCACCCCAACGTCTTCAGTGACACCGACGGCCGCTACCCGGGCATGGACAGGAAGGTCCACACCGTGCCCCGGGGCCACGCCCAGTACGCCAACTTCTCCGGCTGGGACACCTACCGCACCCAGGCCCAGCTGATGGCGCTGGTGGACCCGGCGGTGGCGAGCGACATGGTCTCCTCCATGCTGCGCGACTTCGACCAGGGCGGCTCGCTGCCCAAGTGGGCGCAGAACAACGGCGAGAGCTGGGTGATGATCGGCGACCCGGCCGACGGCATCATCGCCGGGGCGTACGCCTTCGGGGCGCGTTCCTTCGACGCCCGCCGCGCCCTGGCGGTGATGGTCCGTGAAGCCGTGGGCCCCAACCACGCGCGACCCGGGCAGGCGGTGCGCGACCGGCTCGGCTATCTGCCGGTCGACGGCAGGGACTGGGGCTGCTGCCACTTCTACGGCACCGTCTCCACCCAGCTGGAGTACGACAACGCCGACTACGCCGTCGCGGCCTTCGCCCGCGCCCTGGGCGACCGGGCCACCTACACCCGCTTCGCCACCCGGGCCCAGGACTGGCAGAACCTCTTCAACCGGGCCTCGGGCTACCTCCAGCCCCGGCTGGCGGCGGGCGGGTTCGCCCCCGGCTTCACCCCCGGCGCCACCCGGGGCTTCGTAGAGGGCACCTCGGCCCAGTACACCCCGATGGTCGCCTTCAACCTGCGGCGGCTGATCGAGGGCCGCGGCGGCAGGAGGGCCTGGAGCGCCTATCTGGACTCCCTGCTCAGGGACCTGCGCCGGCCCACCCCCACCACCGCCGACCTCAACAACGAGCCCAGCATCGGCATCCCCTGGCAGTACGACTGGACCGGCGAGCCCTGGAAGACCCAGCGGGCCGTGCGCAGGGTGCAGCGCACACTCTGGTCCGACACCCCGGGCGGCCAGTTCGGCAACGACGACCTGGGGGCGATGAGCTCCTGGTACGTCTGGTCGATGCTGGGCCTCTACCCCGCGGTGCCCGGTTCCGACCTGCTGGTGCTGGGCAGTCCCGCCTTCCCCGAGGTGACCGTCTCACAGCCGGGGGCTGCGCCGTTCACCGTGCTGGGGCGGGGCGCCTCGGCGGGCGGCCCGTATGTGCACGCGCTGACCCTGGGCGGCCGGTCGCACCCCCGGCCCTGGCTGACCTTCCGCGAACTGCGCGGGCGCACCCTGGCGTTCACCCTGGGCGCCACCCCGGCCAAGGGCTGGGGCGCCGCCTCCGCGCCGCCGTCGGACGCCACCGGCCAGCGCCCCTGGCCCCGTCGCTGACGCTACGTCAGTCCCGTTGGTCGCGGCCTGCGGAGCCGGCCCGGGCCGTGAAGGCCCGGACCAGCTCCGCCACCTCGGGCGCCCGCTCCAGCAACGCCGACCAGTGGCCGGCGCGCAGCGTCCGCCGCTCCAGGCGGGGCACCCAGCGCTCCAGGCCCTCGGAGAGCGCGGGCCGTACGAAACGGTCGCCGCTCAGGGTGACCAGCTGAACCGGGACGGCGGTGCTGCGGCGGCCCGGACGGGCCACCCGGGAGAAGAAGTTGGCCCGGTACAGCTCGATGCCCCGCACCGCGTCCCGGGCCAGCGTCGGCTGCGGATGCCCCGGGCGCGGGCGCACCCCCTCGGCGCGGGCCAGCAGTCTCCCCCAGACCCTGGCCAGCCCCAGCCGCCACACGGCCGGGGCCAGCACCGGGACATGGAACGCCGCGATGTACCAGGAGTGCAGCGACTGGTCGAGCAGCTGCCCCAGCCGGCGCGGCGTGGGGTGGGAGAGCCGCTCGCGGTACCAGTGGCCGACATGGTCCAGGCAGGGCCCCGAGATGCTGGTGTACGAGGCGATCCGCAGCTCCGCGCCGGGCGCGGTGACCGCCTCCCAGGACTGCAGCGAGCCCCAGTCGTGCGCCACCACGTGCACCGGGCGGTCCGGGCTGACCGCGTCGGCCACCGCCAGCAGGTCGGCGGCGAGCAGCTCCAGCCGGTAGCCGGAGCGGTCCTGCGGAGCGCCGGAGTCGCCGGCGCCGCGGACGTCGTAGCGGACCACATGGTGGTCCGCGGCCAGCTCGTCGGCGACCCGGTCCCACACCCGATGGGTGTCCGGATATCCGTGCACCAGCAGCACGGTGGGCCGTCCGGGGTCCCCCTGCTCGGCCACGGCGAGCGGCAGTCCGGCGGAGTGGACGGTACGGCGGCGTACGGCGGTGGGGGTCATTCCGCGAACCTACCCCTTGTCGACACCGAGTCCAATAGTGTTCGCCGCGAACCTGTACCCCGCACGTATCCGCTCTCCCCGGCGGCGGCCGGCCCGTCGCCCGGGACGCCGGGGGTCTCGCCCGCGCCCGCACGCCGGCCCTAGGCTGAGCCGCACCCAGCTCCGGGCGAGGAGGCGCGATGACCAGCGGACTGCCGGCGTTCCCCGAGGGCTTCCTGTGGGGCGTGTCCACGGCCGCGTACCAGATCGAGGGAGCGGTGGACGAGGACGGCCGGGGGCGGTCCGTGTGGGACACCTTCGCCCACACCCCCGGCAGGGTCCGCGACGGCCACACCGGCGACACCGCCTGCGACCACTACCACCGCTGGCCGGAGGACCTGGCGCTGCTCGGCGGCCTCGGCGTGGGCGCCTACCGGTTCTCCATCGCCTGGCCCCGCGTCCAGCCCGGCGGCAGCGGCGCCCCCAACCCCAGGGGGCTGGACTTCTACGACCGGCTGGTCGACGCCCTGCTGGAACGCGGTGTCGAACCCGTCCCCACCCTCTACCACTGGGATCTTCCGCAACCCCTGGAGGACCGCGGCGGCTGGCTGGACCGCGACACCGCCCACCGCTTCGCCGAGTACGCCGCGCTGGCCGCCGAACGGCTCGCCGACCGGGTGGGACGCTGGATCACCCTCAACGAGCCGCTGGTCCACATGGCCGAGGGCTACGCCTTCGGCACCCACGCCCCCGGCCGCGCCCTGCTCTTCGACGCCCTGCCCGCCGGCCACCACCAGCTCCTCGGCCACGGCCTGGCCGTCGCCGCACTGCGGGCACGCGGCGCGCGCCAGGTGATGCTGACCAACAACTGCACCCCCGTGGTGCCGGCCAGCGACTCGGCCGAGGACACCGCCGCCGCGGCCCTCTACGACGCCTTCCACAACCGGCTGTTCAACGACCCCGTCCTGCTGGGCAGCCACCCCGACCTGACCGCGGTGGGGCTGCCCGCCGAGCCGCCCTGGATCCGCGACGGCGACCTGGAGACGATCAGCGCCCCGCTGGACGCACTCGGCGTCAACTACTACAACCCCACCAGGGTCGCGGCCGCCGCCCCCGGCACCGGCCTGCCGTTCGACATGGTTCCGATCGAGGGGGTGCCCACCACCGCCTTCGGCTGGCCGGTGGTCCCGGACGGCCTCCACGACCTGCTCACCGGTCTGCACCTGCGGTACGGCCCGGCCCTGCCACCGATCCTGGTCACCGAGAACGGCTGCTCGGTCGAGGACACCGTGGACGGCGACGGCCGGGTCCGCGACACCGCCCGTATCGACTACCTCGACGGCCATCTGCGGGCGCTGCACCGGGCGATCGCCGACGGCGTGGACGTCCGCGGCTACTTCGTCTGGTCGCTGCTGGACAACTTCGAGTGGTCCGACGGCTACCACCAGCGCTTCGGCCTGGTCCATGTCGACTACG
>NZ_LIQR01000120.1 GCF_001418575.1 Peterkaempfera griseoplana
GTGGTGGACGGACCCGTGGGCGGCGCCGTCGTGGGTGTCTGAGAGGGTGCGGGGCCGGACGGGTAGCTCAGCCCGTATCCGTACGGGAGAAGCGGGGTCTTGCCGTCGCCGTCGTTGATCGGTTCCTGGGAGGCGCTCTGCATCCAGGTCATCGGCAGCTTCCCGGTCGGGTTGTAGTCGCCGAAGAGGACGTCCGCGTAGCACGGTGGGACCTCCAAGGGGCTCTCCCGGCGGGCGCGGCCGGGTACGGGACGGGGCAGGGCTCCCACTGCCTCAAAGGTCGAGTGCGATGGTCATTCGACTTCTGGGGGGAATCGCTATCACGTGCTCGCTCATATGCAGGCAATACGCGAGGTCGCCGTCAACCGTCGAGCAGGCCGACGTCGGGGAGGTTGCAGCCCTGCGCCCGGGGAGGCACCACCCCTGCTCCGGCGCAGAGCTGCCCGGCGCAGGGGCCCGGAGATCTGCACGGTCGGCCCGCGTCGCTTCGAGGAGCGGAGCCGTGCCCGGGCCGGGCGCTTCCCCGGGGCACCGGTGGTGGACGGCCGCTGGAGCCGGCGAGTTCCGTGCCGGGCGAAGGTCGCTCGTCGGGGAGCTGCCCTCGCCGGAGTCCGGCGTACGTGATGCCCTGGCGGACCCGGACGCGCCCGTCCCCGGTCAGCAGGACCCGGCGGTCAGGCGGTGTGGCCGAGTTGGTAGATGCGCCGCACCCGCCCGTCGTCGGCGACTTCGCCCATCACGATCCAGTCGATCACCACATGCCCGAGCTTGCGGTGTTCCGAGGTGAGGCAACAGCGGGCCGCGAATCGGTGACCCTCCACCAGGAGGTCGTCGATCCGCATCTGGACTGCGGTGACGTTCTTGCGGGCCGGGGCCGCGTGGGCGACCAGTTGGTCGCGGGTGAGGTCCGTGCCGTCGGTGGTCCAGATCGCGTCGGGGGTGACGGTCCGGTCCACGATGCGGGCGGGGTCCTCGTCGGACAGGGCCATCTCAAGGGTGTAGTCGACCAGAAGGCGGCGGGCCGCGCGCTCGGTGATGTCTGACATGCATGTCATGGTTGGGGACGCGCTTAAGTTTGTCAACCGTGTAAGAGTTAATGCGGCGACTCCGTCCTCGCTGCCGCGAGGGAACGGGACGCAACCGGTGCCGCCTGATCCCCGCGGCGCCCCTCGGCGTCCCGAAGGCCGGAGCTGCGACTGCGACTGGCCTCACCGCCGCCGACGCGGGTACCGGCGGATCGACCGCCTGCGCCAGGCTCGGCCGGGCCGGGCCAGCAGGGGTCGCTCGGCCGTGCCTCCGGAAGGGAAGACGGACCGCCCCTGACATCAACGACCCCGAACGGGACGGACATGCGTCCATGCCTGTCGACGCGGGACCGAACCAGGCGCCTGGCCTTCGTACGCTGCCCCCGGTCCGCCGGCGTCGCCGGCTCTCCCGAGCATGCGGCCGGCCGGTGTTCGCAACGTGGCAGGGGAGGCCGGGTTGCGGCCTGCAGGGACGAGAGCTAGCTTCGATTGACGATCAAGTCCGGGCGCTTAAGCGCTTGGCTCCCCAGTCCGGCCCGGTCGGCCGCGCAGTACGCGGGCGCCGGTGCCCTCGATCCATCACCCAGCCGATGCCGACAGCGCTCCCGTCGCCTCCATGAGGTCCCGGTGGCGCCCCGGCCGCCCGGCTCCGCCGAGCCTGTGTCTCCCGCACCCACGCGAGGGAGACGCCCCCCGAATTCCGGTGCAGAGTTCCTCCGGACCGCTGGAGGTGGCACGATGCGCAGAGTCCTCGTCCGGATG
Organism: Peterkaempfera griseoplana; assembly: GCF_001418575.1. Taxonomy (GTDB): domain Bacteria; phylum Actinomycetota; class Actinomycetes; order Streptomycetales; family Streptomycetaceae; genus Peterkaempfera; species Peterkaempfera griseoplana. The sequence goes on from NZ_LIQR01000120.1 coordinate 1,788, forward strand.
ACCGCGGCAGCGTTTGCGGCCTCGTTCCTCGCCGCCCCCGCCGCCCTGGCCGCCGAACCGTCAGCACCGGTCCCCACCGTCGGCCGGCACCTCCTCCAGGCGCATGCGACGGCACCTGGGGCCGCGCACCGGAAGCAGACGACGGGCCCCACCTTCAACACCTCGGCCGAGTGCCAGGCCTACGGGGTGAGGTGGGCGGATCCGAACATGACCTGGTGGTGTGAGCGCAACGCCAACGGCACCTACACCTATATGTACCTGTTCTGACGCCCGTCCCGCACCGGTCACAGTGAGCGAGGCGGGTCCGTCGGCGGCGACCCGGCCGGCCGGGTCGCCGCCGACGGATCGTCAGACGGCGTCCGCCTCGCCCTTGCGGGCGAGCAGGTGAACCTCCTTGAACTGCCGCCGGTCGGTGGGCTGGGGCTCGCGGACCATCCGGGCCACCTCGGCCAGCCCGCACGTCCGCAGCATCGCCGAGAGGTGGTCGGGCCACCACCGGTAGGCCGGGGCGACCGTGTGGTCGAAGACCTGCGCCGGGTGAGCGGAGTTTTCGCTGGCCGAGAAGCCGATCAGCAGGTGGCCTCCGGGTGCCAGCACACGATGGAACTCCGCCAGGAGGACGGGCAGTTCCGGCGGCGGGGTGTGGATGACGGACCAGCGGGAGAGCACACCGCCCAGCGTGCCGTCAGCGATGTCCAGCGCGGCCATCGACCCCACCTCGAACCGCAGGCCCGGATAGGCCTGCCGGGCCAGCGTGATCATCGCGGGAGAGGCGTCGACACCGAACGCCGCCAGCCCCAGCCCGTGCAGATGAGCGGTGATGTGGCCGGGCCCGCACCCCAGGTCCGCGACCCGGCCGTCCCGGCTGGTGCCGACGACCTCGGCGAAGACACTCAGGATCGCCCGGTCCAGGGGACTGTCACGCAGCGAGTCGCGGAACAGCTGCGCATAGGTGGTGGCGGCGGCGTCGTAGGCCTCGCGGGTGGTGCTGAAGGCATCGTGTTCGACCATGCCCGCGACAGTAGTTCCTGGCGCTGGGGCAGACCGGGAGTCTCACGATCTTGCCCCGCCGCACCCGTTCGGCCGCCGCTCACCGGCGGGGGAGGAGCCGGCACCCCCGGCCGTCCTGCGGCCGACCTCGCCCGGAGGTCGCGGCCCGGAGGGGCCACCTGCCGGACCGGCCGCAGACGGCCGGGGACCGGGGACGGTCGCCCCGCCCGGTCCACAGCCCGACGGCGCTGCGCAGTTCGCGCGAGCAGCGAGGGGACGTCGCGGCTGTCTCGCTTCGGGGAACTCGTGGGCCTGCCACGGCCGCCACAGCAGGCCCACTCCGTACAGCCACCGCCCTCGCGCTCCGGCGACCGCCGGCCCGGTCACACGTACCTCCTCCGGCCCTCGATCCGCCGAACCTCGGCGAGCACTGCGGAAGGGAGACCCCGATTGGCCGTTGTGCCACTCTGCGCCGGGAGCCGGCGCGGTGACCACGGCTCTTCGTCGCGGACGTGCACAGGCCGCCTGCGCGGCATCGGCCTGTGGGGCGATCGTCATACGGAGACGGGTCGCCCTCCCGTCCCGGGCCCCTGCGAGACCCGTGACCACACGCCGAACCACTGCTGGGCGCCGTACTCCTCGAACTGCTCCACCTCGGTGAACCCCAGCTTCGCTGCGAGGCGCATCGAACTCCCGTTGGCGGTCTGGGTGCAGAGCACCACCGGCTCGCCGGGGAGCGCGTCGGCGAACCAGCCGAGTGCCGCCGCGCACGCCTCCGCGGCGTACCCGTGTCCCCACGCCTGCGGCAGGAACATATAGCCGAGCTCGGTCTCCCCGGCCTCCGGACGGACGTGTCCCGGACGCTCCGCGTCGCGTCGGTCGAGTGTGACCATGCCGATCATCGCTCCGTCGAGATCGACCACGAAGAGGCCGGGGCGCTGCCCGGGCACCTCGGCCATGGTGCGCTCCAGCTCCTCGCGAGGCCGGGGGCCACCGATGTAGGTGCCCACCTCCGGGGAGGCGAACAACTCGACGAACGCTGCCCGGTCGCGGGCCTCGGCCACGCGCAGGGCGAGCCGCTCGGTCCTGATCGGGGCGGGGAGCCAGGTGGCGGGTCCAGGCGCAGTCATGGCGGGCAACCTACCGCACGCCCGCAGGGCAGCGGCCTTGCCGACCGGCAGCGGCGGCCGCTCCTCGTGGGCCCGCCGAACGCCCGGCGCCCAGCCTTCGTACCCCGCCGACCGTGCACGGTTCCAGGCCCGCCCAGGCGGCGCCGGGCCCTCCATACCGCGCAGGCGGACCGGCTCGGCGGTGTGCTGCGCCGACCGGAAACTCCGAAGCGCACCCGGGCGCGTTGGCGCCATCATGGACGAGGCCGAGGGTGGCCCTCTCCGCCCTGCACGCCACCCACAAGGGGTTCCCATGTTCGAGGACGTCCGAGGGCTTGCTCCGGAGCATGCCGCACGACTTGCCGCTCTGGTCGCGCGGTGCAGGCCGCTGCTGGCGCAGGACCAGGGCATGGAACACGTCCAGCGGCTGCTGCGCGACCTCGGGACCGGGGCCCTGGAGTCGGTACTCGTCACGCGGGCACTGCTGGGCGGCAGCGCCGGGGATCTCAGGGAAGCCAGGGAAGCCGTGTTCTCCAGCGCCGCGAGAACGAGCGAGGTGCGCGTGCAACAGCGACGCCAGGACGTCACCGAACATGCGAAGGACGTCGCCGACGGCCTCCTCCGGTCGGCCTGTGCGGCGGGGAGCACCAGGATCACCGCCATCGACGGCGCAGGAGGGTCGGGCAAGACGACGCTGGCCGCCGCGGTGTCCGGACAGCTCGACGGCTCGGTCGTCGTCCACGGCGACGACTTCTACCGCCCGATGCCCGAGCAGGAGCGGGAACGGCTCGACGCGGAGCAGGGCTACCACCGCTACTTCGACTGGCAACGCCTCCGCGACCAGGTGCTGGTCCCGCTGCGGGACCAGCGGGCCGCGCGCTACCAGGTCTACGACTGGGCCACCGGCGAGCTCGGAGCCTGGCGGGAGATCGCCCCCGGAGCGGTGGTGATCGTCGAAGGGGTCTACTCCGTCCGCCCCGAGCTCGCCCCCTACTTCCACTTCACGGTCTATGTCGACACTCCGCGAGAAGTCTGCCTGGAGCGCCTGCGGGCCCGCGGTGAGAACTCCGAGGAGTGGATCAGGCGCTGGCGCGCCGCAGAGGACCACTATCTGCACACCACCTGGCCTCAGAGCAGAGTCGCACTCTGTGTCCGCGGCCACTGACGCGGAACTGCAGCCAGGACTCGCCGTGCAGTCCCGCCTCGGTGTGATGCGCCGGGAGAGCCGGTCGCTGGTGTGGCCCGGGAGGTCCTGTCGGCAGCGGGGGAGACCTGGGAGGCCCGCTGCTGCCTCCGCCGGGTACTCGCCCCCGGCGACGCGGCGCACGGCCAGGAGCTGAAGACCGTGCAGAGGCTGCCGGCGGCACTTCCCGTCCGGTGAGCGCGGTCTGCTCCGGGCCTGCACAGGGGCGCGCGGGCGGGCCGCCGTTGCCCGGGGCGAGGCGGCTGACGCCGTCCGCGGAAGGGCGCCGCTCAGCCCGCTGCGCGGGTGCCCCCGGGACCGGCGCCCCTCGGGGCGGCGGCGCCCGCGCCGAGCCCGTGGAGGAAGGTGTCGACCACCAGGTCGGCGGCCTGCGCGGGGCTGAGGTCGGTCAGGTCGCGGGAGGCGATGCCCATCAGCTGCGGCAGGACCCTGCTCACCCACCCGTCCGGCAGGCCGGGACGGATCAGACCCTCGTCGGTGGCGCGGCGCAGGAAGTCGGTGAGTTCTCGGTACGAGCGGTCGCGCCGCTCGCGGACGGGTTCGTCGGCCAGCATCCGGCCCAGATCGACCGGCCAGGTGCGGTTGACGCCGATGATGCCCTCCACATAGCGGTGCAGGGCGACGGCGACCGGGGCCTCGTGCAGCCGCGCGTCCTCGGTGGCCTGCTCGATGGCCGTCAGCCGCGCCTCGTAGATGGCCGTCAGCAACTCCTCGCGCGAGGCGAAGCGCCGGTAGACGGTGCGCCGGTCCATGCCGGCCTCGGCCGCGATGGCGGTGATGCTCGCGGCCGGGTCGGCGGCCAGCATCCGCGCACCGGTCGTCATGACTGTTTCCAGATTGCGTGCTGCGTCGGCTCTCACGGCCATGAGTATAGACAGCTTGCGGCAGTACGACCCTCTTATAGCCACGTCTCTGCGCACATAGAAAGCGTAAGTGCTACAGTCGAGTGACAGTTAGCGGGAGGCTCCCGCTAGGGACACCGGAGGAAGCACATGATCACCTACGACCGGCTCTTCATCGGCGGCGTCTGGACCGAGCCCAGCGACCCGGAACTGCTCGACATCCTGTCCCCGCACGACGAGTCGCTTGTCGGCCGTGCCGCCCAGGCCCGGCGGGCCGACGTGGACCGGGCGGTGGCCGTCGCCCGCACCGCCTTCGACGAGGGGACCTGGCCGAACACCCCGCCGGCCGAGCGGATCGCGGTGCTGCGCCGGCTGAACGCCCTGCGCGAGGCCCGGGCCGAGGAGATCGCAGCCGTGATCAGCGCGGAGAACGGCTCCGCCGGCTGGTTCACCCGCGCCGGGCAGCCCGGCCTGTCCCGCCAGGCCAACGCCTATCTGAAGGCGGCCGAGGAACTGGCCTGGGAGGAGGTGCTGACCCCCAGCGACCCCGCGGCCACCAGCCGCAGCGTGGTCCGCCGGGAGGCCATCGGCGTCGTGGCCGCCGTCATCCCCTGGAACTCGCCGTTCTCCGCCTCCCTGGCGAAGATCATTCCGGCGCTGCTGGCCGGCAACACGGTCATCCTGAAGGTCTCGCCGGAGAACTCGCTGAGCATGGGCCTGCTGGCCGACCTGCTCTCCGAGTGCGGACTGCCCGAGGGCACCGTCAGCGTGCTGCCGGCCGACCGCGAGACCAGCGAGCACCTGGTCTCCCATCGCGACGTGGACAAGATCGCGTTCACCGGCTCCACCCGTGCCGGACGCCGGATCGCCTCCATCGCGGGTGAGCAGCTCAAGCGGGTCAGCCTGGAACTGGGCGGCAAGTCCGCCGCCGTCGTCCTGCCCGACGCGGACCTGGCGGCGTTCACGGCCGGTCTGAAGTTCTCCTCGCTGCTCAACAACGGTGAGGCCTGCATCGCGCAGACCCGCATCCTGGCACCGCGCAGCCGCTACGAGGAGGTCGTCACCGCCGTCAAGGAGGTCGTCGACTCGCTGAAGGTCGGCGACCCGCAGGACCCGGACACCTTCATCGGCCCGATGATCCGCCGCGACCAGCAGCAGCGGGTGCGCGACTACATCGAACTCGGCCTCAAGGAGGGGGCACGACTGGTCACGGGCGGCCCCGAGGTACCCGCCGGCCTGGAGAAGGGCTACTACGTCACCCCGACCGTCTTCGCCGACGTCGACAACGCGATGCGGATCGCCCAGGAGGAGATCTTCGGCCCGGTACTGGTCGTCATCGCCTACGAGGACGAGGACGACGCGGTGCGCATCGCCAACGACTCCGAGTACGGCCTGTCCGGCGGCGTGTGGTCGAGCGACGAGGCACACGCCCTGGAGGTCGCCCGCCGCATGCGGACCGGCACCGTCACCGTCAACGGCGCCTCCGTGGGCTTCGACGGCCCGTTCGGCGGGTTCAAGGCCAGCGGCGTGGGCCGCGAGTACGGCTTCGCCGGTCTGAACACCTACATCGAGTACAAGACCGTCACCATCTGACGCCCGGTCGGCGACACCCCCGTTGGCCGACACCCCCGTTCGACCGACCTGCCGTCAGCGCACCGGGGGCCGTACCTGCCACCGAGCCGGCGGATCTCCTCCGGCGGGTAGGGGGTCTGTCTCCTCCCGCTCCGGCACCTGCCGGTTGAAGTCCGATGTCGCGGCGGCGAGCGGTGCGTGCCGGGCGGTGATCGCCGTGGCCTGTTCCGGGATGCCCGTGGGGCGCTTGCCCTCCACGTGGGCGCGCATCAGCGCGTACCGGCCGTCGCTGAGGATGTTCTCGAAGCGCGCGTCGAAGTGCAGGAGTCCCCGCGCGTTCATGGAGGGGATTTCCGCCGCCAGTTCCTTCGCCACCATGGCGCAGGCCTGGCCTCGTCGGCCGCCTCGACATGAGTGCCCAGCCACCGGTGCGGGTTCTGCGGGACGTACCCCGCAAACAGCCCGATGCTCGCCGAGGACTCCCGGAGGGCCTCGATCCGGCCGCGCGCCTGCGATCCGCCGCTCCCGTAGGCGACGGCCGGGTCTCGACGCCGGCCGGCTCCTGCGGCAGGGGAGAACTCCACGGAGAGCACCCAGCCGGTCGCCATGGCGTGCGCGGCTCCCTCCAGGCGCCGAAGCCCGGCGCGCCGATAATGCCGACGCCGTAGTGGCGGAAGGCGGGAAGCCCGAAGAGGCCGGCTGTGGAAGTGACGCTCCCGGCCTGCCTCTCCAGGTCGGTGAGCGGCACCCGTTTCACCAAGTCCGGGGTTCCGGCGACCAGCCGCCACCGGCCGAGGACCTCAGCCGAGAGGCACCTGCCCGGCAGAGCCGCAGCCGTCGTTGCGTACGGACCGGGAGATGCCCTTCGACGCCGGTTCGACCATCGCCGCGGTGCCGGCCGAGGCGGCACGACGCCGAGGTCGCCGGTACCCGGTGCTGCTCGTCCAGCCCGGCGAGTATCCGCAGCAGAACGGACGTGTTGACGCCGTCCCCACCCGATCCGGCCGATGCGGTGGCCGGGGGAGGCGGTCAGGCTGACGCCGTCGAGCACCCGCCGGCCCCCGGTCGACGACGAGGTCGTGCGCGAGCAGAGCGGACTGGGGCATGCGGGATCCGTCCCATGTGATCGGTGGTCGGTCCGCCGGGCACGGAGCCTCGGATGCGGGCCGCTGCACTTGCCGGTGGTTCACACGGTGGGTGCTGCGGTCTCCTTGAGTACTCCGTTGGCCAGTTGCAGCCAGCGGTTCACTCCGATTTCGGCGAGGAACCGCTCGTCGTGGCTGACCACGATGAAGGCGCCCTGGTAGGAGCTCAGTGCGCTCTCCAGCTGGCCGGCGCTGACCAGGTCGAGGTTGTTGGTCGGCTCGTCGAGCAGCAGCAGCTGAGGGGCCGGTTCGGCGCACAGGACGCAGGCCAGGGTGGCGCGCAGCCGCTCGCCACCGGACAGGACGCCGACCGGCAGTTGCGCCCCGGCGCCGCGGAAGAGGAAGCGGGCGAGCAGGTTCATCCGCTCCGCCTCGGGCCGGTGCGGGGCGAAGGAGGCGAAGTTCTGCGCCACGGTGCGGTCCAGGTCCAGCAGGTCCAGGCGCTGGGAGAGGTAGGCGATGCGGCCGTCGTTGCGCCTGATCTCCCCGCCGTCCGGGGCGAGGTCGCCGGTGACCAGCCGCAGCAGGGTGGACTTGCCGGCGCCGTTGGGACCGGTCAGGGCGATGCGCTCGGGGCCCCGCACGGTCAGGTCGATGCCGCCGTCGGCGAAGACGGGCCGGTCGCCGTGGCGCACCTGCATGCCCTCGCCGACGAAGAGGTTGCGCCCGGCGGGCACCTGGGTGTCGGGCAGGTCCAGGGCGATGCGCTGCTCCTCGCGCAGCGCGCGTCCGGCCTCGTCCAGCCGCGCCCGGGCCTCGCTGAC
>NZ_LIQR01000121.1 GCF_001418575.1 Peterkaempfera griseoplana
GGGGAGTGGGGCGGGGTGGAGGCGGCCTGGCGGTGATCGCCGCCGCAGGTTTCCCGTTCGCTCATCCCGACAAGAAGGCGACTGAATCGATCGTTGACCTGATTGAATCAGTCGCTGAACCTTGCCTTCGCGCACTATTCGCGTCTACCGTCGGTGCAGCCCACGGACCTGAGAAGAGACCCCCATGGACCGAGCCCGTCTGTCCCACCTGCTGGCCCGCGAGAGCGCCGAGGCCGAGCGCCGCAACCCGCGCTCCAGGGCCGCCTATGAGAGCGCGGGCCACCTCTTCGGCCGGGTGCCGATGACCTGGATGAACAAGACCGCCGCCGGCGCCTTCCCGCGCTATCTGGACACCGCGCGGGGAGCCCGGATCACCGACATCGACGGCCATGAGTACATCGACTTCTGCCTCGGCGACACCGGTGCCATGGCGGGCCACTCCCCGGCCGTCGTCGCCGAGGCGGTGCAGCGGCGGTTCACCGCCCTCGGCGGAGCGACCGCGATGCTGCCCACCGAGGACGCGGAGTGGGTGGGCGCCGAACTGACCCGCCGCTTCGGCCTCGCCCGCTGGAGCTTCTCGCTGACCGCGACCGACGCCAACCGCTGGGCGATCCGCCTCGCCCGCGCCGTCACCGGCCGCCCCAAGATCCTGGTGAACAGCTACAGCTACCACGGCAGTGTCGACGAGTCGCTGATCGTGGTCGGGCCCGACGGCGAGGGCGTCGCCCGCCCGGGCAACGTCGGCGCACCCTGCGACGTCACCCTGACCAGCCGGGTCGCCGAGTTCAACGACCTGGCGCAGCTGGAACGGGAGCTGGCCCACGGCGACGTCGCCGCGGTGCTGATGGAGCCGGCGCTCACCAACATCGGCATCGTGCTGCCCGAGCCCGGATATCTGGCGGGCGTCAAGGAGCTGACGAGCCGTCATGGCGTCCTGCTGATCAACGACGAGACCCACACCTTCTCCGCCGGTCCCGGCGGCTGCACCGCGGCCTGGGGTCTGGAACCGGACATGCTGACCATCGGCAAGGCCATCGGCGGCGGCATCCCGGCCGGTGCGTACGGCCTCTCCGAGGAACTGGCCGACCGGCTGCTCGGACGGGCGGACCTGGACCTGGTGGACATGGGCGGCGTCGGCGGGACGCTGGCCGGCAACGCGCTCTCCGTCGCCGCGATGCGCGCCACCCTGGAGCACGTCCTCACCGAGGAGGCGTTCGCCGGGATGGCCGCCCTCGCCGAACGGTTCGAAGCCGGGGTGCGCGCCGCGATCGACGCCCATGGGATGCCCTGGTCGGTGAGCCGGCTCGGCGCCCGCGCCGAGTACCGCTTCGCCTCCCCGGCGCCGCGGACCGGCTCGGAGTCCGCGGCGGCGGCCGACGCCGAGCTGGAGGACTACCTCCATCTCTTCCTGGCCAACCGGGGCATCCTGCTGACCCCGTTCCACAACATGGCCCTGATGTGCCCCGACACCACCGCGCAGGACGTCGACGTCCACACCGAGGTGTTCACCGCGGCCCTCGCCGAACTGGCGTGACCGCGGCCGGGGCGCGAGTCCTCAGGGGACGATCTCCAGCACCGCCATCATCCCCTTGTCCTCGTGGTTGAGGATGTGGCAGTGCAGCACGGTCCGGCCGGTGTGGTCGGTGAACGGGATGCGGATGACGACCCGGCCCCCGGCCGGCACGTTCACGACGTCCTGCCGGCCGTGGCTGTGCTCCGGCCGGCCGTTGGTGCTCATCACCTGGAACTGGTCGGTGTGCACATGGAGGGAGTGCTCCTCGTCGCTGTCGTTGCGGACGGTCCACTCCTCCACGGTGTTCAGCTTCGCCCTGACGTCCACCCGGTTCATGTCGAACTGCCTGCCGTTGACGAAGTACCGGTCCGCCGCGGCGTCCTCGCTGAAGACGACGGTGCGCCGCGCGGCGACGGCGGCGCGACTCAGGTCGTCGGAGGGGGCGAAGGCCGCGGGCAGCGCCGCCGGCCGCATCGGCGGCCCCGTGGTGACCAGGGTGGCCAGGGTCGCCCGGGGGAACCGTGCGGCTGCGCCGGACGGACGATGCGGTACGGGGGACGGCCCACTCGCCCTGCCGGGAGGCCGCCCCCCACGCCCATCACAGCCGGGACGCCGGACCCCCGCAACCAGGAACGGCCGATCAGGCGTCCGCCGTCGGCGACCGGCCCGCCCGCGACGCCGTCCATGGCGGACCGGGCGCCGACGGCGGCGCGGCCCCTCGCGGCCGGGCGTCAGCTGGAGGTGAGCCGGACGCCGACGAGCCTGGTGAGGAAGCGGTCGACCTGCTCCTCCAGCGGCGGCCAGGGCGCGTCCGGCTGGTTGACCCGCAGGGAGACGGTGCCGTGGACGGCGGCCCTCAGGTCGAGCGAGACCGCGGCCGCGTCGTCCGCGGGGGCGAGGCCGGCGTCCATGCAGCGCTGCACCGCGGCGGTGGTGCTGACGGCGAAGTCGTGCTTGAAGGGCATCCCCGTGCGCCGGTTGAGGGCGCTCTCATGGAGCACCTTGTACAGGCCCGGGTGCTCATGGGCCCAGGCCCCGAGCAGCAGCGTCCGGGCGCGTAGTGCGGCCACCGGGTCGGCGGCCGAGTCCTCGGCGTGGGCGACGGCGCTCATCAGGTCGGCGTGGCACCGTTCCAGGGCGGCCAGCACCAGGGCGTCGCGATCGGCGAAGTGGATGTAGACCGAGGTCGCGGCGATACCGATCTCGCGTGCCACCGCACGCAGCGACAGCGAGGCGTCGTCGCCGAGCTCCTCCAGCAGCCGGAGGGCGGTGGAGACGATCTCCTCGCGGAGCCTTTCGCCCTGGCCCCGCGGATTGCGGCCACGGGCTCCGGCGCGGGTCGAGGGGGTGGCGTCCATGGAGCGCATTCTAGGGGGCGCCGCCGACGGCTCCGGCGGCGCTCATCGGCCGGCGGCGGAGCGCAGGACGCAGGTCCGGCCGGGCGCCGCGGCGGCGCCCGGCACCCCCCCCGGAAGGGCGGCGGACGCGGCCTGCGGGGCAGCTGGCCGGACGGTGCGTCAGCTGCGCGGGGCGGCGGCAGGCGGGGCCTGGTCGGTCCAGGCCCCGCCGAGCGCTGCGCTGCTCTGCCCCGCGGGCGTCGCCGGGTTCTTCTGGCCGGAGAGCACCTGCCCCGTGCGGGTGTCCACGACGAGACGGATGCCGGCGCCCTCGGCCACCAGCAGCTGGGTACCCGCGCGCCCCAGCGGATCGGTGGCCGGTCCGAGGCTGCGCACCTGTGCCTGCGCCGCCAGCAGCCGGTAGGCCGTCGCCCGGGTGGCCGGGCTGACCGGCCAGGAGGTCAGCAGGTCCACCAAGCCCCCCCACAGCTCCGGGTGAAGCACCTTCGGGCCGGAGGCCCCCGGCAGGGGGATCTTCTCGCCGGCTGCGGAGCACGCCCGCAGTCTGGCCGACAGCGCCTCCCCGCCGGCCGGCAGCGCCAGGGACCCGGCCGGGCTGAAGCTGCAGCCGCCGAAGTTGATCACGGCGGGGGCGTGGGGCAACAGCGGGTGCGCGGTGAGCGCACCCCGCCTGGCGCTGAGGGTCATCGCGGCTCCCTCACTGGAGGCCGGCACGGTGAAGGTCTCCGGCGAACCCGCCTGACGCCACTTCCGCAGGTCGGCCGCGGTCGCCGGAGCTGCACCGAGGTCCTGGGTGCCGAACCAGGAACGGCTGCCGTCCCTGCTCACCCATGTCTCCAGCAGGGTCCTGGCCACCACCCGGTAGCCGCCCGTCACCGGCCAGGTCCGCTGGTCGATGCTGCGCTGGGTCCAGTACGCGCCGGAGGCGGCCGGGCTGTGCGCCACCACGTCGGCGGCGGCCAGCAGCACCGAACGGCCGTCGAGGGCGGAGCCGCCGGGGGTGCCGGCCGGGGCGGTCTTGCCGCTCCCCGGTACGAGCGCGGAGGGGCCGCGGGTGGACGGGCCGCCCCCGCCCGGCATCGCGACCGCGACGGCCACCACCGTCGCCGCCGCGGCTCCCGCGAGACTCCACAGCAGCGGGCGGCGCACCGGCCGCGGCACCCGGGCCGGCCGCGGCGACGGGGCGGTGGCGGCGGCCCGCAGCAGCGCGGCGCGGCCGCGCTCCACGGCCGCCGGGGTCGGCTCGGCCGAGGGGCCGGTGAGGGCGTCCGCGATCAGGGTGAGCTCATCCATGGGGGTCCTCCGTGTGCTTGCGGGTGGTGGGAGCGGGGTGCGCATCCGTGGCCTCCAGCAGCCGCCGCACCTTCGCCCGGGCCCGGTTCATCCGGGAGCCGACCGTGCCGGCCGGGATGCCCAGGGCGTCGGCGACCTCGGCGTAGCCGAGTCCGGCGACCGCGACCAGCAGCAGCACATCGCGGTCGCCGCGGCCGAGGGAGCCGAGGGCCGTGCCGAGCTGGGGCCGCAGACGCTGTGCGGCGACCTTGTCGGCGACGGTGTCCTCGAAGCCGCTCTCGGCTTCCACCCCCGCACGGAGACGGGCCAGGCGGCGGCGCTCGGTGCGGCCGTGCCGGCCGACGAGGTTGGTGGCGATCCCGAACAACCAGGGGCGGACCTGGCCCCGGCGGGGGTCGAAGCGCCCCCGGTCCCGAAAGGCCGTCAGAAACACCTCGGCGGCGACGTCCTCGGCCGCATCCGGCCCGAGTCGTGCGGCGACGTACCGGTGAACGGCCCGGTAGTGCACGTCGTAGACGAGCGCGAAGCGCTCCGGCTCGCCGATGGACGCCTCGACCGCCGCCTGCACGTCGGCCGCCTGGGCCGCTGCGCGGGTGGGGTCGCGAGGGTCAGCCGGTGCCGTCATCGGCGCCCCCTGCTCGCTGGTACGGGAACTGGTCACACTCGTACTTCGCCGCAGGGCGCATTCTTCTTCACGGGTGTGCGGCGGCAGGGCGGGCGGGCTCCGGCGTCCACGCGCGACCGTGCGGCGCCCGGCTCCGGCCGCGGAGGGGCGGCCACGGCCGGCCGCTGAACAGCTGCGCCGTCCGGCGGCCGCAGACCTCGGCCGCCGGACGGCGCAGCAGTACGTCGAGAGGACGCCCCGTCAGTCGCTCAGGGAGGCCAGCGCGTCGAGCACCGCCTCCCAGGCCTCACTCAGCGGGTCGATCAGGGCGAAGTGGCCGGCGCCCGGCAGCGTCACCAGCCGGGCGGCCGGGTGCGCGGCCGCGTAGGACTCAGCGACGGCGAGCGGGACGATGCCGTCGTCCACGCCGTGCAGGACCACCACCGGCGTGGCCGGAGCGGCGAGTCGCACCGGGTCCAGGTCGCGGCTGTCCTCCGGCGGACCGCCGAGGAAGTCGGCCACCGCGCCGCCGTCCAGGTCCAGCCGGTACGCCAGCTCCAGGTCCGCCACCGGGGCGAGGGCCAGGGTCCCCGCCAGCCGGGGGGCGGGCGCCGCCGCCGCCGACCACAGGGCCAGATGGCCCCCCGCGGAGTGCCCCACCACCACCGTGGAGCCGTTGTGCAGGCCCTGGTGCCACCCGGTGCCCGACGACGCGGGGACGGCGGCCACCGCCATGGCGATGTCACCCACCGTCAGCTCCGGGTGTCCCGGGCGGCGCCGGTACTCCACGGAGACCACCGTCCACCCGGCGTCGCGCAGTGCGGCCCCCAGCGGTCGCAGATGCACCCGGTCGTAGTCGGGCCGCCAGAATCCGCCGTGCACCAGGACCACCAGCGGCCGCTGCGCCGCCCGGGCACCGCCCGGCCAGGCGTCGGCGACCTGGTCGGGGCCGGGCCCGTAACGCAGCGTCAGATCCGGTCCGGGGGTGAGCCGGCCGAGTACCGACCGGTCCTCCCCGTTCACGCCCGCCCCAGGAAGCGCAGGGCGTTGCCGGACAGCAGCTTGTCCCGTTGCTTGTCGGAGAGGAAGTCGGACTCCTGGACCACCTGCCCCACCGGACGCTCGCCCAGCGGATACGGATAGTCGCTGCCCAGGACCACCTGGTCCTCGCCGAAGGTGTCCACCAGCAGCCTGAGCGCCGAGGGTTCGAAGACCACGGAGTCCACCAGGAACCGGTCGGTGTAGTGGCTCGGAGGGTGCTCCGAACAGCCGCGTACCAGGTCGCCGCGCCGCCACCAGGCGTTGTCGGCGCGCCCCAGCCAGAACGGGAAGCTGCCGCCGCCGTGGGCGAAGCACAACCGCAGCGTCTCCGGCACCCGGTCGAGGACCCCGCCGAGGATCAGGGCGAGGATCGACAGATGCGTCTCGGCGGGCATCCCGGTGAGCCAGCGCGCCATCCAGCGGTCCAGCCGCGGCCCGACGGGCATGTCCCAGGGGTGGACGAAGACCGGTGCGCCGACGGCTGCGCAGTGCTGCAGAAAGGTGACGACGCCCTCGTCGTCGAGGTCGCGGTCGCCGACGTGGTTGCCGATCTCCACACCCGCGTGGCCCGCGGCCAGGCAGCGGTCGAGTTCGGCGCAGGCGGCGTCCGGGTCCTGCAGCGGGACCTGGCAGAACGGGACGAGCCGTTCGCCGCCGGCCGCGACGGTCTCCAGGGTCAGGTCGTTGAAGATCCGGGCGACCTTGACGGCCTGGTCGGCAGGCCGGTCGTAGCCGAAGAACACGGGGGTGGGCGAGACCACCTGGATGTCGACGCCGTCCTCGTCCATGTCGGTCAGCCGGGCGGCGGGATCCCAGCACTCGGCGCCGATCGGCCGGAACTCGTTCTCACCGACCATGATCATGGCGTGCCGCTCGGAGTCGATCCGCAGCCACGGCCAGCCGGTGCCGCCGCAGGCCGCGGACAGCTCCGGCCAGCCCCGGGGGACCAGATGGGTGTGGACGTCCACGACCGGACGGCCGTTCACCGTCCCCTGCCCGGGTGCAGCGCGCCGCAGTCGCCGCAGGTGCGCGCGGCGGTGTCGTCGTAGAAGGCCGTGAAGACCGGCGGCAGGTCGGCGACGATGTCCCGGACCTGGAGTTCCACCTCGTGCACCAGGGCGTTGCACCGCGGGCAGTACCACTGGAACTTCTCAAGGGTGCCCTCCTCGCGGACCCGCTCGATCACCAGGCCGATGGAGTCGGGGTCGGGCCGCTGCGGGGAGTGCGGCGTGTTCCCGGGCAGCACCCACATCTGGCCCTCGCGGATGTGCACGCTGCGCGGCCCGTCCGGCGTCATCAGGTCGACCTGGATGTCGCCCTTGACCTGGTAGAAGAACTCCTCGTACGGGTCGACGTGGAAGTCGGTGCGCTGGTTGGGGCCGCCCACCACCTGGACGATGAAGTCGGAACCGGTGGGGAACATCTGCCGGTTGTTGACCGGGGGCTTCAGCAGATGGCGGTTCTCCTCGATCCAGCCCGGGAAGCTCACCGGCTCGCCGATCTCACTCATGGTCTCCTCGTCCTTCCTGCCGCAGTGCGGCGACGGCCTGGATCTCGATCAGCAGATGGGGGTGCGGCAGCTGGTGGACGGCGACGGTGGTGCGGGTGGGGCCGGTCTCGTCGAAGTACTCGCCGTACACCTCGTTGTAGCCGCCGAAGTCGTTCATGTTGACCAGATAGCTGGTGACCTGGACCAGGTCGCCGAGGTCCGCGCCGACCTCGCGCAGCAGGTCGCGGATGTTCTCGATGACCGCCCGGGTCTGCACCCGGATGTCCAGCGCGGTGGTGCCCATGGCGTCGACCCGGGCACCCGCGATGGAGTTGTCCGGCAGGCGGCTGCTGGTGCCCGACACGAACACCAGCCCCCCGGCCACCTTGACGTGCGGAAACCGCCCCCGGGGGGTGGCCTTGCCGGCCACCGTCCTGGCCTCAGCCACGGCCGCCCCCCTCCTCGGGCAGCGTCCGCAGGGAGGCGGTTCCGAGTCCGTCCACCACGGCCCGCACCACGGCCCCGGCCGGCAGCGGCACGGCGGCGGTGGCGGCGCCCGCCAGCAGCACCCAGCCCTTGCGCAGCCGCACCCCGTGGCGTGCGGCCAGCCGTACCGCCTCGTCGAAGGCGTTACGGGGATCGCCCAGGATCGCGGCCGTGGAGCCGCTCTCCACGACCTCCCCGCCGATCTCCAGCCGGACGGCCAGATCCGCGAGCCCCGCCGGCGGCTGCCGCCACGGCCCGATCGCATAGCCGGACGCCGAGGTGTTGTCCGCGATGACGTCGGGGAGCGAGAAGCGGAAGTCCGCATAGCGGGAGTCGATCAGTTCCAGGGCGGGGGCCACCGCCTCCACCGAGGAGGCGAAGTCGTCGCCCTCCGCCACGTCACGGCCCATCAGGAAGGCCACCTCGGGCTCCACCCGGGGGTGGATCAGGCCCGCGACGTCCACCGGGCCGCCGTCGGTGATCTCCATGGCGTCGGTCAGCCGCCCCCAGATCACCTCGTCGACGCCCATCTGGGCCATCTTGGCGCGGCTGGTCAGCCCCATCTTCAGCCCGGTGAGCCGCTCGCCGCGCGCCAGCCGCCGGGCCAGCAGCGCGGCCTGGACGGCATAGCCGTCGTCCGCCGACGCCCCGGCCGCCGAGACCACCTGGGGGATCGCGGTGCCGCCGAGGGCGGCCTCGTCCAGCCGGGCGGCGAGCCCGGCCACCTCATCGTCGTGCAGCGCCATGGGGGAGAGCCTTTCGGGGGTCGTCACAGCTGAACGCAGACATTGGTCAACTCGGTGTAGAAGCCCAGCGAGTGCACACCGCCCTCGCGGCCCACCCCCGACGCCTTCATCCCGCCGAAGGGGGTGCGCAGGTCACGCAGGAACCAGGTGTTGACCCACACCAGTCCCGCGTCCAGGGCCGCCCCCGCCCGGTGGGCCCGTCCCACGTCCCTGGTCCACACGGTCGCCGCCAGCCCGTAGTCGCTGTCGTTGGCCAGCGCGAACGCCTCGTCCTCGTCGTCGAACGGCGCGATGTGGCAGACCGGGCCGAAGATCTCCTCCCGGTTGGTACGGGCCTGCGGGCCCAGACCGGTCAGCACCGTCGGCTGTACGTACCAGCCCCCGTCGCGGGCGTCGCCGAACTCCGGCACGCCCCCGCCGGCCAGCACGGTGGCGCCCTCGGCGCGCGCCAGTGCGTAGTGGGCGAGCACCTTCTCGCGGTGCTGACGGGAGATCAGCGGGATGTTGGCGGTGGCCTCGTCGGACGGCCAGCCGAACGCCAGCTCCTCGGCCCGTTTCGCCAGCCGCCGGGTGAACTCCTCGAAGACCGGCCGCTGCACAAGGAGCCGCTCGGTGCACAGGCACACCTGGCCGCCGTTGGTGAAGGAGGAGCGCACCGAGCCCTCGACGGCCGCGTCCAGGTCCGCGTCGGCGAACACCAGCCCGGCGTTCTTGCCGCCCAGTTCGAAGGAGACGGCCTTCACCCCGTCGGCGGCGGCCCGGCCGATGGCGCTGCCGGTGGCCGACTCGCCGGTGAAGGTGATGGCGTCCACGCCGGGGTGGCGGGTCAGGAACTCACCCGCGGAGTCCGGCCCGAAACCGTGCACCAGGTTGAACACACCGTCGGGCACCCCGGCCGCGGCCATCACCTCGGCCAGCAGCGTCGCGGAGGAGGGCGTCTCCTCCGACGGCTTGACCACCACGGTGTTGCCGCAGGCCAGTGCGGGCGCGACCTTCCACGTCAGCAGCAGCAGCGGCAGGTTCCAGGGCACGATGACCGCGACCACCCCGACCGGCTTGCGCACCGCGTAGTTCAGCGCCCGGCCGCCGTCCGCGGTGACGGTGGTGAACGACTCCGTGGGGGCGCCGGCGGCGATGTCGGCGAAGGCCCGGAAGTTGGCCGCGCCGCGCGGCACATCGAGCGTACGGGCCTGGGTGACCGACTTGCCGGTGTCGCCGATCTCGGCGGCCACCACGTCCTCGAAGCGGCGCTCCAGCTCGTCCGCGACCCTGCGCAGCACCACCGCGCGCTGCTGCTCGCCCATCCGGCCCCAGGGGCCGCGCAGCGCCGCGCGGGCGGCGTCCACCGCGGCGTCCACGGCGGCGGCGTCGGCCTCGGCGACCTCGAAGAGGACCTCCCCGGTGACCGGGCTGGACTTGGTGAAGGTCCGCCCGGAGCCGGTGAACGCGCCGCCGATGTAGTGGCGCAGCAAACCCGGCTCACCGTCCGGGCGGCCCGCCAGCAGCCCCGGATGCCACAGTCCCCTGGTCACGGCTTCCTCCTGATCAGTCGTCCGCCGACGGCCAGGCCGGCCGCCAGCACCGCCGCGGTCCCGCCCAGCGCCCGCTGCTGCCGCCGCACCCGGCGCTGCACCTGCGCGTACGGGACGGTGGAGAAGGAGACCAGCTCGTACCGCGACACAAAGCGGCCGGGCAGCGCCCGCTCCAGCGCGTGCTCGACGGTCTTGACGAACCGGAACACCGGCGAGGCGACCTTGTCCCGCATCTCCACGAAGTTCGCCAGCGCCATCTCGGCGATCGCGTCGGTGTTCTCCTTGCGTCGCCGCTCGAAGAGCGGCAGCGCACGTCCCCAGTCGCCGGCGGTCTCGGTCAGGCAGCGGTCCAGCTCGACCACGTCCTCGAACCCGCAGTTGGCGCCCTGGCCGTAGAACGGCACGATGGCGTGGGCGGCGTCGCCGAGCAGGGCGACCCGGCCCTCCACCTGCCAGGGGGAGCAGCGCACCGTGCCCAGCCGGCCGACCGGATTGGCCAGGTAGTCGTCGACCAGGTCCGGGGCCAGGGGCACCACATCGGGGTAGTGGGTGCGGAAGTGGTCCTCGATCTCGGCCGGTGTGCGCAGTGCGGCGAAGCCGGCCGGTCCCTCGGTGGGCCAGAACATGGTGCAGGTGAACGACCGGTCCGGGTTGGGCAGGGCGATCATCATCGAGGTGCCGCGCGGCCAGATGTGCAGCGCCCCGGGGTCCAGGGCGAACTCGCCGTCCACCGCGGGGACGGTCAGCTCCTTGTAGCCGTAGTCCAGCCAGTCGGTGCTCTCCCGGGTGCCGTGGTGCGCCGCCAGCTCCCCGCGTACCGCGGAGCCCGCACCGTCGGCGCCGAGCACCACCGGGGCGGTCACCCGTACCTCGCCCTCCGGGGTCTCGAACGCCATCTCCCCGGTGCGCGGGTCCAGCCGGGTCAGCCGGTGGCCGAAGCGGACGGTGACGCCGGGCGCCGCCTCGGCGGCGGCCAGCAGGGCGTTGTTCAGCGCGCCCCGGCTGATGGAGTTGATGGCCCGTCTGCCGTCATGGCTGTACTGCTGGAAGTCCAGCTGCCCGGCCACGGGGTGGATCATCCGCCCCCGCATCGGCAGGGCGTCCGCCATGACCTGCTCCTCCAGGCCGATCCTGCGCAGGGCGTCCAGTCCGCGCTCGGAGAGCGCCAGATTGATGGACCGGCCCCGCTCGGGACTTCCGGCGCGGGGGTCCGGACGGCGTTCGTACAGGTCGACCCGGTAGCCCGCGCGCGCCAGGTAGCAGGCCAGCAGACAGCCCGCCAGCCCTGCTCCGACGACGGCGACCGGATCCTTCTCCCGGTGCCCGTGCCCGGTCGTCATACGTCCTCCGCCATGGTCCGGGCCAGCGCGTCCACCGCGCGCCAGCAGTCGTGGAACGTCGAGTAGAGCGGGACCGGGGCCATCCTGACGATGTCCGGCCGGCGGACGTCGGCGACCACGCCGTGCTCGTGGCGCAGCCGCAGGGCCAGGTCGGACGCGCTGCCGCCGCCGGGCCCGATCCGCAGCGACAGCTGGGAGCCGCGGCGCCGCGGGTCCCGCGGGGTGACCAGGGTGATCGGCCGGGTGGGGGTGATCTCGTCCAGGAGCTGCTCCAGATAGCCGGTCAGCAGCAGGCTGCGCTCCCGCAGCGCGGTCATGCCGACCCGGTCGAAGAGCTCCAGCGACGTCCGTACCGGGCCCATGGCCAGGATCGGGGGGTTGGACACCTGCCAGGCGTCGGCGGTGGCCGGGGGAGCGGCGACCGGGTCCATCCGGAAGCGGCTGCCGGGGTCGGTGCTCCACCACCCCTCGAAGCGCTGGAGGTCCCGGTCGCCGAGGTGCCGCTGGTGGACGAAGGCGCCGGCGAGTGCCCCGGGGCCGGAGTTGAGGTACTTGTAGGAGCACCAGGCGGCGAAGTCGACGCCCCAGTCGTGCAGCCGCAGCGGCACATTGCCGGCCGCGTGGGCGAGGTCCCAGCCGACCAGGGCGCCCGCGGCCCGCCCGGCGGCGGTGATCGCGGGGATGTCCATCAGCTCGCCGGTGAGGTAGTTGACGCCGCCCAGCATCACCAGCGCCACGGTGTGCCCCTCGCGGGCCAGGAAGTCCTGGACGTCCTCGGTCCGCAGGGTGTCCTCGCCCGGCCGGGGCCGCAGCCGGACCACGGCGTCGTCCGGGGCCAGGCCGTGGAAACGGGCCTGGCTGCGCACCGCGTAGCTGTCAGAGGGGAAGGCGCTGTCCTCGATCACCAGGCGGACGCGTTCGCCGCGCGGACGGTAGAAGGACACCATCAGCAGATGCAGGTTGACCGTCAGGGAGTTCATCACGACGGTCTCCTCGGGCAGCGCGCCGACCAGTCGTGCGGCGGGCCCGGTGAGCAGCTCGTGGTACGGGAGCCAGGGCCGGCCGGCCTCCAGGTGGCCCTCGACGCCGAGGCGCGCCCAGTCCTCCAGGTCGGCGAGCAGTTCGGCGCGGGTCGCCCTGGGCTGCAGGCCCAGGGAGTTCCCGGCGAAGTAGGCGGTCTCGGGGTAGCGGCCGCCGTCCGCGGGCGGCACATGGAACAGGTCGCGGTGGCCGGGGTGGGCCGCGTCCAGTCGGCGGGCCTCCTCCTCGGAGGCCTTCAGCGGGGTGTCCACAGGGGGCTCTCTCTGTCTGCGTCTACATGAAGGTGCGGGCGGACCACAGCTCCGGGAAGACCTCCCGGCCCATACTCCGCTGCAGCCAGGCCAATCCGTTGGAGCCGCCGCTGCCGGGTTTCGCACCCATGGCGCGGCGTACCGCCGTCAGGTGGGCGTGGCGCCACTCCCCGAACCGCTCGGCGACCTCGGTCAGCGCCTCGCCGAGCAGCCGCAGGTGGTTGTCAGGGCCGGCGTCGCGGTAGACCTCCACCCAGGCGGCCTCGACCGCGGGGTGGACCTGGTGCTCCTGCGAGAAGTCCCGCTCCAGCAGTTCCCGGGGGATGTCGTGGCCCTGCCGGGCCAGCAGGGCGACCACGTCGTCCCAGAGGCTGGGCGCCGCCAGCGCCGTGGACAGCTCGGCGTGCACCTCGGGCTGCGGCCGGAACGGCCTGATCATAGAGGCCGTCTTCAGCCCGAGCAGGAACTCCAGATGCCGGTACATCGCGGACTGGAAGCCGGACCCCTCGCCCAACAGGTTGCGGAAGCGGTTGAAGTCGGCGGGGGTCATCCAGCGCAACGTCCGCCAGCCCGCGTTGAGCCCCTCCAGGTGGAGCCCGGCGCGGCGCAGCGGCAGCAGCGAGCCCCAGATGTCGTCCTTGCGGAGGAGTTCCTGGACCTCGCGCAGTTCGAAGCGGGTGAGCCCGAAGTAGAGCTCCATCACCTGACTGATCACCAGGAAGGACATCTCCCCGGTGTCACCGCTCAGTGGCTGCTGAAGCCGGTGCAGGTCCTCGGCGTGGACATAGGCGTCATAGGGGACCCGTCCGGTGAAGTCCAGCGTGGGCGCCCCACCCGTGGCGGCCGCCCGTTGGGCGCGCTCCCGGGCGGTCGCAGGCCGGACCTGGGGCGGCGGGATCTGCTCCATGTGTTCATCCTTCTCCTCGCTGGCACGGCCATGATGGCGCCGCGAGGCTGCGGGATGGAATACTGAATCAACGGTGATCAACCCGTCCGACCATTGGTTCGCAACGGGATTGCCGTGATCACTTTGCAATTGAAAGGCGCATCATGGACGACATGGACTGGGCGATCCTGGGGGAGCTCCAGGACGACGCCCGGCTCTCCTTCAGCGAGCTCTCCCGCAGGGTGCATCTGTCGCCGCCCGCCGTCGCGGAACGGGTGCGCCGGCTGGAGGAGTCGGGGGTGGTCACCGGCTACCACGCCCATGTGGACCCGGCCGCCACGGGCTGGGCGGTGGCCGCGTTCGTCCGGGTGGCCTGCTACGGCGCCCGCTGTGTGATGCGTGACCCCGAGGTGGCCACCTGGCCGGGCGTCCGGGAGATCCACCGGGTCACCGGCGACGTGTGCAGCATCCTCAGGGTGGAGGCGGAGTCGATGCGGGCGTTCGAGTCCCTGATCGGGCGGCTGGCCGAGTACGGTCAGCCGTCCAGCACCATGATCCTCTCCACCCAGCTGGGCTGGCGCCCCGTCACCGCGCTGCCCGCCGCGCCCTGACCGTCCCCTTCTCCGGGCTCCGGCGGTCCCTCGGCCCCCGCGGCCCGGCCGGTCCGGGGCCTCTCTGCCAACGGCACCCCCCGCACTGTCACCCCGGCCAGGGTGGTCGCTCGCCAGGGCCGCGAGGACCGCGGCTTCCACAGCGCGGCGACCGCCGACCGGGCCTGCAGCGCATCGCTGGTCCGGAACGTCAGCGAGCACGCGGGCAGCCGCCGCGTGTACGCCCTGCACACCGACGGCTCCTGAGCCTCCCGCAGCCGACCGGACGGCGCTGCCGGGAAGCGGCCGGTTCAGCCGAGCGCCGCGGCGAGCTCCACCCGGTCGGGAGGGTTGGCGCCGGGACGGGAGACCGTGAGGGCTGCGGCGGCGGCGGCCCGCCGCAGCACCCCGGTGAGCGTCGCCTCGTCCAGCCCCGGCCCGGTCCGGGCTGCCGCTCCCAGCCGTCCGAGCCCCGCCAGGGTGTCCAGCACCGCGGACATGAAGGAGTCGCCGGCCCCGACGGTGTCCACGACCTCGGTGCCCACCGCCGCAGCCAGGACCTCGCCGTCCCTGGTGTACGCCGCCGACCCCTCGCCCCCGTGCGTCACCAGGACCACCCCGGGGCCGAGGGCCAGCCAGCGGGCGGCGACCCGCCGGGGCGGCTCGCCCGGATAGAGCCACGCCAGGTCCTCGTCGCTGGCCTTCACCAGATCGCTCAGCGCCACGCACCGCTCCACCCGGGCCACCGCCTCACCGTGACCTCCGAACAGCGCGGGGCGGACGTTGGGGTCGTAGCTCACCGTCGCACCGCCGCGCAGCCGCGCCGCCACGGCCAGGGCGGCGGACGCACCCGGCTCCGTCACCGCACCGATCGACCCCAGATGGACATGCCGCACCGCCTCGGCACCGGGCACGGACACAGGGGCCAGCGTCCAGTGGACGTCGAAGTCGTAGGAGGCGCGGCCCTGGGCGTCCAGCGTCACCACGGCCTTGGGGGTGGCCGGTCCGGGTCGCGCGTCCAGCAGCAGTTCCACGCCCGCCGACCGCAGATGCTCGGCGATCATCGTACCGGCCGGATCGGACCCCAGCTGGGTGAGCAGTGTGGTGCTCCGGCCCAGCCTGGCCAGGCCGTAGGCGACATTGGCGGGGCTGCCCCCGGGGTGCGGTGCGTCGGGCTGCCCGGGAGAGCGGACGATGTCCGCCACGCACTCGCCGATCACCAGGAAGTAGCTCATGGGGTCATGCTCCCGCATCGGCTGGCGGCCCCCGGCACGAGCCGCCGGGTCCGGCGGGCGGATCCGGCGTTCCGGAAACCTGACGGGGGGCCGGTGCGTTGGAGGGGACGGGACACCGCCGGGCTGCCGAGCGCCGGGCGGTGGTGCCGCACGGTCAGGGGGAGCCGCCGCGGGGCGGGACAGGGGGAGAGATACGTGGTGTCGCAGGAGAGCACGGCTGTGCTGATCATCGGAGCGGGCCCCGCCGGGCTGGTCCTGGGGAACCTGCTGCTGGCCGCAGGCGTCGACTGCACCGTCGTCGAACGGCAGAGCCGGGCCCATGTGGAACAGCGGGCCCGGGCGGGCTTCCTGGCGGCCCACACCGTCCGGGTGCTCACCGAGCACGGCCTGGCCGACGGCCTGCACACGTACGGACAGCAGCACGACGTCTGCGCCTTCCGCACCGACGCCGGTGAGTTCCAGCTCGCCTACGGCATGCTCGGCCGCGGTGAGGCGCACACCGTCTACCCGCAGCAGGACCTGGTCCGCGACCTGGTCGCGGAGTTCCTCGCCCGCGGCGGCGACCTGCGCTTCGAGACCGCAGCGCTGCGCATCGACGGCCTGGACGGCGACCGGCCGTCGGTGGCCGCGCTCACCCCGGAGGGTTCGGAAGTCCTGTTCAGCGCCCGGTTCGTGGCCGGTTGCGACGGGCAGCACGGCATCGCCCGCAGTGCCGTGCCGCCGGGCGCCGTCCGCCGCTACCGCCGCGACCACGGCGTCTCCTGGCTGGCCCTGCTGGCGGCGGCGCCGCAGAGCATGGCCGCCGTCGCCTACGCCGTCCACCGGGACGGCTTCGCCGGCCACATGGCCCGCAGCCCCGAGGTCACCCGTTACTACCTGCAGTGCGAGCCCGGCACCGACCCGCAGAGCTGGACCCACGACCGCATCTGGGCGGAGCTGCACCACCGGATGCGCGCCGACCGGCACGGCCCGCTGCGGCAGGGCGAGATCCTGGAGCGCCGCGTGGTGGACATGCGCTCCGATGTGCTGGACCCCATCCAGTACGGCCCGTTGTTCCTGGTCGGCGACGCCGCCGGCCTGATCAGCCCTGCCGCGGCGAAGGGCGCCAATCTGGCGGTGATGGAGTCCGAGGTCCTGGCGCGCGCCCTGGCCGCCCGGCTGGGCGGCGGGGACGAGCAGTTGCTCGCCCGTTACTCCGCCGACTGCCTGCCCAGGATCTGGCGGGCCCAGGAGTTCTCACACTGGATGATCAACCTGCTGCACGGCCCGTCCGGCGACGACGACGAGGCGGTGTTCCTGCGTGCCCTCCAGCACGCTCGCCTGGAGAGCCTGCGCGACTCCCGCCGCCACCAGGACCACTTCGCCGAGAACTACGTCGGCATCTGAGCGGACGGCGGGGTCACCGCAGCGGGCCTTCCCGCTCCGCCTCGGGCACCTGCGCCTCGCCGGGGCCGGGAGCCGTAGCCTCCTGCGCCTCGCCGGGACCGGCAGCCTCCTGCGGCTCCCGGGGGCTGCGGTGCCCGCTGACGGCCGCGACGACCACGGACACCAGCACGGCTGCGGTCCCGGCGGCCAGCAGGTACTGCTCGTACGCGGCCATGCCCGAACTGCTCAGCCGGAGGCGGCCGCCGGCGAGTGCACCGCCGTGGAGGAGGAACGCCCCGGCCTGTCCGGCGACCAGGGTGCCGAGCAGCGGTACCGCGATGAAGGCGGTCCTGGCCCGCAGCCACCCGATGGTGAGGACGCCCACCGCGAACCCGGCGGGGACGGTGGGCACCGAGGCCAGCCTGTCGTCGTACCCGACCAGCCTGGAGGCGAGCCACGCACCGGCGGCGATCGCCGCCGTCGAGGCCACCAGGGTGACCAGGGTGCGCCACACGGTACCCGTGACGGTACGGCGCTGCTGACTGTCTGTCTGCTCGGTCGTCGGCATGCGGACATCATCCCGTGCCGTGCCGTCCGTGCGTCAGGGGGTGCCGTCCCGCCTTCGTGGCCGCGGAGCGGGCGCAGGGGCGCTCCGCGAGCGCGAGGAGGCCGGGCCGGAGGCCCCCCGAACCGGTGCACAAGGGCGGTCCGGTCCATTCGGCAGGGACCTTGCGGTACCAGTCCGGTGCCGTCCGGAAGCCGCTGGAAGGGACCTTCGGCACCGTGTACTTCCGGCCCCGCGGAGCAGTCGACCTCCGGTACCTCGACGACCTCCGCACCGACCGCAACGGCCACTTGGACGACCGCACCACCGCCACCGCAGACGGTACCCGGGCGGTGGGCCCCCGCTTCGACGACCTCAGCCACCACCTCGACAGCGACAAGCCGACGGACCACGTGGACGTCCGCTGACGCCACCCCCGCACCCCGCCCCCGGCCCGGTCCCGACGGCCCGCG
>NZ_LIQR01000122.1 GCF_001418575.1 Peterkaempfera griseoplana
GGGCATGGGCGGGGTCGGAGCCGTGGGAAGTCCGGTGTCCCCCGGCAGGGAGACCAGGGCTCTGCTGCGGAGGGCTGAAACCCTCCGCACAATGGCGCGGACCGTGCTTGCCGACCATGCGCGTGCCCGGGCGGCGGCCGAGGAGGCGCTGGCTCCGCTGCATGAGGAGCTGGTCCGCCGCGAGTTGACCAGCATCCCGGTCGCGCGGCTCGCGGACGCCACCGACGGCCGGCTCCGGGCGACCGCACTGGAGCGGGCGGGCCTCACCACCGTCGCCCACGTCCTGGACGCCACCGAGTACACGCTCCGGCAGATCCCCGGTGTCGGCAGGACCACGGCCACCCAGTCCCTCGCCGCCGCCCGACAGATCGCCGACGCCGCCCGGGAGACCGTCGCGGTCCGCCTCGACGTCAACCGGCAGCAGGACCCCGCCACCACCGCGCTGGTCGTCGCACTGCACCGGCTGGTGACCGCCGGACCGGACGCCGTACGAGCCCGCACCACCGCCGAGCGGCTGCAGAATGAGCTCGCCGGGCTCCTGGCCGCCGCACGCCCGGCCCGTGGACGGCTGCATCTGCTGCTCAGCCGTCAGCACCGGCGCGAACAGGCCCGGCAGGCCGTCCAGGAACTCGGCACCCAGCTCGCCGATGCAGACGCTGACGCTCTGCCGCTGCTGTTTTCCCAGGCCTGCGTGGACCTGCTGCGCCCACCCGTGTCGGGCATCGAAGCCTGGGTCGACTTCGAACTGCGCCCAGCCGAGTACTACACCCTGCTCAGCGACCTCACGGGCCCCTCACCCGACCAGGCCGGCGCCGAGGGCTTCCTGCCCACCGACCTAGCCGAGAAGGTCCGCACCCAACGGCTGGAACACACCCACCTCCGGGTATCGCTCCGCGGCTACCAGGCCTTCGGCGCCCGCTTCGCCCTCGCCCAGCGCCGGGTCATCCTCGGTGACGAGATGGGACTGGGCAAGACCGTCCAGGCCATAGCCGCCCTCGCCCACCTCAAAGCCGATGGGCACACCCACTTCCTCGTCGTGTGCCCGGCCAGCGTCCTGATCAACTGGCTGAGGGAGACCGAGGCCCGCAGCACGCTCCAGGCCTACCGCCTACACGGGCCCGACCGCGGGCTCGCCCGCGAGGAGTGGCTCCGCCACGGCGATATCGCCGTCACGACCTACGACACCCTGCCCACCCTCGACATACCGCCGGACACCCCCATCGGCATGCTCATCGCCGACGAGGCCCACTACGTCAAGAACCCGCAGACCCGCCGCGCCCAGGCCCTCGCCACCTGGACCCGGCGCGCCGAGCGAGTCCTGCTCCTCACCGGCACACCCATGGAGAACAGGGTCGAGGAGTTCCGCAACCTGGTCGCCCAGGTCCAGCCCGACCTGGCCGCAGAGGTCCGGCGCAGCCTGGCCGTCGCCGGCCCGCACGCCTTCCGCAAGGCCGTCGCCCCGGCCTACCTGCGCCGCAACCAGGAGGACGTGCTCACCGAACTCCCCGACCTGGTCCGGGTCGACGACTGGGAGGAGTTCTCCCCGGCCGACCTCACCGCCTACCGCACGGCCGTGGCTGCCGGAAACTTCATGGCCATGCGGCGCGCCGCCTACGCCGACCCCGCGCACTCGGCCAAGCTCCAACGCCTGCGGGAGGTAGTCCGCGAGGCCGCGGACAACGGACTGAAGGTAGTCGTCTTCTCCTACTTCCGAGACGTCCTGGCCACCGTGCACGCCGCCCTCGCCACGTCCGCCCCCGGCCCCATCACCGGCGACCTGCCGGCCGCCGCCCGCCAGCGGCTCGTCGACGACTTCACCGCGGCCCCCGGCCACGCGGTGCTGCTGAGCCAGATCCAGGCCGGTGGGGTGGGCCTGAACCTGCAGGCCGCCTCCGTCGTCATCCTGTGCGAGCCCCAGGTCAAGCCCACCCTGGAGGACCAGGCCGTGGCCCGCGCCCACCGCATGGGCCAGATCCGCCGCGTTCAGGTCCACCGCCTGCTCGCCACCGACAGCGTCGACCAGCGCATGCTCGACATCCTCGCCGCCAAAGCGCGGGCCTTCGACGACTACGCCCGCCACAGCGACACCGCGCACTCCACCCCCGATGCGGTCGACATCTCGGAGCAGTCCCTCGCCCGCCGGATCGTCGAAGCCGAACAGCAGCGCCTGGCCCTCCACCCCGTCGAGGAACAGGCCACCTGAGAGGGGATCTCCAAGCCCCCGCTCGGCCCGGAACACATCGTGGTTGCGCCGGCCAGGACCGTCACGTGCGCGGTCCTCTATGTCGGCCTGGGTGAGTCCGATCGAGCCCGGCGTCTGATGGATGCCGAGGAGGCCGCTGATGAACCAGGCGTCGATCTGCCCCAGGAAGTGGTGGTTCTCCAGGGCTCTGACAGGGTCGTGTGTCCGCTGGTGGAGAAGTAGCCTTACCGGGCCAGGTGGGGTTGACGACCATGTCGTAGATGACGTCGTCACGTCCCCTCCTTCTCAAGAGCACGGAGTAGCGGTCCCAGGCCGACCGAGTCGGTGGTGATGTGGTTCCCTGGGGATCCCGCTACCTCGAAGTCCGCAGCCTGAACCCGGTCCTGGGCCGCACCCCAAGCCTGGACCGCGACCGTGACACGTTCACCGTCAACGGGCCCGCGCTGGAGGACGCCGCGCGCGCCTTTGCCGATCCCGATCATCCCTACTGGGCCTTCGGCGATGCGGCCGACGCGGTACGTCCCGTCCTCAACCTGCCGGCCGAGCAGCGCAACGCGGGCATCATCTACTCCGCGCGCCGCGTTCGCGGAGCTCTCTCAAGGGGCCGTTCTCGGAACGCGGTTGTCGCCCGACAATTCTCCGAGGAGATCGCGTCCTTCAGCCGCCCCCCGCTCGCCCTTCGCCGCTGACCCACGCGGAGTAGAGTCCGGCGGCATGCATCCGATCTGCCGCCGCGGCCCCCGTCTTACTCTCCGAGAGTTGACTGTCGACGACGTCGACGCAGTCCACGCCATCTACGGCAGCCCGGAGGCGACCGCCCACCTGGTCGTGCGAGCCCCGCTCGCTCGACCAGGTGGGCGCTATCGTCACGCGCTCCATCGCATCAGCCGCTGCAAAGCCTCGTGATGAGTACGCGGTGGCGGTCATGGAGAACGCCAGCGGCGCGCTCGTCGGCTTCGCTCGCTTGGCTCTCGACCCTCACCAACAGCGCGCCGCGACCAGCGGCTTCGCGCTCCGCCCTGAGTCCTGGCATGTCGGATACGGCTGGGAGACTGTCAGCCTGCTCCTCGACCTCGTGTTTCAGGACTTGGACCTGCATCGCGTGTGGGCTGCCCGAGCACCGTTCAACGAGGCGTCTGCGAAGACGCTGCTCGCCGCGGGTATGACCGAAGAGGGCCGCATTCGAGGGCACGTCTTCGTTCGCGGCGCCTGGAGAGACTCCATCACGTACGGCATCCTGCGCGACGAATGGCAGGTATCCTCCAGCCTGCCTGCACAGGTCCCACCGGTGACTACCCCGACTGAGTGATCACCGCTTCCCGGCGCTCTATTAGACCTGGGCGAGCAATCGCTTTGGAACCCGTCCAACGGCGCTGCCCGGTTGTTCCCGCGGCAGGTCTCCGTCTTCGAGGACGAACTCGGCGTGCCGTCCGGCATCGGCCCCATGCAGGACGACGAGTGCCAGATCGACCCCGTGGCCCTGAAGACCTTCGTCGATGCCCTGCTGGTGC
Source organism: Peterkaempfera griseoplana (assembly GCF_001418575.1). GTDB lineage: Bacteria > Actinomycetota > Actinomycetes > Streptomycetales > Streptomycetaceae > Peterkaempfera > Peterkaempfera griseoplana. Next base: position 3,715 of record NZ_LIQR01000122.1, read on the forward strand.
GGCACCTCTCCACGAGTCATGCGGTCGTGATCGCGCTCTCCGAGGGCTTCGTGGCAAGCATGCTGGTCCTGGCTGAGCGCGCCGGCATCCAACTCACCTGGCCGAGTGGCACGGCCGCGACCCTCGGACTGCCCGGACTGTACGCGGCGTTCGTGGTTGACCGCGACCACAGGAAGACGCCCATCGCGCCGACTCGGGTTGCTCCTCCTGCCGCTTGCGGATGTGTCCATCCTGCCCAGGTTCACGGCAGGGCGACCACCTGACCCGCGTACGACAGGCCGGCGCCGAAGCCGACCAGGAGAGCGAGGCCGCCTGGTTCGACGGCGCCCTCGCTGAGCAGGCGGTCCATGGCGAGCGGCACCGATGCGGCCGAGGTGTTGCCCGTGCCGGTCAGGTCCCGCGCCACCGCGGCGTGCGCGGGCAGGCCCAGCGCCCTTGCCGCGGCATCCACGATCCGGATGTTCGCCTGGTGCGGTATGAACGCGGACAGCTCGGCCACGCCCACCCCGGCCGCCTCCAGCGCCCGTCGGCCGACCTGCGGGACGGTCTCCACCGCCCAGCGGAACACCGCCTGGCCGTCCATCCGCAGGGTCGGCCAGGCGGCCGGGCGGTCGGCTGTACGCAGTGCCGTCCAGTGGTCCGAGTGCGCGATGGTCTGCGAGCGCGAACCGTCCGCCCCCCACACCACCGGGCCGATGCCGGAGGTGTCCGCCGGGCCGACCACCACCGCACCGGCACCGTCACCGAACAGGAACGCGGTGCTCCGGTCGTTCGGGTCGACGATGTCGCTCATCCGTTCCGAACCGACCACCACCACATGGCGGCTGTGCCCGGCTCGGACCAGCCCGTCGGCCAGCGCCAGCCCATGGCAGAACCCGGCGCACGCCGAGCCCAGGTCCATCGCGCCGGCCTTGGCCGCGCCGATCTGGTGCGCGACCTGGGGCGCGGCGGGTGGCGACTGCTCCAGATGCGACATGGTCGCAAGAATCACCGTGTCCACCGACTGCGGCTGCACCCCCGCGTGGGCGAGCGCCTTCAGCGATGCCTCGGCGGCCATCGCCACCAGCGTCTCGTCCGGCGCGGCGAACCGCCGGGTGATGATCCCGGACCTCCGCTGGATCCACTCGTCGCTGGAGTCGATGGCCGGCGCCAGCTCATGGTTGTCCACCACCCGGCGGGGCCGGTACGCACCGACACCGAGGATCCGTGCACCGGCAACCGGCGCAGCTGCTCGCAGCGTTCCGGTCACCGCCCGGCCTCCACCCGTTCGCGCGGCGCCGCCGCCTCGGCGGACCCGAACTCGCCGTCCAGGTAACGGCGTCGGGTCTCCCGGCGCTGCACCTTGCCACTGGAGGTCTTCGGCAACGAGCCCCGGCGTACCAGCAGAATCTCGTCCGCCTCCAGACGCTGACGGTCGTGCACCGCACGGCGGATCCGCTCGCGCAGTTGCTCGCCGCCGCCGCGCAGCGCCCGGCCGTCGGCCTCGACGACCAGCACCAGGCGCTCCTGGGTGCCGTCATCGGCGGAGAACGCCGCCGCGCAGTTCGGGTGCAGGCCCGGGTCGGCGTTCTCGGCGGACAGTTCGATGTCCTGGGGATAGAAGTTCCGGCCCTGACGGATCAGCACGTCCTTGATCCGGCCGGTGACGAACAGCTCCTCGCGGTGCAGGAGGCCGAGGTCTCCGGTGCGCAGCCAGGTATGCTGCTCGGTGCGGTCGGCGCGCCGGGCCCGGAAGGTCTGCTCGGACTCCTCCTCCCGGCCGTGGTAGCCGGCGGCCACGCACGGGCCGCTCACCCAAATCTCGCCGACCTGTCCGTCCGGCAGGGTGGCGTGCGTCTCCGGGTCGACGATCCGTACCAGGCTGTCACCCACCGTCCTGCCGCACCCGATGCTCGGCACCACGTCGGGCGACGGTGCCGATGCTGCATCCTGCGGCGTCGGCACCGCGACCGCCCGCCCGGCCCGCAGTTCCTCGGCGGACAGCCACAGCACGGTCGGCAGCCGGTCCTCCGGGCTGCCGGTCGCCTTCAGGGTGTTCTCGGCGAGGCCGTAGCCGGGGCACATCGCCTCGGGCCGGAACCCGGCGCGGCCCAGCGTCTCGGTGAAGAACCTGATGGTCTGCCAGCGCACCGGCTCCGCGCCGTTGGCAGCCACCCGCCAGGAGGACAGGTCCAGGCCCGGCGGAACCTCGCTTTCCGACACCGCCCGGGCGCACAGCTCGTACGCGAAGCTCGGCGCCGCAGCATGTGTGCCCCGGAACCGGGAGAGCGCCTCCAGCCAGCGCGCCGGGCGGCGGATGAACGCGTCCGGGGCCATCAGGTAGGACGGTATGCCCGCCCACAGCGGCAGCACCACGCCGAACAGCATCCCCATGTCGTGGAAGAGCGGGAGCCAGTTCACCACCCGGGCGTCGCCCCGGCACGGCCACAGCCGCTCGGTCTCGTCCACGTTGCTGCCGAAGTTGGCGTGCGTGACCCGCACCCCCTTCGGCGCGCCCGTGGACCCCGAGGTGTACTGCAGCAGTGCCGGCTCCTGCGCGCCGATCGGGCGTGGCTCCCAGCCCGCCACCACCTCGGGTGCCAACCGCTCGGCCGTGGCGGCCAGCGAGTCCGGGTCGTGCAGAGTCAGCCCGGCCAGCTGGGGCAACGCGCCGAAACGTTTCTCCAGATCCCGCTTCACCTCCGTGGTGGTGAGCACCACGGCAGCGCCGGCGTCATCGGCGATCGTCCGAAGCCGCTCCAGACCACGGGCACGCGACGGAACCTGTACCGGCGCTGCCGCCACACCCGCGTACATGCAGCCCAGCAGATCCGACACGAACCCCAGCCCCGACGGGTGCAGCAGCACCGCACTGCGCCCGGCCAGCCCGAGCGCGGTCAGCCGTGCCGCGACCTTCCGCGCCCGTACGTCCAGTTGTCGGTAGGTCATGGTGTCGGCGATCTCCTCACCGTTGTGCAGGAAGGCGTACGCCAGCTGGTCCGGCTGCTCGGCGCTGCGCCGAGCCAACACCTCCGGGAGGCTCGGCAACGCGCGCGGCGCAGTACCGGGTGTGCTCCGGATCCGGGTGGTACAGGTCCTCCGGCCAGCCACGGTCCGCAGGGTCCGCGCGGCACGGGCGTGGTGGGGCAGCGCGTGGACCCAGGCGGAGGCCGGCAGGCTGACGGCGGGCTGGCCGTCGGCGATCGCGGTGTCGGTCCCGGCGGCTGGCCCCGGGACGCGGGGGAGGGGCCTGGTCCGGGCGGCGGGCAGTTCGTGCAGTTCGCGGTCGAGCGGGTAGTGGCGGGTTGGGCGGCCGTGGAACTTGGCCAGGAAGACGACACTGAGGCAGTCGAAGGTGGGGACGAACAGTTCGCCGGGAAGCGGGGCATTGGGGTCGTACCAGTCCCACGCCTCAATCAGGTCCGGTTCGGTTGCGGTGGCCGAGCCTTCGAAGGTGTCCACGTAGGCGGCGACGGTGACGCGGGGGAACGCCGCGGTCGTCGACGAGGACGGATCGCAGCTGGATGTCGGCGGGGTCGGCGACCAGGCCCGGTCTCCTCGCGCAGTTCCCGGGTGCAGGTGTGGCGCAGGTCCTCGGTGAGGGTGCCGTTCTTGTCAGGTTTGCCTCCGGGGGCCTCGAGCATGCCGGGGAACCGGGCGGAGCGGCCGAGCAGGATGCGACCGGTGGCGCGCGGTCCTGGACGACGATGCCGACGCCCAGGCAGGCGTTCGGCTTCGGCAGGTGCCTCTCAGCGGTGCTGTGGCTGGGAGCCCAGTCACTGAGCAGCAGGAGGAGCAGGTGCTCGGTGTAGTGCCGTTCGACGCGGCGGAACTCGGTCGTGAGGTCGCTGATCTGCTGCTCGTCGAGGTAGATCGTGCGCCGGGCCGGGTCCAGGTGCCGCGGGTAGGGGAGCACCACCATGAACACCCCGCGCGGGGAAAGCCAGTTGGTGACCCGGTCCACGAGGAGCGGCCCGTCGGGGAACGCCACGCCGAGGCGGCACACGATCAGATCCTGCGAGTGGGGCGCGACCAGGTCCACGTCGGTGTTGAAGTCCACGCACCGGAACTGGGCTGTCAGGCCGGCCGGTGTCTGCTCCCGGGCCCGGGTGATGCCCGCTTCGGAGAAGTCGGTGCCGAGGGACTGGTAGCCGAGCGCAGCGAGGTGACGGGTCAGGGCGCCGGTGCCGCAGCACAGCTCCAGTGCCCGAGCGTTCTTGGGCCGGGGAGGGCTGCGAGCAGTTCGCGCTCCTGGTCGGTGAGCGGCGCGTAGTCCTTGCCCTCGACGTAGCGGCGGGACCAGTGCGCGGCGGTGCCGTGCTGGACGGTGCGGGCGGGGGCCGTGATGTCCTCCAAGAGCGGAAGCCGACTCTGAACGGGGCGGTCAAGGGATGAGGCGGACGGGCCTTGACGAGGGATATGCCGGCGGCTGGGAGGGGCGATCGAGCACGAAGTGGCGGAACCGGTCATCCTGGCCGACGAGCCGGAACCCGGACTTGGCCAGCACCCGGGCGGAGGCGGGATTGTCCAAGCGCACCTTCGCGTCCAGGCTGCACACCGCGGGGTCGCGGAAGGCGACCGTGACGACCTGCTGCAGGGCGGCGGTCGCGTAGCCGCGGCCCCAGACGTCGTCGCGCAGCACGCAGCCCACGCGCCAGTGCCCGCCTCCGGCGCTGCGAAGCCCGATCGTGCCGACCAGCCGTCCCTCCGCGGTGACGCCGACCATGCCCGGCTGCAGCGGCACGCCATCGACCGCTTCGGCGGCGTTGGCGATCAGGTCGCGGGCCTGGCCGGCGGTCAGGTCGGCGTCCCCCTGAGCTGCGCGGTCGGGACCGGAGTAGATCCGCTGCACGTCGTCGGCATCGGCGTCGTTCAGCGGCCGCAGCACGACGCAGAGCGCGAGCGCGTTCAGTGCTGCGGACTGCGCTGGCGTGTTGCCGGTCATGCGTGCGGCTCTTCTGCCGACAGCGCGGCATCGGCCATGGTTGGGGTGCGCAGGGCGGGGACGTCGGGCCGACCGGCACTGAGGTGGACGGTCGTGCCCGCGGTCCGGGCGTCCAAAGCGGCGTCCATGCGCGCGGCCAGCCGCCGTGGCAGGACCTCGCGGGCCTGCAGGCGGGGCAGCCACCGCGCGGACGCCACCTCCTCACCCAGGACGAGCGCGTCGACCTCGGCTTCGGTCAGCGGAGCAGGGGCGAACAGGAAGCACGCCAGACCGCGTCCGTAGCGGCCATCGGTACCCGACGAGGTGTCCACCGCCACGACCCGGCCCACATCACCACGCCAACCGACCTCCTCCCACGCTTCGCGGGCCGCGCCTTCGGCCGGCGACTCCGCGGCCTCCACCATCCCGCCGCACAGCTCCAAGTGCTGCTTATACGAGGGCTGCAGGACCAGGACCCGGCCCTGCTCGTCGGTGAGGACCACCGTGGCGGCGACCATCGGCGAGGGCAGCAGCGCATAGTGGTCGCGTTTGCTCCGCGCCGCGGGCCGGCCGTCGAGCAGCACCGCGGTGTGCGCGCTCCGCTCAGCCTCCAAGGCCCTCGCCAGCCGACGGCGCAGCGGCGCGGGCAACAGCGCCAGCGCCTCGGCCTCGGGGAAGTACCCGGCAGCGGTGATCTCCTCGTCTTGCAGCACCAGCTTCGTCGGGTCGATGGGGCCGCGCGGGTGGGCGGCGTAGATGTAGGCCACCAGGGTGCGCCCGTACACGTGGGCCGGGACGGTGTCCATGGCCAGCAGCCGGCCCACGTCCACCGGCACGCCCAGTTCCTCCAGGGCCTCGCGGGCGACGGCGTGCTCGGGTCCTTCGTCTTCGAGCATGCCGCCCGGCAGGTCCCAGCCGGGCTTGTAGCAGGGGTTCACCAGCAGGATGTGGCCCTGGTCGTTGCGGATCAGCGCGTCCGCGGCGGCGGCCGGGGCGCGGTGGGCGGCGACATGCTCCTTCACGTCCTCGGAGACCGTCACCTCCGCGTCGAGGTCCTCCACGGTGGCCGTCTCGTCGCTGGGTCCGCTTCGTGCCGGTACTGCGGAGATGGCGGAGAGTTCGGCGGCGTGACGCAGGATCAGGTCGCGGGTGCTGGGCAGCAGCCGCAGCCGGTGGAGCATGTCGGTGGTGAACCACCGCAGCAGCACGCCTTCGGTCAGCGGCTGCTGGTCGACGTCCCCGTTCCATCGGCCGGCGAAGATCTGGATCGGGGTGGCCAGGCCGTGGACGTCGACGACATCCTCCACGCAGTACGGCTGCACCTGGGTCAGCTGCAGGCCGGGGACCTCCTCGGCGAGCTCTCGCCGCAGCGTGTCCTCCAGCGACTGGTCCTTCGGGTCACGCCCGCCTCCCAGCAGCGAAAACGCTCCCGGCTCCCAGATGCCTGCGTAGTTGTCCCGAAGGTGGAGCAGATACCGGCCGCGGCCGTCGTGGATGAGCGCGGAGGCGTTCAGCGGCTCGGCCCGTCCGGTCAATCCCGCGGCGACGACCTTCTCGCGCAGCCTGGCGCTGGGCACCTCGTCCAGCGGTATCCATCCGGCACCGGCGCGCCGGTCGCTGGGAAGGCGGAGGCATGGCTGGTCGGCAACGGTGTGGAACACGAACCTAAGCTCGACCTCGTGACCCTCGTCGGTCCCGGCGGCCGCCGCAGCCACCTCGACGTCGAGTACCTCGGCGAGCAGCTGTGGCGTCAGGCACAGCCAACCAGGCTGCACCCCGGTCTGCTCAGCGAGCGCGCGCAGGGCCACGGCCATCAGCGATTGCTCCGCCTGTGCCCACCGGCCGCCCGGCAGGACCCACCCGCCGGCGGTCTGCTGCACGTGCAGCACCCGCAGGGAGCGGCCGAGCACCATCGCGCTGCAGCGCACGGCGTAAGGGAGCCCGCCCGGGCCCGCGACGCGGGGCAACGCCGAGGGGTCTGCCGTTGCTAGGAGCTGCTCGAGGCCGCCGCGTTCACCAGGGAAGCGGCGGACGTAGCTGGTGAGCAGGTCACCGAGGGCGGGCGAAGACGTCATAGCGCAACCTCTCGCAGAACAGAGGAACTGAGGCAGGGGAGGCCGCGACCCGGGGCCGCGCCGAACGGTTACAGGTCGGGCAGCGGACCCCTGCCGGCGCCGGGGGCCGACAGAGCCGGACCTGGATGAGAGGCGCTGCGCGGTCAGCAGGACCGCAACGAGGGTCCCGGCCTCCGCGATCCGGCCGTCGCCGCACATCCCCACCGCCTGGTCCAGGTCGACCCAGCGCAACTCCGTTGCACGGGCCGACCATCAGCGAGAGAGTCCAGGCGCCTCAGGATCCGCTCGATGTGCCGCCAGTCGTGGGCGATGTCCTTGTCGACGTAGTACGGACGCGCGTGTTCGGCGTACGGCTGGACCGTCTCGCGTTGAGGGAGCACAGCCTCCTCCTCGTCTCGATGCTTGGGTGCTGGGCGTTGACTGCTGTGTCCCGGGTAGCAGGGCGTGTCGGAGTAGGCGAATCGAACGGCCGGTGGCGACGTAGGCGCGCAGTTCGGGGTGGCGTTGGCTACTGAGCGGTCCAGTAGTCGCCGAGCATGTCCCCTGGCCAGGCGGGCTGCTGGACAGCTCCGCGCGGACCGAATTGCTCGAACCATGGCGCCAGGTCGATGACTGGGGTGGCGTTCACTGCGTCGAGGTCCTTGACATGGATGTCTCGACCCTCGACTTTGATCAGCCGCGGATGGGAGATGCCGATCTGTGCCGGGCGTCGATGGTTACGGTGCACGAACGTGCCGGTGGGATCCCACTCAGGGTTGCCACGCGGGCTTCGCGCACCCAGGTGGATGTCCTCCGGCTGAGCGAGGTGGAACTTGAAGACCACCTGCAGATGCGAGAAGGCGTCCAGTCCCTCAAGGGTGTCGAGTGGAAGCTCAGGCACGAGACGGATGATCGACTGGACGCCGCCCCAGTAGTCGTCGCTGACTTCGGCACGTGGGGAGATCACGTGTCCGATCACGGGGAGCGACAGCTGCTGCAGAGTCATGGGCTTCTCCTGTGTCGGGGTTCTCAGATGCTGTGGGCGAGGTAGGCGGCGGCCCGGGCGTCAACCTCACGCACCGCGCTGATGCCGCGCGGTCGATAGGGGGAGAGCGCTTGGCGCATCTGTCGGGCGGTCTGTACGGTGCGGCCCGACCGCACGCCGTCCATGAGGTCCAGCGCCCGCGCCCAGGTGCTGCACGCTTGTTCGATTCCGCCTTGCTGTGCCTGAAGCGCTCCGAGGTAGCCCAGCGTCACCGCGTGAGTGCGCGGGAATGCTGCTTGACGCGTGCGTGCGCTGCGCCGGAATTGACTGATGGCCGCATCGAGATGACCACTGTCGCGCAACGTGCATGCGGTCTCGTGTGCCAGGCTGGCTTCCTGGAAGAACCACACGCGCCGTGGCTCATCGCCGCGGCTGGCCTCGGCGCGTGCCAGATCGTCCTCCGCCCGATTCAACGCCGTAGCGGCGCCCTTCGCGTCTCCGGTCGCTGCCAGGGTCCGGGCGTGGACGACCCCAAGAAGAGCGCGCTCGCGGTGGCTTGCCTCGCGGTATCGCGCACCTTCTATTGAGGCAGCTGCGACGTGGCAGGCGGCGCGGTGATGGCCGAGATCGTTGGCCTGGTGGGCCATTGCGCGCAGGACATGGCCGACGAGGGGGGCGTCGTCGGCCTCGGCGGCGAGCTTGACCGCGTTGGCGAAGTAGTGCTGGGCGAGACCGTGCTCCGATGCGTCGAACGCCATCCAGCCCGAGAGGTAGGCCAGCTCGCCGGCCGCGGAGAACATGTTTTGTCGCAGCTCGTTGGTGGCGAAGCGGCCGTGGAGGAGGGGTTCGACCTCCGTCGTCAGGTACTGGACGACGGAGGAGCGACCGTGGCCGCCACCGCGTCGTTGGTCCATCTGGGAGAACAAGTCGATCACGTCGCGCACTGCAGCCAGGTCTCCCTGACCAACGCGCCGACCGGAGACAGGCCGACGCGTCTGGGCGCCGACGGACGCAGACCACCGCGGCGCGTGGGGGAGTGCCAGGGTGGTCACTTGGTAGGCCAGGGCGCTGAGGGCGTGGCGGCGATCCATGCTCAAGTCGCGTCTCCCGAGATCGGTAAGCGCGATCAGCGTATCTGTATCCCACAGGTCCCCCTCGCAGTCAGGCGCCTCCACGCCCAGTCCTAAGTCGGTCGTCAGTACGGGGCGTCCAAGCCGACGGGTGAACGTCTGGGCGAGCAGCACAGGTGTCTGGGGATCGTCGGGAACCGTTCCTTCGACCCAGGCCTGGATGTGGGTTCGCCCCACCAGCGCAAGTTGCGTAGCCCCGTTTTCCTTGGCCACGCGGACGAAGGCAGCCGCTGCCTTGGCGCGAGACCACCCGGCCTCTGCCAGCAGTGCCTCAAGCCGGACGTTGCGCTTACGAGCCGCGGGCATTGCGTCCCCTTGCTCCGAGATGATCTTTGTTCACTTTGCTCAAGCCGGGGTCCTTGACGGGATACCCCCGCAGCCGGTCAGACGGTTTGCTCAATGTAGTCACTGCTGGCCGACTCTGAGTAGCCATCGGCGACTGTGCTGCGCCTGCGGACACTCGCCTCGTGCAGGACGTGTACCCGACCAGAGGGGAGCCCTCGTGCCTTCGCACTTCCTTCGCCCGCAGCCTGATCCGTCGTGTATCGCTGTCGTCCACTCTCGCCGGGTGCCAAGACCAGTGCCGGAGGAGGGGCGGATGAACGGCCAGTCTGAAGGGGTGCAGTGCGCCGTGCGGGAGGACACTGTTGCGGTAAGCAAGTCGGGGGCGCTGGGTGTCAACGATGCTCGGAAGACGCTGATGCGCACGCTCAAACGGTGGGGCTTGCCGGAGAACGTCGTGTATCTGGTGGGGTTGTGCTCGTCTGAGGTCCTGACCAACGCCCTCATGCACGCCGGCGGGGCAGACAGCGTTCGAGTGGCCTGGATGCGCTACGGACGGGTGCGCGTCGAGGTCGCCGACCTCAGCCCTGAGCCGCCTCGGATCAGAGGTTTCGTGGACCTCGACGACCAACAGCAGGCTGAAGCGCTGGAGGCGGTCGGCGGTCGGGGCCTGGACCTGGTTGACGAGCTCGCTGCGGAGTGGGGCTGGCTGCCGCGCCGGACCGGCAAGGTGGTGTGGATTGAGTTCGATGACGGCGAGGTACCCGTGCTGGGCTCCGCCGATCGAGCTGCAGCCGTTCCGAATAACCCGCCGTCGCTCCGAGTACAGCACGCCCCCGTGCATCAGCCGCCAGCAAGTGGATCCGTGCTGCCGGTCGGCATGGCAGTGACGCCCCTGCCGGGCGCAACCTAAGCCCTCACAGAGAGCTACATCCTGGTCGCGGTGGGTCGAGGGTGTCTGACGGAAGCAGCGGCTCCGCCACGCCCCGTGTGAAAGGCGACCGCGCCCATGCAAAGCACAGCCCCTGACACGGCCCGCGCCCTGGGCAGCGTCCCGCAGGCCTAGCTCGCCTCCAGCTCGCTCGCGCCGTCGATCAGGCAGCTGACCACCAGCGTGGCCGACACGCTCAGCCGCTTGCACCTGTGAGCACTCACACGCCCACGGTGCCTGGACCGACAGCAAGGGAGGAACCATCGCTTCCTCCGAGCCACACACAGAGCACGAAGTCCGAGAAAGGATTGCACTCGTGGCCCCGCCTTCACCTCACCGGGATACCGAACAGGTTTTCACCCGCCGACTGCGGCGGCTCGTGGTCGCCCCGGCGGTTGCTCCGGCGGGGCTGTTCAGTTCCGCATGGGTGGTGCACGAGACCCTCAATACCTCGCTGGGATGGACCGCTGCCGGTGCCACGCTGGGCTGTTGCATCGTGGCCTCTCTCTCCGCTCGGGCAGTCACCGCGCTGTGCCGCGACGTGCGCGAGAGCCACGCCTTGGCAGTCGCGGATCAGACAGAGCAGCAAGCCCAGAGCAAGGACGCGGTGCTGAGGTGGATCGAGCATTTCCGCAGCCTGGTCGCTGACGGCCAAGCAGGTCTCGCCCGTGCCCTGGCGCAGGTCGATCGTGGTGAGCCCGTTTGGCAGGTGAATCCCTCGCCCCACGATCAGCCCGGGGACCCGTTCGCGGATGTCGCGATCGCTCTTCAGGAAGTGCAAGCGCAGGCGGTTGCTGCCGTAGCGGCTCTGGCCGCCCGGCTGCCGCGTGAGGTGGAGCAGGCCGAGGTACTGGTCAGCGTCGCCCGCCGGCTGCACGCTCTGGTCAGCCGGACAGTGACCGCCCTGTCGGCCCTGGAGAAGGGTGTGGAGGACCCCGACCTCCTGCACGCGCTGTTCACGATCGACCATCTGGTGACCCAGACGCGCCGGGCCACGGAAAGCCTTGCTGTGCTCGGCGGGCAGACCCCGCGCCGCGTCCGCCGCCCCATCCCCCTGACCACAGTGCTGCGGCAGGGCGTCGCCGAGATCGAGCAGTACGCCCGGGTGCGCGTGGTGCCACCGGACCTCCTCTTGGCCGTGCCCGGCTATGCAGGCCCGGAGGTGATCCACCTCCTGGCCGAGCTGCTGGACAACGCCACCAAGTTCTCACCCCCCTCGACAGCGGTCACAATGCGCGCCGAGGGCGTGCCCGCGGGCCTGGCCATCGAGATCGAGGACCGCGGACTGCACATGTCACCCGAGAAGGTCGCACACCTCAACCACCTTCTGGCCGCACCCGATCGGACCAACGTGCAGACGCAGGTCAGGGATGGACACATCGGCCTGCTCGTCGCGGCCCGGCTCGCTCACCGCCACGGTATCCACGTCTCGCTGCGCCCGAATATCCTCGGCGGCACCCAGGCACTCGTGGTCGTACCGAACACGCTGCTCATGGCAGCCGATCAGCCCGTTCCATCGGCTCGGACAGCGAAGGCGCAGACCGCCCCCGTTGCCCTGGTGCCGGCCGCAATCCCCTCGGCGATCCCCAGTCATCACGCCGTGGCCCGTCGACCCGCTGAAGCTCCGCCCTTGCCGCAGCGCAGCGGGAGAGTCGAGGTTCCGCGCGACGCATCCCAAGGGGGCTTCGATTCGCGGCCTGTGCTCCCCCGGCGAAGCCAGGTACCCGGGCGCCCCGACCTGGGAGCACACCCCTCACCGACGACGATGCCCTCAGGGCGGGCAAGCGCGGGCCTGATGGCACGGTACTCCGCCGGAGTCCGGCAGGGCACAGGCAGTACCGAGCCCTGAGGGACCGGGTCCTTCACATTCACATACTCAACTGATTGGAGCCGTTGATGTCGACCAGCATGTCCGCGAGCCCGCCTCAGGCAAACCTCGGATGGCTGCTGGGGGAATTCCTCATGCGGGTCCCCGGCGCTGAGAGCGCCGTGCTGGCCTCCAACGACGGGCTGAAACTGGCCTGGGCGGGACTGACCAGCGACGAAGCCGATTCCACAGCCGCGCTGATGTCCGGCCTGTACTCGCTCGCCAAGGGTGTCGGCCAGATCACGAACAAGGGCGGCGGGGTCCGTCAGATCGTCATCGAGGGTGACATGTCCCTGCTGTTCGTGATGAGCGCCGGGGACGGCGTGCCGGCAGGGATGCAGGTGCGCACCGGCACCGACCCGGGGACGGTGGGCACGGTCCTGGCCGTGCTAACGGCACCGGATGCGGACCCGGGTGTGGTCGGTCACCAGATGGCCACCCTGGTCGACAGCGTGGCGGAGCACCTGGTCACCCCGACTCGCCAGGCTGATGCGCATCGCGGTGCGGATCAGTGACCTGCCGGGCGGCAGCGGCCTGGCATGGGTGGCCGAGGACGAGCAGGAACTGCGTCCCTACGCGGTCACGCAAGGCCGCACCCGGCCCCGGCACCCGATGCGCCTGGTCACCCTGCTGGCCCCCGGCCGAACGCAACCGGCCGGTCCCCTTGCGCCGGAGGCCGCCCAGGCCCTCGCCCTGTGCCGCACCGAGCACCGCTCGGTCGCGGAGATCGCCGCGCACCTGGGCCTACCCGCCCAGGTCGCCAAGGTCGTCCTCTCGGACTGCCTCGACGCCGGCGTGTTGCTCGTGTCAGTGCCCGACACCTCCAACCCCACCGGATCCGTGCAACTTCTGGAGGCCGTCCTTGCCGGTCTACGCCGGAAATTCCCCGACGTCGCCTGACGCGGCGATCAGCCGCGCGACCCCGCCGACCCTGCTGAAGATCGTGGTCGCGGGCGGCTTCGGGGTGGGCAAGACCACCCTGGTCGGCGCGGTCAGCGAGATTCCCCCGCTGACGACCGAGGAATACCTCACCGAGGCCAGCAGCCGCACCGACCCCCTGGCCGGGGTCGAGGCCAAGTCGACCACCACGGTGGCCATGGACTTCGGCCGCATCACCTTCGACGACCCGCAGCCCATGGTCCTCTACCTGTTCGGCACCCCCGGCCAGGACCGCTTCCTGTTCACCTGGGACGACCTCGCCCACGGCGCCGTCGGCGCCGTCATCCCCGCCGACACCCGCCGTCTGGCCGACAGCTTCACCGCCGTCGGCTACTTCGAACAGCGCGGCCTGCCCTTCGTCATCGCCGTCAACCAGTTCGACAACGCACACCGCTACACCCCCGACGAAGTACGCCACGCCCTCGAACTCCCCGCGACCGTCCCCGTCCTGCTCTGCGACGCCCGCCAGACCCGCTCCGCCGCCACCGTCCTGATCACCCTCGTCCGCCACGCCCTCGCCACACTCGCCTCTTCCACCACAGGAATCCGCTCATGACCTACGACCCCGAGTCCGGACTGCACCTGCCATCCCCCGACGACCAGCGAGAGCAGCGCCTCCAACTGCTCGCGGACCTCGGTCTCGGCGCGCCCAGCAACCGGTTCGACGCGTTCGCGACCGAACTCGCCCGAGCCGCCGGCGAGCCCTACGCCATGGTGAACCTGTTCACCGACGAACAGGTCTTCGTCGGCCTGCACTGCCCGGAAGACGGAGATCTGCCGGCGGTCGGCCGGACCATGCCCCGCGACCAAGGCTGGTGCCCCGAGGTCGTCGAGCGCGGCACGGCGCTGGTCCTCCCAGACGTGTACGCCCACCCCCGCTTCGCAGGCAACCCGGTCGTCGACGCCATCGGGATCCGCACCTACGCCGGCGCCCCGCTCATCCACCAGCCCACCGGCACCGTCCTGGGCACCGTGTGCGTCGTCGGCCCGACCGAACGCCCCCGCACCAGCGCCCAGGCCCGGCTGGCACTCCTGCGGGAACGCCGGGACACGCTCATGGAGCTCATCGGCCAGCACACCAGCCACGTCCTGCAATAGCAAGGCGTCTGCCAGACACGGCGGACCTCCGTGAGGGAGGGGAAGGATGAACGTGCACGCAGACCCGGCGGAGCGCCACGAAGCCCTTCGTCAGCAGGTGCGGGAGTTCGCCTGTGCCGAGATCGCCCCCCGCATCGCCGAGATGGAAGCCACCGGGGGCGTCGACCACGAGGTGCCCGCGCTGATCGCCAAGCAGGGGTGGATCGCAGTAACCGTCGGCGCCGAGCACGGCGGGATGAACGCCGGTCACCTCGCGAAGACCCTCGTCATTGAGGAACTCTCGCGCGTCAGCGGCGCCATGGGCGCCATGGCCCAGGCCTCCATGCTCGGCGCGGCGAAGATCATCCACTTCGGCAGTGGGGAGCAGCAGCGCACCTGGCTGCCAAGGGTGGCCGACGGGTCGTGCCTGCCCACCATCGCGGTGACCGAGCCCGGCTCCGGCGGACACGTCCTGGGCATGGCCTCCACCGCCAGACGCAGAGGCCGCGAGTATGTCCTCACGGGCCGGAAGGTCTACGTCGGGAACAGCCACATCGGCGACCTGCACGGTGTCGTCGTACGCACTGGGCGCGGGTCGAAGGGCCTGTCGGCGTTCCTGGTGGAGGCGGACCGCCCCGGCTTCTCCCTCGCCCCGCACCGCCCATCTATGGGCCTGCACGGCTTCTCCTTCGGCGAGATCACCCTCGACCAGTGCCGAATACCCGCCTCCAACCTGATCGGCGAACACGGGGACGGCCTGGCCGTCGCCTACTCCTCCAGCGTCCTGTATGGCAGGCCCAACCTGACCGCCGTCGCCCTCGGCATCCACCAGGCGATCATGGACGAGACGGTCCGCTTCGTCCAG
Organism: Peterkaempfera griseoplana; assembly: GCF_001418575.1. GTDB lineage: Bacteria > Actinomycetota > Actinomycetes > Streptomycetales > Streptomycetaceae > Peterkaempfera > Peterkaempfera griseoplana. Next base: position 18,748 of record NZ_LIQR01000122.1, read on the forward strand.
GAACGCGAGCGCTACGGCGGCCCCCTGGCCGACCTGCCCACGATCCGGCAGAGGGTGGGCGCGATGCAGTCCCGGCTGATGGCCGCGCGCACCGTGGCCTACGACGCCGTGCACCGCCTCGACCAGGGCCTGCCCTGCGATCCGGAGCTGATGAACGCCAAGTACGTCAACGTCGAAGCGGTGCTGGACACGGCCCGTACCGCGATGGAGATCCACGCCGCGGCCGGCCTGCAGAAGGACCGCCCCCTGGAACGACTGGTCCGCGACGCCTTCCACATCTACGCGCCCGCCGGCACCGGCGACATCCAACTCCACCGCCTCGCCGAGGAAGCCCTGGGCACCTCACGCGGCCAGTGGTCCCAACGCCTACTGCCCGCACCCGTCGCATAGACCCCAGCCCGGTCAGCCGCCTCGCCACCTCGATCAGAACCTGGAACCGATGAGCACCCGTCTACCTCACACCACCCTCGCCAGTCCTACCACCCGAACGACCACACGGGATGCCGGCCGACCGACGTCCCGGCCGACCTCGTCCGCCGGCTTACCACCGGTACGAACCGTCTCCGCTCTGCAGATCCGCGCTCGCCCCCCGGAGAGCTGGCAGAGCGCAGGCCAGCCTTGGGACTTCGGCGAGGACGCCAAGGAAGACTGCTATCCCGCCCGGGTACCGCAGTTCGCCACCACTGCCATCACCTGCGGCCGGTACTTCCAGACGGTGCGCGTCCCCTACCGCGAGGCCGAGGCCGCCCACACACTCCTCGACCCCCGCGGACCCGTCCTGGCCAACCTCCTTGCAGGAGCGTGCCACTTCATCCTCGATCCAGGTGTCGCAGCTGCCGATCGGTGGGACGTGCCCGGCACCCGGCTGCTGCGCGAAGGCACCCGCATTGACATCCCCCCGCCGTTCGCCGTCTCTGGCCGGGACATGCGCTGGATCGTCCTGCCCGGCAACGGCCGGAACAACCCCCGCCGTCTGAGCCGGTCACTTGGGGCCACGTCCAGAGCGGGGGGACACGGCCCCAGCCGGACTCGACAGACAGGAGGTGCCTGAGCCGATGACCAACCCCGCTGCTGTGTCCGGTAGAGAAGTCATCCTCCCGCTGCCACCGCCACACCTGACGGTCAGAGAGATCGCGATTCTGCGGCTCATGGCCGCAGGCCGCCCGAACACGGAGATCGCCTCCGCACTCCAGGTCTCGCAGGAGACCCTCCGCAAACAGGTCCCTCGCGTGCTGGCGGGCCTGTGCGCGGAGGGCAGAGCACACGCAGCCGCGCTCGGCGTCGTCCACGGGCTGGTCCGGCCCCAGGACCTCGAACTGACGCAGCTCCCGGCACCGCCAGCCCTGTCCCAACGCGAGGCAGCGGTTCTCCGGCGCATCGTGAGCGGGGCAAGCAGCCAGCAGATCGCCCAGGAGATGTACTTCTCCGCCAAGACGATCCACGCTGACGTCACCCGGATCCTGGAGCACCTCCAGGCACGCGATCGCGCGCACGCCGCCGCACTCGCAGTCCTTCTCGACCTGGTCCAACTACAAGACGTCGACGGTCGGCTACCCCGCGGCGCGCTGGGACGAATGAGCCTTCGGTAGTAGCTGAGTCATACGGCCCGACTGCAACCGGCGCCTCTCCAGAGAGCTATAACTCCGACAACCCAGGGAAAGGCCCATGACCGATTCCGCCGCCACGCCTGAGGAAGCCGTGGGCAACGACCACGCCTGCGGGGTCCGGGTTGTGCAGGCCCTGTGGAGCGGGGTCTGTCGCGCGGCGGTCAGCACCGGTGGCGAAGTCCACGAGTTCACGCTGGTCACGCCGGGCCGTCGCAGCGCGCTGGCCGCGGCCGCCGCGTTCGCGGCCGGACCTGAGAACCCAGACTCGATGCGGTCAGGCAGAGAACGCATCCGCACTACCGTCCTCGCCCAACCTGACGGGGGCCGCCATGCTTGAGCTGACGGTCACCCAGGTCCCGACGGCGACCGTATGAGCGGGGCGACGTCGGTGCCAGGCGCCACCCAGAGGAATCGTGATCTCGAGCGGATCGTGCTGGACGAGCTCACGTGGTCGATGTCGGGATTCGCCCAGAGGATCCGCGAGCGCTGCGCGGCCATAGGCCATCCCAGGTCCGTGAGCACGAGCACGGTGTCGCGGTGGTTCGCGGGAGCGCAGCCGGGACCTGAACTGGCGGCCGCGGCGTGCTATGTCCTCACCCATGCGTGCAAGCGCCAGGTGACGCCAGAGAGCCTGGGGTGGCGGTCCGAGGATATGGATGTGGCCGAGCAGGCGCTCCAATACGGCGACCTAGGCCACGCGGTGCGGATGCTGCGACGGCTGTGGCAGATGGATGCGGTGCCCAGGAGCGCTGCGGTGCGAGGGATGCCGTTTGCTGCGACGCCCTCCGCGATGGAGGCGCTGGTCATGCTGCCCGACACGGAGATCGCCGGGTACGGCCAGCGGCGGGTGACCGTGGCGGACATCGAGCTACTGGATGCGCACACCGACCTATACGGCAGGACGGACGCCCGGCACGGAGGTGGGCAGTTCCGCTCCGTGTTCGCCAGCTTCCTCGCCGCCCACGCCGTTCCTCTGCTCGAAGGCCGGTTCAACGCCGGGCGCGGTCGGCTGCTGTACGGCAGCGTCGCTGATGCTGCCCTCGCGCTGGCGAGCATGGCCTACGACGACCAGCTGCCGGGCCTGGCGCAGCGCTACGACTTGCAAGCGATGCGGCTGGCGCAGGCGGTCGGGGATCGCGGCCGGCTGGCGCGTGGCTGCATACACCAGGCGCGGCTGGCGGCGGTGCGAGGCGACGGCCGGGAAGTGCTGACCCACGCCCGCAGCGCGGTGGTCGCGGCGAGCGGCGCGCCCGCGCTCGTGCGAGCGTATGTCTCGGTGACCGAGGCAAGGGCGTGGGCCTACAACGGGGACGGCGCGCAATGCCGGGCGGCGGTGGAACGGGCGCGTGCCGCGTTCGACCGGGCCGGGCGCGGATCAGACCCGCGGTGGCTGGCGTGGCTGGACCGCCCAGAGCTGGAGGGACAGGCCGCTTGGGCGCTGACGATGGCCGGGCTGGCCGAGGAGGGCGCGGAGGCTCTAAAGGTGGCGATGGGCCTGTCGCCAGAGCGCACGCGCGACAGCGTGGAACTGCTGATCACCGGTGCCGAGCTGGCCCGGCTGCGCGATGACCGGACAGAGCGGGAGGAGTTGCTGGCGAAGGCGAAGACGACGGCGCAGCACCTCAAGAGCCGGCGCCTGGCACGGCGCCTG